>CBDDBX010000001.1:0-37500 GCA_965225955.1 Candidatus Aminicenantia bacterium
TTGTAGAGAAGCGGGTGAGTAGTAAAAATAATAAAGAGGTTATGTTTTTCCTTACTGGTTCAGGTCGGGTTGCCTATGAAGCCCATGAAAAGAAGCATAAAAAAATGTATGAAATATTTGAAGATCATTTTGGAGAAGATAGTGATAGCTTTGTAAGTGAATTCAGAGAAAGAGTCGACAGGTTTGCAGATTTTCTAAATAGAGTTAAAGATAAAATCGAGTAGAAAAAAATTTAGTTAAATTGTTAGGTTGCCTAACAAAAAGGAGTAAGATTTGGAAAAGATAAGAGATTACTTAATCAGTTTTGCTGTAGAAAGAACCAGATGGGTAGTAGCACTAATTGTTATAGCCATAGGATTCTCAATAGCATTTTTTCCTTTAATTGAGATGGATACTGATCCTGAAAATATGTTGAGAAAAGATGAAGTTGAGAGGGTTTTTTATGGAAAAACAAAAAGAGAGTTTAAGTTAAGTGACACTGTAGTTGTGGGGATAGTAAATGAGAAACACCCCGATGGTGTCTTTAATGTAGAGAGTTTAAAAAAGATATATGGTTTAACAGAGTTTGCCAGATCTTTATGCTGGAAGGATGAAGATAATCCGGGGAGGAGTGCAGGAGTTATAGAAATTGACATGCTTGCACCATCAATGGTTGAACATATAAGCCAGAAAGGCCCTGGTGTAATAAGTTTTGAATGGTTGATGCCTGAACCACCTGAAAACAGAGAGGAAGCCCTCAGAATCAGGGATAGAGCTCTTTCAAATCCTCTTCTTAAAGGTAGGGTTGTGTCTGGAGACGGAAGGGCTCTCTGTATCTATTTGCCATTAACAAGTAAGATGCTCAGCTATAAGATCTATACCAGGCTTCAGGAGAAAGTAAAAGAGATTGGAGGTGATGATGAGTACCATATAACAGGGCTTCCGGTTGCGGAAGGAGCAGTAGGGGTGGAGATGTTTACACAGATAGGAATTGCCCCGCCTTTAGCTATGCTTCTTATTATGACTCTGCTTTTTATATCTTTTAAGAGATGGGGACTGGTACTTCTGCCTCTCATAATTGCTAATATATCCATAATATGCACTATGGGGCTTATGATTGGTCTGGGCTTTCCGGTTCATATTCTCAGTTCAATGCTGCCAATATTTCTTATGTCAATTGCAATGGTTGATTCGGTTCATGTGATTTCAGAGTTCTTTGACCGGTATACAAAAGAGAAAGGAAGAAAAAAAACTATTGTAGAGGTTATGCACACTCTTTTTAAACCGATGCTTTATACCTCGCTGACTACTGCTGCAGGTTTCATGTCTCTGGTATTTGCACCAATTCCACCAGCTCAGGTTTTTGGGGGATTTTTAAGTATAGGAGTATTTCTTGCCTGGCTTATTACAGTAATTTTTACTCCTGCATATGTAATGATGATGCCTGAAAAAGTGTTTGAGAGTCTCAAAAAAAAGAAGGATTCTGAGCAGAAAACCATGCTAACCAAAGCTCTCGGTTATATAGGGAGATTTACCAGTAAATATGGCAAGGCTGTTATTGTTACATCTCTTCTGATTGTCTCAGTATCCATATGGGGAATTACCAGAATTCAGGTGAATGATAACTACGCCAGAAGGTTTACTGAAGAGCATCCGGTTCGTAAAGGAGATATTGCTCTTAATAAACATTTTGATGGAATATATACAGCTTTCATCATTATGGAAACAGAAGAGAAGAGCATTGAGCAGCAGAAGGTAGAGATTAACAGGTTGAAGCAGAATATAACAGGAAAACTTTCAGAGGGTAAGAGTGGATTTGCTGGGTATGCAGATAAGATCGTTTCAGATCTGGAACAGGCTTTTCATAGTAAAGGAGACCTGTTAAAAGCAATAGATAGTAGTGTTGCCTGTATTGACAGATTATCTGCTGATTGCAGTGAAGATGAATACTATCTGCTTCAGAATATAAGAGAACAGTTGAGCCTGGAAAAAGAGAAACAGAAGATATTTAAAAATCCTGAAGTTCTGAAATATATGTCAGATTTTCAAAAGAGTATCGGGAATCTGGATGTTGTCGGGAAAAGTGTATCAATTGCAGATGTAGTACGAAAGATTAATCAGGAACTGAGAGGTGGTGATGATAAATTTTTTACTATTCCATCATCTATTCAGGGAGTAGCTGAATGCTTTATGCAGTATCAGCAGAGTCACAGACCTCACGATCTGTGGCATATGGTTACCGGAGATTATGGTAAAGCAAATATTATGGTCCAGTTTAAAACCGGTGATAGCAGAGATACTCAGAAAGTGATGGATTATGTAGAGGAGTATTTCGGAAAAAATCCTCCTCCGGCAGGAATAGATTACAGATGGTCCGGCTTACACTATATTAACCGGGTTCTTGAAAAGAAGCTGGTAAGAGGTTTTCTTGAGTCTTTCATTGGTAGTTTCATCATTGTTTTCATTATGATGGCTTATGTCTTCAGATCTGTATGGTGGGGACTCCTGTGTATGCTTCCTCTTACGGTAACTCTGATAATAATCTATGGTATTACCGGAATAACCGGCAAAGATTATGACCTTCCCGTAGCAGTTCTGAGTGCTCTTTCAATTGGTATGGCTGTGGACTTTGCCATTCACTTTCTGGAGAGGGCCCGGGTTGCTTACAGAGAAAAAGGGTGCTGGAAAGAAGTAAGAGAGGTAATGTTTAATGAACCCGGAAGGGCTATAAGCAGAAATGTTATTGTCATTGCAGTCGGTTTTCTGCCTCTGCTTCTGGCTCCACTGGTGCCATATAAAACAACGGGGCTTATGTTGTTTGCAATTCTTACAGTATCAGGGTTGATAACTCTTCTGGTACTTCCGGCTATATTAAAGGTTTTTGAAAATTTCTGGTTCAGGGGTTTTTTCAGGAGGAAAAAATGAGATCATTTTTAATTTTTATAGTTCTGTTTAATGTGGCACTGTTTTCATCTTATGGTAGTAGCGGAAATAGTAGCAAAGCAGATGTAAAGGAGATAATAGATAGAGCCAACCATATGGCTCTCTATCAGGGGATTGACTGCAAAGGGCGTCTCAATCTGGAGATTACAGATTCTAACGGTTTGAAGAGAAAGAGAGTTGTCAATATTCTGAGAATGAACTGTGATGGTAAAGATGGAGCTCAGAAGTACTACGCATATTTCAGAGAACCTTCAGATGTAAGAAGAATGGTTTTTATGGTTCATAAATATGGAAGTATTGGAAAAGAGGATGATCGCTGGCTATATATGCCTGGTCTGGATCTTGTGAAGCGTATTGCAGCAGGGGATAAAAGAACAAGTTTTGCAGGTTCTGATTTTCTGTACGAAGATATCTCCGGACGGCACCCTCTGGAAGACAGACATGAAATTCTTGAGGTAAGAGATGAGGTATACATTATAAAAAATACTCCTTTAAAGCCGGAAAAAGTGGAATTTGAATACTATCTGGCAACTGTGGATCGTCAGAGTTTTATAACAAGAAAAATTGAGTATTTTAAGAGAGGCGGAAGGCTTGCCAGAACAATAACTGTGGAAGAGGTTGAAGAAATTGCAGGGTTTGTAAAAGGAAAGAGAGTTAAGTATCCCACAGTAGTACATTCATCAGCTGTTAATCATGAAACCGGAAGTAGAACGGAGATGAGGTTCTCCCGGGTAAAATATAATGTAGGGGTTAAAGAGAAATATTTTACAGAAAGATATCTGAGGAGACCTCCTGGTGAGGTAATACGCTGAAATGAGTGTAAGATTAACGGATTTGTTTCCTGTATTGCTATTTATTCTTTTGACAGGTGCAGGTACATATGCAGAAGAGTCGGGTAACAATCCGGTTATAGAGCAGCACGGATTTGTTGAATTAAGAGGAGGTATGAGACTTCAGCAGGATAGTATGGCAAAGGGGGTCTCTGTAGGAGAGCTACGTCTTCAGTATGAGTGTTCAGCAGACTGGCGTGGTATCTGCATTAAATACAAAGGAGATCTCTATGGAGATATTGTTAAGGAATCTGTTATCTATGATACCCGTGAAGCCTGGCTCTTTTTCAGAGTTGCAGAGTTTGCAGATCTGAAGCTGGGGAGACAGGCTCTGTCCTGGGGTACAGGGGATCTGGTGTTTATAAATGATCTGTTTCCAAAGGACTGGCAGTCCTACTATCTTGGACGGGAACCAGAATATCTTAAGGCTCCTTCAGATTCTTTGAAACTGAGTCTGTTTTTTTCATGTGCCAGTGTGGATATTGTTTATACTCCTAAGTTTAATTCTGACCGGTTTGTTACAGGAGAGTATCTGTCTTACTGGAATAGCAGGGAATCTGGTTATGGTGGAATCAGCAGACAGATTGTAGATAGAAAACCCGACAGGTTTTTTTCAGATGATGAGATAGCTTTAAGGATATATAGAACTATAGGACGCAGTGAACTCGCCTTTTATGGTTACTGGGGATACTGGAAGAACCCGGCGGGTGAAACCGAAGATGGTGTTGCCCTTTTTCCGGCTCTTGAAGTTTATGGTATAAGTCTGAGAACTCCTGTTGGTAAAGGTATTGGTAATATTGAGGTGGGATTTTATAATTCAAAAGAAGATTCCACCGGCAGCAATCCTCTGGTAAGAAACTCCGAAATACGCTATGTCGTAGGTTATCAGCAGGAACTTATCAGGGACTTCAATATTAGTCTACAGTATTATGGGGAGTATAAACTGGATTATGATAACTATCTCCTAACCTCCGGGAATGGTGTAAAAAGGGATGAACTGAGGCATGTAATAACTTTCCAGTTTACCGGCCTGCTTTCTAACCAGACATATGAGCTGGGGCTGGGAGGATACTACTCGCCTTCAGACAGGGATGCATATCTTCGCCCATATATGAGTTACAAATACAGTGACAATCTTTTTGTTAAACTTGGAGCAAACATTTTTATTGGGGCTGAGAATTATACTTTTTTTGGTCAGCTGAAGAATAACACCAATATCTATCTTGGTGTCAGATATAGTATTTAAAGGAGTAATTATGTTTAATAGAAGACCTGAGTTAAATTTTGAATCTACAGAGAACCGCCTGCTTGATGTAATAGTTACTGCTGCGCTTGTAGAGTCAGTAAGAGCTAAACTATTTGATTATACAGTAGTTGATACAGGTAAGGCAGATCTGGTTCGCAGAACTGGTTTTTCAGCAAGGGCAATGGGAAAACTGCTGGATCTTATAGAAGAGCTGGGGTTACTTGAGAGGAGAGGTGAAGTATATAAAAATACTCATCTGGCAGATGAGTTTCTTGTTTCGTCATCTCCATTTTATCAGGGGGATATTCTTGATATGCATTACAGAATGAATCAATCTGTATCAGAGAAAATGGGAACTCTGCTTGTGGCGGAAAACGGGAGTGAACATTACAGAGAGAAGCATAAGCTTAATGGAGGCTTTCTGAGAGCAATGGCTCAATATTCAAAAAGAGGGGATTTGCAGGATACTGTGGAACTTGTAACATCTCTGCCAGGATTTGGTGAGTGGGAAATCATGTGCGATATTGGTGGTAATCACTGCACTTACTCAATGGAAATACTTAAGCAGAATCCGGCAATGGTTGCAGTTGTGGCTGATCTGCCTCCTGTGGTCTCCCTGATTGAGGAGAATAGTGAAGAGTTTATTGATAATAGAAGGGTTTCCCTCAAAGGGTTTGATGTGGCCCGGGATAATCTGGCTTTGGATACTTTTGATCTTATACTGGCTTCTCACGTGCTTCATGTATGCTCTGCAGAGCTTGAGGAAGTAATCCGCAGGATAGGGGCTTCTCTGAAATCAGGTGGCTGGTTTGTAGTACAGGGGATGGGTGAAAAAAGAGGTAAAGATGCTGTTTATGGTAAGGCAAAGGAGTTCGTTACCGGGCTTATGGGCTATGAAACACATTTTCTAAAACCTGAAAGAGTTATTAAAGCTATGAAGAATGCGGGACTTGAAAATATTATTGAAATAGGTTGTATAGAGGGGAAAAGTAGTTATATTGTAGCTGCAGAAAAACCATAATTCAGGTTTCTGATATTTTGTTTTTATATATAAGTCTTCCGGCAGGGTAAGATGCCGGAAGATTTTTTAAATTACCACTGGTAATTTGTTTTTTTTATCGCTATAATGGTGGAACATGATACCTTAGGGAGCGTATTAACACCATGACACATGAAAATTACAGATTAACAGCAAATGAGAAGAGAGTTCTTATTGGCTTCTCACTTTTTAAACTTCTGGTTCATTTTACAATGAACTTCTTTCTTTCTTATGGAATATTCAGAGATGAGTTCTACTATCTCGCCTGTGCTGAAAGACTGGCAGCAGGGTTTGTTGATCATCCTCCTCTTTCAGTCTTTATTCTGAAATTTAATACCCTTCTTTTTGGAGATTCCCTCTTTGCAATCAGACTTATTCCTGCTATTGCAGGAGCAGCAACTCTTTTTATTACAGGGCTTCTTGTAAAGAGATTTGGTGGAGGTACAAAGGCAATTGTTACAGCATCTATAGCTTTTATGGGTTCTATGGTGCTATCGGGTAT
Source organism: Candidatus Aminicenantia bacterium (assembly GCA_965225955.1). Classification (GTDB taxonomy): domain Bacteria; phylum Acidobacteriota; class Aminicenantia; order UBA2199; family UBA2199; genus CBDDBX01. The sequence continues at coordinate 6,540 of CBDDBX010000001.1, forward strand.
GTTTAACTTCTTTTCAATGAATGCAATAGATATCCTTCTCTGGAGTGTTGCGGCACTTCTATTTATGAATATTATGGAGAAAAGCAGTAGCAGAAGCTGGATATGGCTTGGAGTAGTTGTCGGCCTTGGGCTTCTTAATAAAATCGGAATGGGCTTCTGGGCAGCTGGATTTGCTGTGGGTTTTCTTATTTATGGAAAGAGAGAGGAGTTAAAGACTCCCTGGCCATGGTTTTCTGCTACTACCGCACTTGTAATGTTCTCACCTTTTGTTGTATGGAATCTTATGAATAAATTACCACATCTGGAGTTCATCAGAAATGCGTCAGAACATAAATATGCTGGTCTGTCTCCCATGACTTTTCTGTCAGGGCAGATTATGATGATGGGGCCGTTAACTGTACTGATTGCCATTGCAGGCTTATATTTTCTGTTTAGTAAGAAAGAGTTCAGAGCTATTGGTGCTGCAGTTGTAACTGTAGTTGCTATATTACTGATTAACGGCCACAGTAAAGCAGAATACCTCAGTCCTGCATACCCCGTACTTTTTGCTGCAGGAGCTGTTTTTATTGTAAATCTTCTTAAAAGAGGTTTTCGGAGACACATTATGACTTTATACATAGTTGTTCTGGGATTCGTAAGCTTCATTTTCACTCCCTTTGCTCTTCCTCTGCTTCCGCCGGATGCATATGTTGAGTTTTCAAGAATAATGGGAGCTGAAACAAATTCTGATGAAGGAAAAGATATGGGGGATCTGCCTCAGCATTTTGCTGACAGAATGGGCTGGGAGAATATGGCTGAAACTGTCTCCATTGTTTATAAATCTTTATCTGAGGAGGAGCAGAAGAGGAGCGTGATTGTTGCAGGAAATTATGGTGAAGCTGCTTCTCTGGAGTACTACAGCAGGAAATATCCTCTGCCTGATGTTTTATCAACTCATAATAACTACTGGCTATGGGGACAGGAGCAGTTTGATAAAGGATATGAAACCTTCATTATTCTTACTAAAAACAGAAAGCATATTGAAGAGCAGTTTGAGAAAGTTGAGAGAAAAGGTCTTGTAAACTGTATTTATGCGATGCCTTATGAAACCAACCTTCCTGTTTATGTATGCAGAGGATTAAAATATGATCTTAAAGAGTTATGGCATAAAGGTAAAAACTTTGAATAGCAATAATTTTAATCTATAATCAGCTGATCGCATGGTTGAAGAGCTGGTTATACAATATGGATATGCAGGGCTGTTTCTGATTAGTTTTCTTGCAGCAACCCTTATACCTCTGGGTTCAGAGGTATTTGTGGTTATGATGATTGTTGCAGGAAGCAGCCCTTCAGTTGTATTTATTTCTGCTGCAACAGGCAATATTCTGGGATCTGTTGTTAACTACTATGTTGGGAGTTATGGGGGGAATTTTATTTTCAGGAAATATTTTAAGCCCGATTCAGTTAAACTTAAAAGAGCTGAAGTTTTCTATAAAAAATGGGGTAAACCTTCTCTTCTGCTGGCCTGGATGCCGGTTATTGGTGATCCATTAACTGTTGTTGCCGGAATATTCAGGATCAGACTCAGTCATTTCCTGCTACTGGTATCAACAGGTAAAGCACTACGTTATGCAGTGCTTATCCTTTTAACGATTAAAAACATCTCATAGAGCTTGTGCCGGAGTACAGGGAATTAACCACTAAGGGTACTTTTATCTGTTGCAGCTACTTTACTAAACTCTCTTTATTAATCTCAGCAGCTGTATTGAAGTACTTGTAATCTGAGAACTCAATATTAAGGTCTGTAAAGTTTCGTCTTATGCCTTCATTGTCAATAAAATATTCGCAATACCGTCCAAGAGATGGGTATCTCAGAGCACCTTTCCGTATTGTAAAATCTGTTATGAAATCTGCACCGACTTTGTATCTTAAAAGAGAGGAAATATCCTGAAGGATTTTTGTTCTTTTATTAAACCTGGGAACCCAGGAAACTCTTATTATTGAGTAGTCTCTTTTATCTATCCATACTCTTCCGTAAAGAAGTATTGTATTGGTTTCATGTCTTACTATTCCCGGTGATACAGGAATTACATCCAGAACCCAGGCCTGAGTATCTCCAACTGTGTCATCTTTTTTATGAATCCTGTAGTGATACAGATGCTGCATGTCAGGATGGAGTATGCCTACAGGGCCATGAAAGAAGTTGGTTATATAGAGAGATTGAATAGACAGTCTGCCATTATTACCCCGAACTCCCCGTAGAGGAACTCTTGCCTCTTCAATTTTACCGTTTTCCTTTACTATCTGGTAATCAAAAACCAGCTTGTTCCCATAATTTCTGCTATAATCTATTTTACCTGATGAAAAATTCATCGCTGGAAGCAGATTCTTCACAGGATTCAACAACTTATATCTTACAAGTTCATGAACCTTCTCTTTACAATAGTAGTATATCGAATACTCATCCAGAGTTCTGCAGTAGGCTCCGCTGCCTTTCAGAATTCTGTCTAAAAGGTTCTTTTCTTCCTGTTCTCTTCTATCTTTTATACATCTGGTTAGCTCTTTGTGAAACTTAAGTCTTCTGAGATTATCCTTTCTACTCCAGGGAGTATCTATTGTTAAAAGAGCTCTGCGATAAATATCCAGAGCTTTCTTATAGTGTTCTTTAGCTTTGGGAACATCACCTTTAGCTCTATGCTTTTCTGCAATGATTCCATGCATCCATGCAGCAAGTCTTCCCAGATTTCCTTTCTTAAACTGCTTCAGAGCCTCTGTAACCATATTTTTTTTATAAAACTCCATACCCCGTTGATAACTTTTCAGAGTGGGGAAGTTATCTGCTTTATCTATTACTGAAAGATATTTTATAGCTTTATCGTAATTTCTGTAATCAAATGACGTTAACCATGCTTTCCCCATTCGGTAGAACATCTTCTCTTTTATAGATGGTGTCATATAAGAGAGGTTACTGTTCATATATATTTCTGCTCTGTCGGGGCGTCTTTTCATTATAAAATCAGTGAAACGTTTAGCCATTGCTCTGTCCAGCATATCAATGCCTGTATCGAGGTCAGCGGTTTCCTGCCCGAACCTTCTCTTTCTGGATGAATCAATTATAAAGCGCGCAACCAGCTCTTTAATTCCGGTTTTTTTCAGAAATTTCATTTTTTTTGAAGAAGAGATTGCTGCTTCTTTCATGGCTTTGTGATAGTAGTAGATTTTTCTGTTTTTCTTAATTTTTCCTGATAATCTGTAAAGTTCAAGAGACTTAGCAAAGAGACCGTTTTTATAGTAGCATTCCGCCAGTATAGCTCTCATTTCTGCAAGTTTCTCTTTGCCGATAGTATTAGCATTGTTGCTCAGAAGTTTTTCTGCACTTTCCGGTTGATTACCGCTGATGTAGGTATCAAATTCCAGATCAACAGTACCTGACCCACCGACAAGTAGTGATGAAATAGTAAAAAAAAGGAAAATAAAGTGATAAGTTTTCATAATGCCCTCACATAAATTTTCCAATCAAATAAAACCGTTGCTTATATTATTTCAGAGTTTTGAATTTTTTTCAAAATAAATTTTCAGATACTGGTTCTTTTGGCTAACATCTCCTTCTCTTTTTTCTGACTGCCTCAGATTGTATCTCTTTTTTAACTGCTGCTTTAAAGCTGTGTCAAGGGGGTTTACAAACTGCTCTCTTCCTTTTGTATACTTGCTGCAGTATTGAAAAATCTATACTTATAAAATTTCGTTTCCACAGAACTGAACTCCTTTTTTCTGCCTGAAGGAGAGATAAAGATCTCTTTATATAATCCTTTTGAAGGATATCTTAATACTCCGTTGATTGTACCAAACTCTGTTGAGGATTCTATTGATGAAGTGCAACCCATCAGGGAGGCAATGCCTCTCAACAGTGCTGTTCTTTTGCTGAATTTGGGTGCCCAGACTATTTTTTGAACAGAGTAGTCTGATTTTGACACCCAGGCTTTACCATAATTTAGTATGCTACCTGTATGGCTATTTAGTTCCCCCGGGTTGTGGGGAATAACATCTATTACCCAGAAATCGGAGTTTTCCATAGGTTTATTGAGCGAGTAGGTGTAAAACCGCTGCATATTCTTATGAAATAGCCCTACGGGGCCATAAAAGTAGTTTTTTACTGCAACTGTTTCAGTATTCCAGAGATTATCTTTTGACCGGGATCTTACGGTAAGAGCTTTCCTGGTTTCAGTAACTTTCTTATTCTCTTTAATTATCTGATAATCGTAGAGTAGAGGCTTATGCAGGTTCTTTGCGAAATTAACTGAGGCAAAGTTGTCTATAAGATCTGACAACAGCTCTCCTATAACCTTCAGCATGGGATATTTGATGTTTTCTATAACAGATTCCTTGCAGTAGTAGAAGATGGCAAACTCATCAAGAGTTTTGCAATACCTCCCACAGCCTTCAAGAATCTTTTCCATGTGGGCATCCTGTTTAAACTCTTTACTGCTTTTTTTAAACTCCAGAAGAGCCATATTACATCTTAAACGATCTTCGTTGATTACCGGATTCCATGGTTCGGTTAAAGATAGAAGCATGGTGTTATATGTATTTATACTCATTTTATAGAGCTCTTTTGCTTCAGATCTTCTACCATTTTTTCTACACTTATCGGCGAGTTGTCCACTCATCCATGCAATAAGATCTGAAAATCCACTCTTCTTAAATAGTTCCAGAGCTTTTCTGTATTTACCTGATCTGTAAGCTGTTCTGGCATCTTTATAAAAAAGAAGAGCTTTATGTTCTGCCAGTTTATCTGCCTGAGAGATATACTGAATAGCTTTTCTGTAGTTTCTGAAAACTGTTGAATTGAGATAGGCTCTGCCAATAAAATAGCAGAACTCTTTGTATGTGTTTTCCGGTAGATATTTTCTGTTTGCATTCATATATTGTTCGGCTCTGGGAAGAAGATTTCTGAACATAAATATGGATATATTCTCTTTTATTTTTTTAATAAACTGCTCCTGTTTATCAGGATTGTGTCTTAAAATAAGTTCTTTTATACCGGTTTTTTTCAGATGTTTCTTCTGAACTTTCTCTTCTGGGGAATCATCAGAAATTGCTTTATGCAGCCAGTACATAGCCTCATTATTTTCAATACACCCGGCTTTAAGATACTGTTCAACTGACTTGTCATATATAAGGTTCTGAAAATAGGACTCCGCAAGTTTTGTTCTAAGTTTTTTCAGTGTAGTTTTATTTAAATTATGCCCCTCTTTGTTTAGTAGCAGTTCTGCTTTTTCGGGTTTATGTTCTTTAATAAATTTGTGAAATCTGAAAGTTGTGTTGTTGTCACCCGCCAGTGAACCCGCCATGATGAGAAAGATGATGTAAGGAAATAGTTTCTTCATTTTCATACCTCAATTATTATTTATCAACTCTTTAAGACCAGATCCAAGTTTAGCAGAGGCGGAAATAAATTTCACTAAAATCAATAAATAGCTCTCATTAAGTCTCCATATACATATTTTTATGTGTAATTTCTATCTTTCCTGTGTATCTGCTTTGGAAATTTTGTTGCTTTGTTAAAAAAATCTGTATTTCAGAGACTTTACCTTTACATTTGAGAAACTGTGAATTTAACTCTTGTTAAATGTGGGAGTGCCACAGATGATAGTTGTTGATAAGCTAAAGCTGATAATCAGTGTCAGAAGTTTCAGCTTAAATATTCTCTTTCTCTATTGAGGCAGCAGTATTGAAGAATCTGTACTTAATGTAATCAACTTTTAATCTGGCATATCCTATTCTGGTACCTTTTTTAGTTATAAAAAACTCTTCATAAAGCCCGGCTGAAGGATATCTCAGTGCTCCTTTTTTGATCTTGAATTCAGAGGTAAAGGTTGCAACAGGTTTATGGTTCAGGTGTTGTGCTATAAAGTTGACCAGTTCTGCTCTGGTGTCGTATCTTGGAGACCACTCTATTTTCAGTATTGAAAAGTCTTCTTTGTCGATCCAGATCTTTCCGAACATAAGAGCTTTACCGTTTTTTTCAGATCTGATGCCAGGATTTAAAGGAATTGCAGATATAACCCAGGCATTACGTTTCAGGGCTTTCCCATTCTCTTTTAGAAGAGTGTAATTAAAAAGATGCTGCATCTTTTTATGCAGAAGGCCTATAGGGCCATAGAAAAAGTTATCGATTACGATTGTTCTGGTATACCACCTGTCTGGATGTTTGAGCTTTAATCTTCCAAGATATTTTCTACTCTCTTTAATAGTTCCATCCTCTTTTATTATCTGATAGTCATAATATTTTGTGGTTAGAATATTTTTGATTTGAACGTCTCCGTAAAAATTAACAGGAGGTTTTATATAGTCTATTACGCTGAAAAGTCTCTGCTCGTAAAGAAATTCAATCTCCACAGATTCATGAACTCTCTCTTTACAGTAGTAGTAAATTGCATACTCATCAAGGGTTTTGCAGTATAATGAAGCTCCTTTCAGGACTTTTTTCAGAACCTCATCTTTTCTCTTCTCTTCACTACTCTTATCAAGTTGTTTCAATAACCTGATACAGTCAAGGCGGCTCTTATTATGTTTGCGTATCCATGCGGTATCTATGGTCATGAGAGTTGTGCGGTAGATATTAAGAGCTCTCTTCAGATAAGCTTCGGCTTCTCTGTTTTTACCTTTAACAGCTGATTGTATAGCAAGGATTCTGCAAACATCAGCTTCAAGTAATTTAAATCCCCCTTTTTTATAGGAATTAAGTGCAGTTTTATAATCCTCTTTATCGTATAACTCTCTTCCTTTACGATAATCTCTCAGGGAAGGTGCCTCTCCAAGTGAATCAGACCTTCTCAGATAGTTCTCAGCTCTCTCATAATCTCTGAACTTAAAAGATCTGAAGAATTTTATACCCAGATCTTTGAAGCACTCTTTCTGCAGATCTTCGGGCATATATTTAATATTCTCAAGTACATAGAGTTCTGCTCTGAGAATATTATTTGTTTTAAACCATTTTTTTAATCTGGTGGGAACAACTTTTTTATACAGTTTGTGTGCATATTTTATGTTTGAAGGATCTTCAGGAAGGCTCAGGTATACTCTGGCAACTAATTCATGGGTTTTACACTTTTTTATATATTTAAGTTTCATAAATGAAGGTGCTGTTACTGCTCTGTTGTATATTGCCAGATCCCTGCTTTTTTCAAGATTACCGGATAACTTATAGTAATGAAGAGCTTTATCAAATGCTGCATTTTTAAAATAGGACTCAGCAAGTATTGTATGGATAGTTTTAAGTTGACCAGGTTTTAACTTGTTTTTCTGGCTGGCCAGTAGTTTATCAGCCATTTCGGGGTAGTTGTTTTTAATAAAAAACCTGAATTGTTGGGGGAAAAACTGGTTTCCATAAACAAAAGATACTGAGATTATCAGATTGATGATTAGTAGTAAAAACTTCATTTAAACCTCTTTTCTATTCATATAAAGTTGTCTCTTCTATACTAGTGGCGGTATTGAAAAATCTGTAATTTATGTAATCTATTTTTAGAGATGCAAACTCTTCAGGAGAGTTATGATTGTTAATAAAATACTCTTTGTAACTACCGGAAGATGGGTATCTTAAAGCTCCTTTTTTAAAACCAAAATCTGTTATCAGATCTATCCTGCTTTTCTGTTCCAGAATATTGGCAAGCTTTATAAAAACTTTTGATCTCTTGTTATGTCTTGGTATCCAGGATATTCTGACTGTTGAGTAGTCTGATTTATCTATCCATACTCTGCCGTACATAAGCTTCCTTTCTGTAACAGGATTCATCTGATCCGGCTTAACCGGAACAACATCAAGAACCCAGGTATCACATCCGTTTATATCGTAAGATTCCTCTGCAATACTGTAGTAGTAGTGGTTCTGCATGTCAGGGTGAAAAAGGCCAACAGGGCCATAAAAGTAGTTTCTCACTTCAATAGTATGGGGGTACCATCTAACAAACTCTTCAACTTCTTCTCTGTTTTTTTTCTTAGCAGGGGCACGATTCTCTTTTACCCCTTTTTTATCTTTCAGAATCTGATAGTCAAAAATTACTTTAATTTTTCTGTTTCTTGAAAATCGGGTTTTCTTATGCTCTCTGGAAAGAGCTTTTATTCTTTTTCTGGCAGATTTTATCGATCTGTATCTGATAAGTTCAGAAATGTGTTCCTGACAGAAATAGTAGATAGCATAGTTATTCAGGGTTTTGCAGTAGTTTCCGGCTCCTTTCAGAATTTTATTCAGTAGTTTATTATTGCCATTTTTTTTGTTCTGATACTTTATGAAATTTATACAGGAAACCCTCTTCCAGGTATCTTCAGATTCCCATGGCGTGTCAACTGTGAACAAAATAGCATTGTAGAGTTTAAGAGCTTTACTGTATCTACTGTTAGCAGTGGAAATGTCTCCTGACTTTTCAGCCTCTTTTGCAAGTATTACAAGCATTCTTGCTGCCAGGTGTCTGTAGCCTCCTTCGCTGAATTGACTATATGCTTCGCTGTAATTACGATTCTTATATAGCTCCATTCCAAGTTCATACTTCATGAGTTCAGGATAATCACCTTTACGCCCTGACAATGTTATGTACTTAAGAGCCTTCTCATAATTTCTGAATTTATAGGATTTCATGAAAGCTCTGCCCAGAAGATGGCAGATATTCTGTTTTCCGGTTTCATTCAGATATTCCAGATTATTCAGAATATATTTTTCCGCTCTGTCCGGCCTTTGTCTGTAAGTAAATTCCCTGAATCTGACAGCCATTATCTTATTATATATTCTGAAGCTATCGTTCAGTTTGTCAGGATCATTCAGAAAGGTTCTCATATATCGGGCCTGAAGCTCTTTGATTTTCGTTTTCCGAAGATAAACTTCTCTCTGCAGTATTGATTCAGGGGAGAGGTCAGCAGTACTAATGGCTTTATGATAATAGTGGATGTGTTTGTTTGATTTAAGTTGTTCTGAAAGCCTGAAGTGTTGCAGTGATTTGTCATAAAGATAGTTTCTAAGAAAGGATTGCCCAAGCATTTTGTGATAGTTTCTGAATTTCTTATCCGGTAGTTTTTCTTTTAACTGGTTCAGAAGTGCTTCTGCCTGTTCAGGTTCATCACTATTTAACAACTGATTAAACTCTCTTTCAAAAAAATCAGATTGCGCATAAGCACTTATTGAAAGAAGAGAAATTACACAGATGATAACAAATCTCATTCTATCCTCGCAGTTTTTATCTGCCGGTTAAGCAAAACAAAATTGTAAGGACGTTAAATAGATTATCTGATATTCTGTTTTTTTTTGCAACACTTTTTTCTCTCTATTTTTAAAATTAATCCTGCAGCTCCTCTTTTCTTATATCTGTAGCAATATTAAAGAGTCTGTATTTAGTGTAGTCAACTTTTTTACCTTTAAATTAATTTTTTCTGTATAGTTGTTCCTTTTCAATTCTTGTAGCTGTATTGAAAAAGCGGTAATCAGTGAATTTTATGTTAAGCTGTGAAAACCTCTCTTTTATATCTCTGTGATCTTTGAAGTATTCCGAATATATACCTGATGAAGGGTATCTGAGTACTCCTTTCTTAAAATCAAAACAGGTTACAAAACTTATCTCGCTATTACGCTCCAGCATATTGGCTATATTAGTGAAAACCCTTGTTCTCCGGCTGTGACGTGGTATCCAGGCAACTTTGCTGATTGAGTAGTCCTGTTTATCTATCCATACTCTGCCATAGAGGAATTTTTTCCCGTTCTGCGGGTTTACTTCATCAGGGTGCATGGGGGTAACATCCACAATCCAGCTATCTTTCATATCTTCTGGTGATGGAATAAGCTCATAGTAGTAAAGATCCTGCATAGAGGGATGAAACAGGCCAACAGGTCCATAAAAGTAGTTCTGTACAGTAATAGTGTGAGGGGACCATTTCTTTTTCTTTTTTCTGTTCCTGGGAATAAAAATAGTACGATTTTCTTTTATTTTATCTCTCTCTTTAATAATCTGATAGTCAAAAACCACATTCTGCTTTCTGTTTCTTGAGAAATCGATTCTTTTTTTTTCGTCGGATAAAAACAGAGTACGCTGTTGATCTGATATTAAAGATTTGTATTGTACCTGTTCAGATACAAGCTCTTTACAGTAGTAGTAGATTGCATAATTATTAAGGGTTCTGCTGTAATTACCACTTTCAGACAGGATTTTTTTTAGTAGTTTATCTCTACCGGCTCTCTTTTCAGCATTACGGATAAAGTTTATGCAGGTTATTCTTAGGGATGTATCTTCTGGTTCCCAGGGAGTGTCTGTTGTAAAAAGATTACTATTGTAGAGAGTGAGAGCTTTACGGTATTTCTTCTCTGCACTTAAAGATTTACCACATTTCCTGTCTTTCGATGCAAGAAGAGTAAGTGTACGGGCTACAAGGTGTCGTAGTTTACTTTTAAGAAATAACTGGTATGCACTTTTAAAATCCCCTGATCTGAAATACTGCATGCCCTTATGATAACTGTTAAGCTGAGGGTGGTGTAATATATTACCTGATAAATTTATATATTTGAATGCCTTGTCGTAATCTCTGAATTGATAGGATCTCAGATAGGCTTTACCAAGCTTATAGTACATGAGTTTTTTTAGATTATAGTGTATATATTCGAGATTGGCGATTATATATTTCTCTGCTCTGTCTGGTCTCATTTTCATCATAAAACCTTTAAATCGAAGAAGCATTATCCGACGATAGATTTTAAAACTCTCATTTATAAGATCAACATTGTTCAGAAAAGTTCTGAAATATCTGGCTCTTAGCTCATCGATGCGGGATTTACGAAGATATTGTCTCTTGCTGCTGATATATCCTGAACTGATTCCGGGAGTTTCTTCAGCTTTGTGATAATAGTAGATTCTTTTGTTTAACTTGAGATTACCTGATAAGCGATAGTGCTTAAGGGATTTCTTAAAAAGGTGGTTTCTGAAAAATGATTCTCCAAGAGTTGCATGGTAGTTATTAAGTGGTAGTTCAGGAGAATTTTCCTTTAACCTTAATAGAAGCTCTTCTGCTTTTTCAGGTTCATCACTACTTAATAATTTATTAAACTCTTTTATAAAACTTTCAGATTGAGCTGATAAGCATATAGAAAACAGGTAAATCAAGCATATAATAACTCTCATTTCATCCTCACAGGTTCTGGCTGCCGGTTAAACAAAACAAAATTGTAAGGTCTTAAACCTGATTATCTTATTCCTGACTTTTTTTTTCAACCTGTCGGGATTATCTGTATTTATTAAGAAATTTTTGTAGTAAAACTGTAGTTGTTGTAAATCTCTTATGTTCAATATCCTTCTCTATAATCAGATGGGAGTTCATATATTTCAGATGGTTCTCTTCGAAATCAAAATAAAGATGGGTTACAGTTTTTACCTTTTTTAATAAGCCTTCAGGCAGTTCTTCGGCTCATGTAATCTGCTCCAGATCTATTATCTCCTGCTGATACTATTCTTTTGCAAATATTGTTCTTTTTCCACCTTTCATATTAAAAAAATACTCCATTGACTTGAATAGTAAACTTTTCTACTATTAGCAGAGGTACGGAGGCTGTTAATTATGGAGAATAGAAAACGATTCACCTGTAGCTGGGTATTTGATCTTCTGGTTGTACTTAGTGACGGAAAAGTTGTCTGTGGATGTGCAGACCCTAATGGTGAGAGACCTCTGGGTAATATTAAGGAGCAGGAATTATACGATATATGGAACTCTGACAAAGTAAGAGAGATAAGACGTGGACTTAATAATGGATATAGTCCTTTCTGTGAGAAGTGCGGTATTAAGACATATATAGATGAAAATACGAAAATTGAAGAGAAGCCGGAGGTACTGGAAGTATTACCAAGGCTTTTCATTGAGCCAACAGTACTCTGCAATCTTTCATGTTATAAAGCTGTTTGTGGTGGAAATTCAGATATCGTCTCAACCAGAGACAAAGCGACTATGGGGTTGGAGGATTTCAGGAAAATAGTGGATGAAACCGGTAATAAACTTATAAGAGTTGATCTCTTTAACTATGGAGATCCTTTTGTGAACCCCGAAGCTGTTGATATGGTTGAGTATCTTAAAGAAAAGTTTCCCCACATTTATCTGTATATCAGCACTAACGGTCTTATGCTGAATGAACATAAGATTGAGAGGCTTGTAAAAGCAGGAGTGGATGAGATAACTTTTTCACTGGATGGTGCTGATCAGGAGACTTATGAGAAATACAGATGTGGTGGGGATTTCAATAAAGCAGTTGATCTTCTGGCATATCTTGTAAAAAAAAGAGATGAGAATGGAAGGGAAGTTCCCTTCATTAACTGGAGATACATAATTTTTAAATGGAATGAGTCCGGTGCACAGATGAAAAAAGCTGTAAAACTTGCAGACAGAATTGGAGTGGACAGGTTCACCTGGGAGATTACTGATCATCCTGAAGATGCTAAATCTGATTTGTACCAGCCCGAAACTGAAAGCTGGAGAGAGATATATTATGAGATCTGGGATACCAGTCAGATTGGTAATGCTATTAAAAGTAGAAGATTTACAGCGGATATCAAATTACCTACCAGAAAATATACAATGAAAGCAGGTGAAAGTGGTTCTGTTAAGGTGAAAGTAAAGAACAGGGGAGGAGCCTTATGGCTTAAAGCCACAAGTTCCGGCAGACGCTGGGTAAGATTGGGTGCTCAACTACATGACTCTGAAGGAAACATGTTGAACCTTAACTATGCGAGAGCATTTCTGAACAGCGATATACAGGGGAAAAAGAAAGATAAGATAGTTATCGAATTACCTGCACTTGAGAAACCAGGTGAGTATCTTCTGAAGTTTGACATGGTTTCTGAAGGGAATGACTGGTTTGAAAATGGAGGATCACCTGTAAAGTGGATGCAGCTTACTGTATCTGAATAGAAGAGGTGCCTTTATAAAATCGATCCATTATAAAGTACGGGAACCCTGTATTCATATTGATATAAATCTTTATGTATGCTATTTTTACCTCACAAGAGGGTTTGGCTAAGGAGAAAGTGATGAGTGATTTTGAGTATGAGGCTATAGAAATCGTAGGTATAGCAGAAGACGATATTGAAAAAGACAGTAGTGAAGCGATATACAGAATTCCTTTTAAACTCAATAAAACACCTCACAGCTTATGGGAAATCCTTCTTAACAGAAGATGGGAAGAAAATTCAGAAAATACTCTGTACTGTGAAAATAAGAGAATCATTGTAGAAAACCCCGATATAAATAACCTTGAAGATATTGGCAGAGAATCTCTGGAGCCTGTTATAAATAAAACAAATCAGGATTTTAAGCAGCTTATTGCTAATACAAAAGTAAAAACCAACGCTATATTCAAATAGATTTTCGGGAACTTTATAATTTCAGCACTTAATAAGTAGAAATAGTCCAGAAACTATTGCATCACTAGATAGATAGGAGAACAGATGGCTATTAATACTTTAACCAATGATGAGGCCAGAGTCTTACTTGCAGAGTTTATTCTGGAAACTGATGAAATTATTGAGTATGTAGAGAGCGATTTAATAGAATTTGAGAAGAATGGTGACAAAGATTTTCTGAATAGAATTTTCAGAGCTTTCTATACAGTTAAGAGAAATGCAGAATTTCTGAATCAGAAGAGCATTGTTGAGCTGGTTCATTTATGTGAAGAGTTGCTGGGGCGTTTGAGAGATGGAGTTCTTGAACTTGATAAGAAGATGATTTCTGCTCTGCTGGAAGCTAAAGATGAACTGGGGATTATGATTAAAGCTCTTGATGAAAGCCGGACTCCCGACAGGGCTTCGGAAGATACCATTGGAAAACTTGGAGAAGTTCTTGGGCTCAGCAGGGAAGATAGCTCTTTACAGGAAAAAGTCCATAATGAGAATGGAAGAAGAAAGAGGTTTCTTGTTGTAGAGGATGATTTTATATCCAGAAGCATTCTTAATACCTTTCTTGCACAGTATGCTCTTATAGATGTTGCTGTAAGTGGTGAAGAGGCAGTTGATATTTTCAGAAGGACTATGGATGGTACAATTGACTGGAGATATGACCTTATCTGTATGGATATAGTTATGCCTCAGCTTAATGGACTCGAAGCTACACGTAGAATAAGAGAGCTGGAAAAAGAGAATAATGTCGACTGTATTAATGAAACAACTATTATAATGGTTTCCGGTATGAATGACCCCAGAACGGTAATAAAAAGCCTGTACCGTAATGGCGCCAATGCATTTATAACAAAACCGATAGATCTTAAGAAACTACAGAAAGAGCTTAAAATATATAAACTTATAGTTTAGTTGTATATCTTTTTAAATCTCTTTCATTGATGGCTTTATATCAATAAGAGGGGTTTTGTTAAGGCAATCCAGGCCTTTTACTGTAATGGTATTCTCTGTAAGATCTTCAATGAAAAGCTCTGAAACACCGATAGGATTGGGACGATTAGGAGATCTCAGGGCAAAGACTCCTTTATGTTCACCGGAATTTTTTGATGTCTGCATCATAAGATTTCTGTCCACTCCATCAAACCAGTAGATTATTACTATTTTCTGCCCCTGTTTCAGGCCGGTTATTCCTTCTGCATACTCTTTATCTATAACCAGTCTGCAAACCGGCCCGTTCAGGTCTATATTCCGTGGGCAATCTTTTATATTTTTATAAGGAGTTTCAATATATCCTATGGATTTTAGTGTTTTACTCATATTAACCTCCATTTTCATTGATATAGTAACTAAGTACCTGTTTAAAATCAAATTACCGGAGTCTGTATGTAGTGAACCTAAACTATATGCTTTCGTAATATTGATTGTTGAATCTGTAAAGGAGAGTGGAATGTTAAAATTAATATGTTCAGGAGTATTGCTGTTTACTGTTCTGGCAGGACTTAAGGGAGCTGGAAACTCCATATTGGAGGATATTGAAAAGCTGGAGCGGTTTATTGAAGTGAATCCTGTAAAAAAAGTAGATGAGAAGTACAGGAACTTTCTGACGCAATATGGAATTGATACTTTAGCAGTGAATCTGAAGGATGGTGTTTTCAGAGGGGAATCTGTTTATGATAATTTTAAATACAGACACGTTGTTGAGATAAAAGTAAAAAGAGGGAAAATAGTATCTGTTACTTACGATGAATTAAAGAGAAGCGGTAAGGGTAAAACCACAGACAGAGAATACTGTATGAAGATGAAAAAAGGATCTGGTGCTTCTCCGGCAGATGTATATCCCTTATATGCGAAAATGCTGGTTGATAGAGGGGATCTGAACAAGGTAGATGCTGTTTCAGGTGCTACATATTCTCTATACAGATTTCGTATAGCAGCTATAAGGGCATTTTTAAAAGCCAGGGTGGGTAAAAAAAATCTGTCTGAAAAGTAAAAGTTATCCATTTTTTTGAACAGTATGCTATATTATTTACATCGAGGTTCGGTGTATTTAAGGAGAGTAGTATGAATGGGAAGGAAGAACTTGAAAAATCCCGCTGTGCCAAATGCAGCAGCCAGACTGTCTGTTATGGATATATGGGATCAGGGGGCAGTGTTTTTGTACCTTCGGGGGTATTTACGGTTAACGGATATCGTCTGAGATCATTTGTTTGTCTCAATTGCGGTTTTGTCGAAAGTTATGTTCCAAAGTATAAGCTGGAAAAACTTAAAGAAAAGCTGGAAGACGCCTACGAAGATTGAGAAACGGGCAGTTTTGAACTGCCCTTTATTTAATTAGTCTACTGTAATCGATTTACTTACATTTTTAGGAACATCAGGATGTACTCCGTGCTGTTCCACCTTATTTCTGTTAAGATACTTCATCTTTGATACAGACATTTTGAGAGCCAGGATCTGAAGTATTACGGCAGCCTGAAAAACAAAAATATTGCGATCACCAGTGAAAGGAATTTCAATATATTTTGAAAAATAGTTTTCGTTATTCGCAGGTTTACCTTCAACAGCTTTTTTGAGCTCTTTATCTTTTTCAGCAATAAGAATAATGTCAGCCCCTCTTATTTTATGAGTATGTATCTGAGTTATTGTAATTCTTTTGTCTCTCTCATTGGGAGGGCAGATAAATACCAGAGGATAGTTGGAAAAATGGTTCTCAATATCTACTTTCTTTCGGTAAATATCTAAAATATCCTTCAGAGCGTCATTACTGCATATTATCTCTTCATCTTCTATTGTTTTTAATCTGAAATTCTTAACCAGTCCAAGATACTCCTGCATTGAAAACTTCTTACCGGAATTTATTACCTCTTCAATTGCCTCAAATATTGATAACTGAAGAGCTTCCATATCCTGAAATGAGAAGAGGGTGTTTTTACCAAGAATTGTATTGGGACCGTGTTTAAATTCAGCGGAGTCGTAGCCTTCTGTATGATTGAGCACAACTTCCCTGACTTTAAGAGCACCTTCTTTTGACAGCCCTTTAAGAGATGTTCCCAGAATATGGATACTTGGTTTGTGGAACAGTTTCAGTGCTACTTCAGCTATACCACTCTCTTCATTGTTCAGGGTGAAATTAAGATAGTATCTTATCTTTTCAAGCATTTTACATGTAATAACTTCATTATTTTTGATCTCTGATGCAATGATATAGAGTAGAGCCAGCTGACTGGTAAAAGACTTGGTGGCAGCGACAGCTATTTCAGGACCACACATAACAGGAAGATAGAAACTGGATTTTTCCTGCGGCAGAGTGGAGTTCTCATTATTCACAATGGATATAAGAGGGAAGTCATTGCCACATTTCTCTTTAAGTTCGTTATATATATCAACCAGATCCTTTGTTTCACCTGACTGGGATATTCCTATTACCATATCTTTTGATGATACTGAATTTATATACTGTGATCTGAAGGTCCCCGGATTTGCAGGTATAATCGAAATGTCTGAGAGATTGTTAAAGAAATAGCTACCCAGCATAGCTGCATGACATGAGGTACCGGAAGCCACTGCAAAGATTCTGCCTCCATCTTCAGAGGTCTTTTTAATCTGATTTGCAAGGCTGTTTTTAAACCGGATAATCATTCGCTTCTTTTTCCAGAGAAGCATTCTGTCAAGTATATACAGGTTACGACTGTACTTTTCATCTATTTCAAGAAGTTCTTCAAGAAGTGCAGCATCTTCAGAAACAAAACCTACTGATACCAGATCCTCTTCTCCGAGAATATTAAGAGTTCTGAATCTGTCTGAAACCTTACAGAATGTTTCAGATTCTACAACTTTCGTATACTCTTTTTTCAGGCTCTTCTTATCAAAAACATCGTATAGTTTAAGAAGTGAGTAGAGGATATTTCTGCAACTATCAAGATCTTCTTCAAAAACACCAAAAGGAACCAGCTCTTCCTCTTTGTTAAAGTAGTATTTGATTATATTATCAAGATTCGATGCAGATGTATGTATCTCCTGTTCCATAAAGTAGTGGTATTTAGGAGCAAGGGATATGTCTGAAATATTGAGTCTGGATTTGGTAAGGTCCGGTATCCAGGCTCTCTCTTCTTTAAGGGAGAAAACTTCCCATCTGTTATCTGTAAAGTATAAGCCTTCTCCTTCTGAAAGAGGAATAAGAAATCTTGTTTTGGAAAGAACAGAAGTCAGATCTGAGCTTACAACAATGAAATCACCGTTTTCATCACTGCCTTTGCCTGCATAAAGTGAGGAGCCGGATTTAATTGCAAATACTCCTTCTATATCTGTAACAGTAATGCAGGCGGCATAACTGCCCTCAGCTATGGTTTCAGCTTTTCTGATTGCCTTTGTGAAGGCCTTTATTCTCTCTGATTCATCTAAGGAATCAAATTCAGGGAGATATCTGTGGTAATAGTGTTCTACCAGATGAACAAGCATTTCACCATCATTATCTGAGGCTGGTTTGTGACCTTCAGAGATCAGAAACTCTTTCAGGGAATCGGTATTTGATATATTGCCGTTATGTGCACCCAGAACCTCGATTTTACATTTTACTGTATGAGGTTGTGCATTTTCATCAGTAACAGCTCCATATGTTGCCCATCTTACCTGACCAATGAATTTACGGCCGGACATTTTATCCATTTCAAGCTCTTCTGTTACCTTTGAGGGAGCTCCGACTTTTTTTTTGAGAATATAACTTCTATCCTGTTTTATGAACATTCCACCAGTTGAATCATAACCGCGATATTCAAGTTTTTTCAGAAGATCTGAGCCGGTTTTGCCCAGATTACTATTATTTTTTTTATATACTATTGATACTACGCCGCACATATTTCCTCCATTAAGGTGTGAATGAAAATTAACAGATATACCAATATTTTGCAATAGAGGGTAAACTTCGCTATGTCATATTTGATTGATATCTGTTAATGTACATAATACTTTAAATAAGGCGGTTAACACATACACAGACAAACACCCGCCTTCACATGAAATCAGATCATATAATAGATTCCTTCTGCTGTATTTTAGCTTAATCTTAATGAGATCACAGTTAGTACAGTGAGCTACTGTGGCTGGTAGGGAAGCATAGTAACTTTTATCAGTTTCCATCTCTTAATAATGATATTTAAGTATTGTCCGTGACAGCCCGGTGTGGGGTTATGATGGTCCGTGTTGAGGGCTGGTATTAAGATTACAACAGTATTGAGACAGATTCAGTTTTATTATATTTCCACTTGCACTACTTTTTCAATGCAAGTTGAACTGTATCAAGTAACTCTTTTTTGCTAAAAGGTTTCATAAGAAAACGACTGGCACCAAAATCTGCAAAATTATCTTCGTTTATTATTGAGTTATAGCCTGTTGTAATTACTGAAGAGATTCCCGGATGTATTTTTGCAGCTTCACTTATTATTTCTGTACCGCTGATATCAGGTAACATCTGATCTGTAAAGATAAGATCAACTGTTCTGCGGTTATTAACAAAGAAAACCAGAGCTTCCCGACCTGATTCAAAAGCTGTTACTTTAAAACCAACTGATTCAAGATGTTGTTTTACTATATCTATAAGCAGTTCTTCGTCTTCAATAAGAAGTATATGGCCTATATTTTTCTTACTTATTACAGACCGTTTTCCTGCCTGTTCAATATTACCTGCAGAGATGCATGGAAGTAAAATTCTTACTTCTGTACCTTCACCTGGAACAGATTCGATGGATATGTGACCGTCATGATTCAGAACAATTCCATGAACAACTGCCAGCCCCATACCAGTACCTTCTCCAAGAGGTTTTGTTGTGAAATACGGTTCAAAAACCCTGCTGAGAGTTTGAGGATCCATTCCTTCGCCTGAATCTTTTATTTTCAGTTCCAGTAAGCGTTCAGTGCCAGATCTCTGCTCCTCTTTTAAAGATATACCCACAATACCACCGGATTTTATCATTGAGTGAGCAGCGTTGGTGCAGATATTAATAATAACCTGTACCATTTGTGCAGGGTCACCTTTAATAAAAGGATACTCTTTTTTAAATCGTGTTCTGAATTTTATGTTTGATGGAGTAGTGCTTTTTAGTAGTTTAATAGTCTCTTTAACTATATCAACCATGTTAACCGGTTGATGCTTTATTCTGGTTTTTCTGCTGAAAGCAAGAATCTGTTTTGTCATGTCTCTTGCTCTTTCAGAAGCTTTAATTATTTTTTCCAGATAGGCTGGTGTAAGCTGACTGTTTGGAGGACTTTCTGATGCAAGTTCAGCAAATCCTATTATAGCTCCCAGAATATTGTTGAAATCGTGAGCAATGCCACCAGCCAGAGTGCCTATGGCTTCCATTTTTCTTGCGTGAAACAGTTGCTCTTCAAGAGATTTCCGTTTCTCTTCACTGGCGATTATCCCTGTAAGATCTTTCATTGTAACTGAGAAGTACGGATATGGAGATGATGACTCTTTTATTGCAGAAATTGTTGCAAGGGTTTTGATTTGTTTACCGGATCTGCTATTTGTTATTATAAGTTCGCCTTTCCAGACACCTTCAGAGTTGAGTTGGGCAAACATAATCTCCTGTTCTTCCGGTGACATAAAGTTGTCAAAAAAATTTCCTTTAAGTTCTTTTAAATTGTCTATTCCAATAAACTTTCTACCAGCTCCGTTGATATATCTAAGGCCACCTTCCGGCGTTATCGTTGCAAACAGGTCTTCACTCTGTTCAACAATAAGGTAAAGTCTTTTGTTCTCCTCTTCTGATCTGATTTTGTCTATCGTTGCTCCAATGTTGTCTGCTACAAACTCAAGTAGCTCAATATCTTCATATGTATATATATCTGTCTTATCATAGCTCTGTATAGCAATAATACCTGCAGCTTTATTGTTACTGTTTTTAAGAGGAACTCCTATCCACTGCCTGGATTTTGTACCCTGTGATTTAAGTTTTGTACGTTTCATAATACTATCTCTGTTATGATCTGTAATAAGCAGTGGTTTATTACTTTTTCTGACATAATCAGTAAGAGAAGCAGGCAGCTTCACGGGAGTCCAGGACTCATATTCATCAAATTCATCATGATATACCGGAAAGGAGTATTCATCGGTTTTTTCATCATAAAGAGCTATATAGAAATTTTTTGTATCTATGAGTTCAGATAGTTGTGCATATACAAAATGGAGAAGCTGCAGGAGGTTCCGGGACTTTCTTGCCTGATTGAATATGGCATAAACAAGCTCTTTGGATCTGGCAAAATTGGAAAATGGTGATCCTGTAAGTATGAAAATATGTCGATTCTTCCACCAGCTGCCCTTAACTTCAGGTATGAAAAAATCTATAGGAACAGTATCTCCGGTTCCGGCTATACATCTGGCAGTTGTTATTCTGTAACCTTTCTCATTATGAGAATATTTCAGGCCTCTCTTAATATCCGGTAGTTTACCTTTTTCAAAAAGGAATTTAAGAGATCTGTTTTTAAGTTGATCCGGTGATTTATACCTGAGGTGTTTTAAGAGTGAGTCTGAGCAGAAGGTAATGTGCCCTTTGCTATCTGTAGTCAGTAATGCTCCGGGAAGATCTGAAATATTTTTTTCCTTTAACATAATATCCTCGAATTGTATTTGATGTTCTGTTCCAACTGTATTTTCAATACAATAGTACAAAGGAAAAATAATATCAAACGGTTTTTTTTTGTTGAAGAGAAAAAAAATATCCATTATGATCAAGTAGAAGAGTATATACATACATGGAACTAATGGTTTTTAAATCAGAAAAAAGAATTCTGAAGGAGAATCTGGAAGAAGCACGTGGTATATTTGCCCGGTTATACTCCGGAGACAAGTTCTCTCCAACTTTTTTCCCTGACCTGAATGTGTTATTGAAATCCTTTCTTCAGGAGGAGATTAAAAGTAATAAAATCTTTCTGGCTAATATGTCTGAAAGGCTGGATGAGACTGAACTGGAAAATCTGCTGGAGAATACGTTCTCTATTTCTGCTCTGCTTTCAGAGCGGCCAGGTTATATCGCACTTATTTACAGGCACTGTATTCACAAATTTGTTGCCAGAAAGCATCATAACAATACTGAAGTGGAAGATATCGTTCAGGAAATAGTGCAGGTACTTATATCAAGAAAATTAAAGGCGATAAAAAAAGGGTATGAAGGCAGTTTCAGTAACATAGGACAGTTTTCATCATATTTGATGGTAGTGGTCCGGAACGTGTATATCGATATTTTAAGAAAGTATCGTAATGAACCACTGAATTCCGTTGACTATATGCCTGAGGATGTTGAGAGCTGTGGTAACCGTAAAGGTGAGATCCCAGCTTCTCTGGCAGTAGAGATGGAAATCAGAAAACTGGGAATGATTTTTAAACTTTTTGGAAAATCGGCTCCAAGGTTTGAACTGTTTATGAAGCTCAAATACAGAGTAGCCGTTAACAGACAGACTGTAATGAACTGTTATCATTCATGCAGCAACAGAGATATGGATCTTTTTATGGCTGATTATTCATGTATAAATGATAGAGAAATGTTTGGAATTGTTTCTGAAGCTGTTAACAATAACGAATCAAAACCAAGTAAAAGTGATACTCTTAGAAAATGGATTGACATTAAAATCAAAGAAGTTATATCCCATCTTAATAAGTATCATGAAGCTGAGGTTTATAATACCGGGGTTTTTGAAGATTTAGTAATCCTGTTTTACCAGAAAGATCGGGGGATTGAGGGTAAGAAAAGTGGATTAATTAAAAGTGAGGTGGGGTAGAATGAAGAATCATTTAAGTGACAACCGTATTGCTGAGTATGTTGATGCTCTGGCTTTTGACAGAGAAACATTTTTTGATAAAGATGAACTTAAGCATATTGAAGAGTGTGCAGAGTGCAGAGATAAAATACTGGATGTCAGTCTCTTTTTCAGTGAAGAGTCTGAAAATACACCTGCGTCTCTTGAAGAAGAGTATATCTATGAAACTGTAAGTCGTTACAATAAAGATAAAAATCCATTTATGAGATCCTTTATGAAGGTTGCGGCAGCGTTTCTTGTTACCTTCGGATTATACTACTCCTGGATGATTGTTCCGGGTGCAGATACTGGTGAGATAAAACTTCCGGTAGTTATGGCAAAAGAGAGTAGTGTTCAGGAACAGAAAGTGGAAATAACAGATAAGAAATCTGTCAGGCGGAAAGCTTCTGCTGCTAAAACTACAAGAGTTAAGTCTCTACGTAACAAATTCACGCTGAACCGTAATCTGGAACGAATGGTAGGGAGTATATACAGAAGTGGCTCCGTAAATATTATAACACCTGATAACAGGAGTGTTTTTAAAACCGGTAGTAAAGTAGAGTTCAAATGGAAGGGGATAAAACCCGATAATCATTCTCTAAAGATTGTTAATAACCTTAATGAAACTGTTTATGAGTTTAACGCACAGGATAACTGTATGAAAATCGAACTCAAAATGGATAAAGGACTGTATTACTGGAAACTTGAGAGTGAAACCGATCTGCTTTATGTAGGTCGTTTCGTTGTTAAATAGAAAAGTCATCAATAAAACCATTTAATAACGCAGGTTTATAACATAAACCTGCGTTTTTTTGCATCAGCATAACCCTGAGTTTGTAGACGGATTTATCACTCTTATCTCAAGAACACAAAGAACAAAGACAGACAAATTCATCGGGCGTGGCATGCCAAGCCCCTACATCAAACGTTTTGTCATGATGCCTTAATTCTGTGCAAACCTCTATAATAACTGTAAAATCAAATATATTGAAAATCTGGCTTATTGTTGAGTAGGGGCAAGGCATGGCTTGCCCTATGCGGCTTCATAATAAGATCCGGCTTATTACGGAAACAAATCACGACCCGCTGATAATTACAAAACTGCTCCAGTATTTTGGGAAAGAGGTGAAGTCGTTACTGATCATTCTGAGTTTGGCGTCTCTTAAGGATTCTGTAAAGCTACCGTATTTCAGAATAGATTTATAGAATTCCAGCATAATCTCAGATGTAGATTTATCATCAACCTGCCAGAAGGAAAAAATTACATTTCTTGCACCGGAATATATAAAGGCTCTGTTTATTCCTGCCAGACCATCATTCTCCACCATACTTCCTGATCCACTGCTACAGGAGCTTAATACCAGAAGAGCCGGGTTAAGCTTCAGGTTGAATATTTCTGCTGAATATAGAATGTGCCTGTCTTTGTCGACGTGCTGGGGCGAATTAAAAAGAATACCTGAAGATATCGGATTCAGCTTATTGTTGATGCTGTGACTTGCAATATGAATTATCTGATTTGGGTCCTGAGACAGATTTGCAATAAAATTTTCTTCAGTAGCTTTGTTATGGAAGAAACCTTCAGCTTTCCTGCCTTCGTGTCTGAACATATCAATAATGCCTTTTACTTCATTTTCTGAACCCGGAAGTTCGCAGAAAGATTCGTTACTATTTTGTCCTTCATAACCTTTCAGGCTGATTCCACCTTTGAAAACCGGTGCAAAACCAGTAAATCTTAAACGGCGCATATCTATTTTACCTGCTTTTGACCATAAGCTGCCTGAATAGTTGTATGTAACAGAATACTTCTTTATCAGATAGTCGAGAGTTCTGAAATCATCTGTTTTCCCCTGATGATTGAGTAGAAGAGCTTCGAAGGGAATTTTAAAAAGCACACCGTGAGGTATGATAATAAGTCTCTTTCTGTCTTTAATCCATTTTTCCAGAGGAGTTATGAGGGAATTGCCAAGTTGTTTTGCCAGTTTGATATATTCCTGTTCATCTATCTTCCTGATAGAATTACAGAAATCTTTTACTGTCTGCTTAATGTTATAAGACAACTTATGTGTATGGATATGAATCTGTTTATCAGTTATTACATATATTACCACTCTTCTTCCGGCTATATAATACTCGAGTACAGCAGAATCCCTGCCGGTTTTCTTCATCAGTTTGTCAACATCAGGCAGAGAAATATTGATTGAGTAAGATGCCTGATTTGGATATTGGGTATCGAGAAAATCTACCAGTGCTGTATGTTCAAGAAGCAGTGAGTAGTACATTTTTCTGAATTTTGCAATCTCTTCACAGCTATAATTTCCTTTTTCTGAAGCTTTGTTTTTCTTCATATACAGACTGAAAGTATTTAACTTATAGTATAAATCCCTTTCCTTCTTTTTAAGAGCACCGGGGAGTGATGAGTTTCTGGTTTTATCTGTTTCAAAGATCATATCAGTAAGATTGGCTGCTTTACTTGCTTCAGTATATGTCAGTGCATCTTTAAGGAACTTACTGTTTTTAGTCAGTTTATAGAGCTGAAGAGCTGTGAAGATCGCTCTGTTGTATATCGGAGTGCATCTGGTATTGAATATATGTCTGTATGAACTGGATTTATCCTGATTTCTTATTTTGTATATAAGTTCAACAATCAGGTGAAATGTTCTGTTTGAAGATTTAAGATACTCAATATCCCTGGATTGGCGATGAAGCTGTCTGAGAATATCTGCTTTAGTATAAAGAATGTTGAGAACAATGTTATCAGTTGAAAGATATTTGATATCCGGATTTTCGAGAAGTCCTTTAAAAACAAAATTCTTTGAAGATAACTGAAGAGCATTCTGCATATATCTTAGTGCATCAGAATACTCCGAATGATTCATTGAGATAAGCCCAAGGCGGTAATCAACTTCAGCTTTTCTCCTGAAAGCAAGATGTTTCTGTTTTTTCATAAGGTCTTTTACCAGTTTCAGGTAGTGGATTGCTTCTGATAACTGGTTTTTCGCATGGTAACATTTTGCTGTATCCAGATATATTCCGGCAATTGCGCTGCTGTTGTCTATATCAAGACTCAGATATATTGAAATTCCACGATGAAATCGCTGAAGAGCTTCGTCGTAATTACCTTTGAAAAATTCTACCAGTCCCTTTTTATAGTGTATTGTAGCTACTTTATTGTGTACTACACCATAAGCTTCAGTATATGGCTCCAGAGATGACGGTTTTGGTTCTTTTTTTAATCTTCCTCTTAGTTTTATACTCAGGGATTTGTCACTATATATCCGGGCAGTCTGTTTATCACCCATGTTAAAATAGATCTGGGATAATATATTGTAAATTCTGGCAGTTTCTATATGGTTCTTGCCATGCAGTCTGTTAACTATCTGAAGTACTGTTTCATAATTACTGATTGCAGCTTTGAAATTTCGCTTCATGTAGTGACTTTTAGCAAGCTCTTTAAATGACTGGGCCAACCTGAAATCTTTGTAATCTTTTATCTGCATTGCAATATTCATTGCTTTATCAAGATAATTTTCAGAACTTCCTGTATCTTTTAGTTCAAGAGAACAGTTACTAAGGTTTATATAGCAGTTGAGGATTTCAATTCTGTGCTTACCGGTTTTGTTGAAATTCTTTATGGCTTTTTCAAAATATATTTTGGCAGCTTCATATCGATTCTGATTCATTAATGTAACAGCTCGCCTGTTATAACCTGCTGCTCTCTGTTCTGTGCTTACTGAAACTTCCTTTATGTGTTCAGGAGGTTTAGATGTACAGGATGCTAACATCAGGTATACAACTGTTACGATAAGAATTTTAGCAACTGTAATTTTCATTTATGTTGCAATTATATACTATAAGAAAAAGCATCTCAAACTAAAATGTATCCGAAAATTTTAAGTCGATATCCAACAATTTGGAAGCTTTGCGTATATACAACCTGGAGGAGAAAATGAAGTTTTTTGCTATTATTATTTTCGGTTTATTTTTCTTAATTTCAGAGGTTCCCTGTTTTGGTCAGAATCAGAATCTAAGATTGGATCAGGGTAAGTTTAATAGCTTCAGAAGAGCCAAAAGGATATATTATCAGGGACATATGAACTTTCTGAATAAGAAATATGAGAAAGCTAATAAGAATTTTAAGAAGTGTGTGGAAATTTTCCCTGAATTCTCCGAGGCATATTTCTATATGTCAAAAATTAATTATTCAAAAAAGAAGTATGGAGATGCACTGGATAATATTCTCATGGCTGAGAAGTATTTTATGTTCATGTATAATTTACAGATTAATGCAAGAACCGAGCTGTTAAGAAAGCTGAGAGTCAGGAAGCAGGCGATAAAAAAACTACTTCAGGATCCTATGTCAAAACTTACTGATGAGGACAGAACAGAGATGCAGAATGAGCTGTTGCAGATAGACGATAAGTTAAAAACTCCGGTTACAATTGCCGGGGAGGATGCAAAAATTCCATCAGATTACTATTTCCAGAAAGGAAATGTATTTCTAAGATTAAATAAGTTTAAAGATGCCTACCTTTCATATGTAAAATCTATTGAAGTGAATGAGAAGAATCCTCACGCATATAATAATCTTCTATCTCTGCTTATAAGTTCAAAAAATGGTAAAATGGCTGTTAAGTACCTTGAAATGGCAGAAAAAAACAGTGTTAAAATAAATCCGGAACTGAAAAAGAGAATTCTCGCAGTTACAGGAAAAAAATAATTGATGCAGGTGTAACATGAAGCAACGCAGTATAAAGAAAATACCGGTAATACTGGTTTTTCTACTGCTATTCTGTTTCAACTCAGCCTCGCTGGCTGGAGTTGAGGTAGCAATTCCCGGTAATATTTATAAACTATCCCATTTTGTGGATTTTCAGACAACAGGTTCTGAAAAAGATTTTCTCTACCATTTTAATGAGATGCTGCTAAATGCAGAGTCACCTAATGGTAAGTTGATTAAGAATGGTTTCAGGCAGAAACTCTTCAGAATGTTTGATACTCATGAGAAGATAAAAAAAGCTATTACCGGTATTAATGGAAATGAGGATTTCCTGTCTGTCAGGATAAAAATTGATGCTCCCGAAGGGTTTCGGAATGTTAAGAAACTCCTGAATATTATAGGTCTTGATATTATTAAAGTTAAGAAGAACAGTAAATATATCATTACCCCTCAGGCAGGCCTGGAAGTTTCTGAGTATTATAAATTTCTGGGACTGACCTGTGATTCTGTAAGGAAGCAGATAGACAAAACAGGTTATTTTTACCTCATAATTAAAGAATCCCTTGTACCCGTAGATTCAGAAGTGTATAAAATATTGGAGAATATCGGTAAAGGAAAAAATTTCTTTGATAAGCTGATCAGTGATGAGAGGTTTTCACTTATTCTTGGAGCCTGTCTGAATTTTTCAAATAATGAACTAAAATACCTTCAGGATGTCTGTGGGAAAGATTTCTTCAAAAAAGTTTATAGGTCAGGGGAAATGGCTATGGGACTTTATGTTCTGTCACCCGTGATCAGAGTTATTGATGGTAACCTTTTGTTACCTGGTGGAGAGGATGCACGGGCTTTTTGGGTTACCATGATTGGGGCACCGGTTAAAAGTGCTGCGTTTATCAAAGAACTGACTACCGGTGCTGATGGACGTTTCAACTTCTTTTTCAGAACAACATTTTTTATGCCTGATAAGAAATTCAGTGCTCTGTGCCTTAAGTATTCAGGAGTCAAATTCAAAGAAATACTGGTTTCAGTTAATCTGAAAAAAACATCTAAAATTGCTGTTGACAGATTTCCTGCATTCAGAGATTTCAATTTCTTCAGTCTGCTAAGTATTCTGGTTGAAAAGGACGGAGAAATACTCTTTCCTTCAGGTGTGAAACTCTGGTATAGAAGTGTAGCTGGAAAAAGTATGAAGTTGGGAGCTTATCTGGATAATTACCTGATGCTGCTTGAGTTTCTGGCAGAAAATAATGACAAAGGAAGATATGAAAATTCCAGGTTAAAGACTTTTGTAACTGTTTATAGTAAATTTATTGAGAGACAGGAGCTGTTAACCCCGCAGGTTGTTAGAGCGATGTTCTACAGGTACTCTGAAGCATCTATCTTAATTGATTATATTGAGAAGCTCCGTATAAGAAAACCAGAAACTGTTATGCAACTGTTTAAATGGTATGACAAACTCATGCAACTTGGAGGAAGTGACAGAGAGCTTTTTACAGCTCTGTTTCAATCTGTTTTTGAGATAGTCTCTTTCAGAAGTACAAACAGTAAGGAGCATATGGATTATGATAAGCTGGTTAGTGAGATTATAGCTATCCCTTTTAATCGGGAACAATTTGCTGCTAATTTTATAAACCTGATAAATCTCTTTTTCACTGATCTGAATAGAGGTAATCCCAATGTTACTTTTGTAAATATGATTTGCGCTGAAATTCCTTCAAGGATACTGACTTTTGAAGGGCAGAAGTTTCTTTTTGATATGAAAGGAGGATTTGTAAAAGAGATAAACCGTATCCTGAGATCCCAGGAGTTATGCACTATGTCCCAACTCCTTAAATTATCTGAATTGCTGACTAAATGTGAGCAATCTTCAAATACCAGAGAAGCTACAAATATTTGCAGGAAAATAGCTGTACTTATAGATGATTTCCCCGATCCCGGAATTGCAGATTCTGCTCCCGGAAGAATTAAAAAAAGAGTCAGACAGGTAGGGCAGCGTGGTATTATGCATTCTGTAAGTAAAATGGAAAAATACGCAGTCGCAAAAGAAGATAGAGGGAAACTGATCGAAGTCATAAGAGATGTCAGGGAAAATTATCTTTTAAATCAACTCAGAGATTATCTTCTTGGTGTAGTTTATGCGATAAATGCCAAAGACAGCAGGTTGAAACCTTTTATTAATCCTAATCTTGTCCGTTTGCACGACTTTGGCTTTACCAGTTCAGGTACTCCATGGAATCGTTCTGAAATTTTATGGGAACGGGATGATCTGAGCTGTTTTTATATTGCCGGAGGCCTCTCCAAACTTAACCTTCTGTTTGCAGAGTGTCTTAAGGATAAGCTTTTCAGTCTCAGACTAATCTACGATTCTGCTCAGATAACTTCGGTACTAAACAATATATTATGGTACTACCGTTCAGGTCATATTCCTGGTAAAGGTTCAGCTGTTGTCAGAAAAATAGAGAGAGGACTTGATATACTTGAAAAAGGGAGAGAGGATGCCCGGGCTGGCCGGAATGTTCTGATCAGTTTAACAAAGATTGCAACAGGTAACCACTATAGAAGGGTTCATGAATACTTCAACCTGAAGAGTGATGATACTTCGCTTAATCTTTCTGAACTCTATTATCTTGGAGCAGCAGGTGAGAAAAGCAGAAGCTTTGAGGCATTGGGTATCAATACTTTTGGAACACTGCTTCCACTGAAGAAGCGTTTTCTGCCTCTCGAACTGGCTCGTTTCAGAAAAGCAGGCTGGAGTCTCGGGGAATTCATCGATGAATTACAGTTAAAGGTTCTCTACTCTTTCAGTGGAACAGGTATAAGTGAGATGCTTGCAGGAGAAATAGCTTACAGGTATCTTGGAGGATACTGCCGGAGATACTTCCGTCAGAATTACAAAGGAGATTACTTTAATACAATAGCTGTATTTGATATTTTTAATAAAGCTATTATGAAAAATATTGTGCAACTTATGAAGAGAGATGGAGGTTTAAGACTCTTATGAGGAATTTTCTGATTACTTGTCTTCTTATGCTGATAGTTATGCCTCTGGCAGGTGAATCATTTATCAAAATCCACTATCCTGAAGACGATAGAGTATGGGTAGGAGAGAAGACGATTCATTTTGAAATAAAAGGCTCAAAGGAAGAGAGGATATTAAGTGCTGAGGTCTTTATAGATGGCAAGCTTGTACGGGAGTTCAGGAGGCCCCCTTATAAATTTACATACGACTTCGGGAAACAGCCTTACAATAGAAAACTGAAAGTAGTTTATAGAGAGAATGGAAACATTGTAGCCCAGAAGATGATTCAATCCTACTTTTTTGAAAACAGCCACAATGTGGATGTTGTAGAGATGGTTGTACCTGTTGCGTTAACCGATCGCAGTGGCAGATATCTTAATTCAGTCAGAAGAGAGCATTTCGAGCTTCTCGTTGATGGTAAACCACAGGATATTACTTTCTTCAGTAAAAAAGGTGATATAAAAACAAGAATAGTGATGCTGATAGATATCAGTTCGTCTATGAAAGATAAAATTGGTACAGTGAAAGAAGCAGCAAAGGATTTTCTCAGAACAATGCTTTCAAAAGATAATAAAGGTATCGTTATACTCTTTAATCATGAAGTGTTTGAAGATACAGAATTTACTGCT
Source organism: Candidatus Aminicenantia bacterium (assembly GCA_965225955.1). Taxonomy (GTDB): domain Bacteria; phylum Acidobacteriota; class Aminicenantia; order UBA2199; family UBA2199; genus CBDDBX01. Next base: position 37,086 of record CBDDBX010000001.1, read on the forward strand.
GATGTAAAAAAACTTGTAAACTCTATTTCCCTCGCTTACCCTTTTGGTGCTACTGCTCTTTATGATGCTGTTGATCACTGCATGAAGCTTGTAAAGAATAGTGCCGGTAGAAATATTCTTGTTCTCTTTTCAGATGGAGAAGATAACAGTTCGTATCTGGACCCTTATACTCTTCTGAAAAAGATTGAGCAATCCAACTTTTCTATCTACTCTATCGGAAGAAAAGATAAATTTGCTGTAGACAATAAGCATCAGAGAATTCTTGAAAGTCTTTCCGGAACTTCAGGTGGAGTAACTTTTTTCATTGATAGTCTGGATGAACTTGACAGGGTTTATAAAGAGATAAAAGTAGATATTGATGCGAAGTTTATTCTTCAGTTTAATCTTGGTAAAATACCTAAAAAGAACAAATTCA
>CBDDBX010000001.1:45000-201532 GCA_965225955.1 Candidatus Aminicenantia bacterium
CAACATACACATAGTACCAAAATAATGTATTTTATATCATAAGTCTGTGTTTTTGCCCGTGTTTGTCCTTGTGGGTCAGTGTAGGTCTGTGATTGTCGGTAACGACTAATTGCGAAGATGGGAGCAGGCGAGGAACGCAGCTTGTCACTTTGTGAATATCTTGTATGCTCCCGTTTGTCCGTTTGTTCACCTGATATATATAAAGTCACCTGCAGGGATGTCTCATTGTGTCCTTCCATTGTTTATTTTCAAGACCATCTTAACAATTAAACGGTAGCATACTCCTCCACGGCTAAAACCTTGTTGTCGATGCTACCCTACAAACTGTGTTTCTTTCACTGAGAAGGATTAACGCAAAAACATCTATATCTGACAATTGAAGATTCATGTGCACCATAATTTGTATTTAAATGGCACTTTTATTGAATTTTTATGTATGGTTTGTGATTTAAAATAAATTGATTCTTCGATTCAAGTATCTGGAATTGTGTTCTGCTTAAATACTCCTTTATATAGAAGTTTATAGGGGAGATGGTTTTGCTGTTTAAAGTGTGTATGTGTTCTCTTGTGTTAATTTTATTTCCACTTATGAGTAAAGGTTTCGTATTACTTATTTCAGAGGAGCTGAAATATTCAGGTCTGGCTGTTTTTGAGGTTACAGTAAGGCGGAACTTTAAAGCATGGAGGAAATTTTGAAACCTATTCTGTTTGGGATAATACTGGTTCTAATATTGAGTGGATGTAAGATGGAGAAACCTGAAAAAGTAGAGAAAGAGGAAGAGCATAAGCTTGATATAGCAGATGTTAAAGTTAATATGAAAACTCAAGTCTGGTATGCGACCCCGAATGATGAACGCTTTATACCTTTTAGTACACCCAATGGCGTCAGAATAAAAGACTATTCGCACTGGAGTAGAAATGGAAATGAACCATGTGAAGGAAATGTTGGGGTGGAGTTTCTTTTTCTACCAGAAATGTATGAAGCTAATGGAGCACAACTGGAAGAGTTGTCAGAATACAGGAACCTTGATGGAAGTCCGGTAAAGATCTTCAGTAGTCTTGACCCTGCAGTAATCAGAACAGATCTCAGAAATATGGTGGCAGCTGGAATCGGGACAGTTTCTGTCCAGATTTTTCTTACCGGTACAATTAACAATATGGAAAGGAACTATGCCTTAATCAGAATGTATCTGAAATATGCAAATGAGTATAAACTCAAGTTCAGAGTGGAGATAGATATCACAGGAGTCATAGAATCTGAATTAACAGAGAGATTGAAGGAGTTCTGGATTGAATTGAACAGGAGAATCGATATTCATGAAAGCTTTTGGGAAAAGATCAATGGTAAACCTTCTCTTGCAATATGGGGATTGGGGTTCATAAACAGACCTGGAACAGTATGGGAGGCGATAGATATTATAAAGTGGTTTAAAACCGGTGAGAAAAATCCGGTAAAAGTCTATCTTGAAGGAGGGGTTCCTTTTTACTGGCATACTGGCAGCGGGGATAGTAAAAGTAATTTTATACATGCATTCGTTCTTTTTGACTGTGTCTCTCCATGGAGTATAGGACGATTTGATTATGAAAACTTTGATAGTGTCAAATTTACTATAAAGGAGCATATTGAAGTTTGTCGCAAACACAACATCTCTTACAGACCGGTTCTTTGGCCTGGTTTTTCGTGGCATAATCTGATGTCCAGAAAAAGTGCAGTAACCTGGCTGGCTATAGATAATACACAGCCTTATCTTATTCCAAGACTTAAAGGAGAATTCTTATGGAAACAGTTCCGGTTTTATAAAGAGCTGGGGCTTAGTGATCTATCTTATGCTATGTGGAATGAAGATGATGAGGGAACAGCATTTTTTTCTCATCAGGTTGATCCTCACAAATTACCATCGGGAATGCTTATTCCTGATAAAGGTGCTACGTCACCGGATTTTTATATAAGACTTATAACTGAGATAAACAGGAAGTATCTGCTGGAAGATTATAAAACTCTGCCAGAAACCGTTCCAATACCATTGAAATAAATGATTTACTATATTGTTCTTCACTGAGTTACATAACTAATTAATAAATCAGACTATAATTCGGATTATTGAATCAGGCTCCTGCTTTATAATAGCAGGAGTGCGATGCTGAGGTTTAGTTACAGGAAAAAGCATACAGTTTAATGTTTAAACCAGCCTTTTTTCTTTTGCTTATCTTCCAGGATACCTTTTTCTTTGAGATAGAGTACTACAGATTCATTGAAACCGGCATCTATAAGAGCCTGCTCCTGTTCTGCATGCGACTTACTGTTTTCAGCAAGTATCTCTTCAATCTTATCCTTGTTACTGGAACAGATCATCTCCAGGATCTCTTTTCTCTGATGCCCTGCCTGCTGCAAAGTATACTCAATAGTACTTATTTTTCTGGCAATCTTCTTTATATCAATGTTGCTCATACTCTGATCTTTTTTCCCTTTGGCCAGTCTCTGCTGAAGCATCTGCTTCTCTCTATAACCAGTTTTATATATGTGAGTAACACTGTTAAGAGCCCGATCTGTATGACCAAGTTTAAGCAGCAGTTTGGTAATAAGATTTATAAGCCCCATACTCTGCTCTACAGTAAGCTCAGAATCTTCATTCCGGTAACTGAAATCAAGTGCTTCCACAGCCATCTCTATTGCAGCATTTTCTGTAGAAGGAATATCAGACCAGAATATTGATATGTTTGCCAGGTGATCTTTAAGATCTCCTGAAGCTTTACTGCCATTTGAGTTAACAGATGCCTGTTTTTTTCTTATTAAAGATTGATGAAGCAGATAGATGATACTGTTAAGCTCTTCAATTTTGGTATTAATTATAGAGAGAGAACCAGGATCAGGACTTTTTGCAAGTTCAGGGAACTCTCTTATCAGTCCATCCCTGAAATCAGATGTATCTTCAAGAAGTGATTGTGTCGATGCTGTCATTCTTGAAAGAATAGCTGGCAGAACAGAAGATGGTGCGTTTATATCCTGCTCTTTTTCTCCTCCAGAGTTTTTTTCTCTGTAAAGCCATGCAAGGCGGAGGTAGAGACGCCCAAGGTTATTATGATCAATTCTTGATGGATCTTTTTCCAGTAAAACGAGCCAGATTGCTGCCAGATGAAGTGCAACAGTTGACTGGAAATCCAGAACCGGAAGCTTAATAAGAGCTTTAAGCTCCTTTAAGACTCTGGTTGAGTTTTTATCTATTCTGCCCATGTTTTCAGCAACATGCCTGATTAAAAGGCTGTTAGAGGGTTTTTCAAAATTTTCTCTTAAAGTTGTAAAACTACAATTGGGACACTGAATAATATCGTAGTGGTGGGGTTTTATATCTGTATTAATCCCCTGTCTCCAGGTATACTTAGTTACGTGATAATCAAATTCCCTTTCACTTGCTGAATATATCCGGGGATTGGGGTATATGTGAGTCAGGTATTTTTTGCAAACAGGGCATAAAAACTGTTTCTCAAGAAAGATCTTCTTATCCATATAATTCTCCTGTAATATATTACTATAATACATTTCAGGGGAAAGATTAAAGTCTTATTTAAAAATTATTCAGCTTCAGATTTTAATTCAAAACTACAGTGTACAGGAAAGTGATCTGATGCAGTGGTGGAAACTTCATCTTTAAAACTAACATTCCCTGAATTTTTTATATAGCTGAATCTGGAATCTGACATCAGAGCCGGAGAAATAAAGATATGATCCAGCCAGGCTTTATGGTCCTTAAAGTTCTGGACAATCATATCCGGATATTTGTTGGTCCATAACTCTTTTTTAAGATCCGGTGATTCATTCATATGCCATAAAGCATTGTGTAGTATGTTCTCTGGTTTAAATACTGACCCTGCAATTGTTTCTATAGCACTTGCTCCCACCAGACGTTCCATAGGGTCCATACCAGGCTCATCATTCATGTCTCCCATAATAATAAATTTACTATCTTCCTGTGATGATATGAAGTTGTCAGCCCTTTCTCTGAGTTTTTTGGCCTGAGCATATAGCTTTTTACGATTGCCAAGTCCAAGATACTGATGACTTAGAAGATCCTTTACAGCAAATACACCTTTTGATTTAGCTGCTACAAGAACAATCGTAAATGCAATATCGGTATCTGCTAATCTGAATTTTGCTTCCAGAGGAATTCTTTCAAATTCACATACCTCTTTTATACCATCATCATCTATATCTTCAATCCATGGAAGGTAAAAATTGTGATGAAGGTCTATTGAAATTAACTCAAATGGTGCACGGTAGTAGAATGCAAGATCCTGCTTGCCTCTTTTAATATGACCTCTGGCTATCTTGTAGCCAAGTTGGTCCATACCTGTAAATTTCAGAAACTCTTCATGATGTTTGTTCTTATCTGAAGCTTCTACTATACCCACAATGTGAGGTTTATCTCTTTTTATGGTCTCACCTATAGAGTCAGCTCTCTTCTTTCCTTCTTCTGAAATCTTACCCTTACTAAAAAGATTTCTCATATTTTCGACATTGTATGCCATAAATTTGAATTTACACATTATTTACTCCGGAAATATTATAGCAGGCAGAAATTATATAGGCCAGTATTTAATGTAGCACAAAGAACAAAGACAGACACAGGAGAAATCAGATCAGTATAACCTGTGTCTGTCTATTAAAAAGATAGCGCTGCGCCAGCTCTCGCTGCCCATCTCACCTATAATTTCAGTTATTCACTTCGTTACTTCCTTCAGTGGTGAGATCCCTGTTCTTTGTGTGCCCTTTTACCAGATTTATCTTGTCATGGGGGATATCGCAACGCCCCAACCTGATAACAGTAAACACATATGTCTGTTTTAACTCTCACAACTGTTATTTATCTGCGTCATCCTTCCGTAAGAAGTTTGAAAAAAAAGTATTGGTATGTAAAATATATGAAGACCAGCAATTGGAGTGAACAGATGATAGAATCCTATGACTTTAACGAGATGCTTGAAGAGGAGTATAAGCGTATAAAAGCAAGACGTAGAGAAGCCGGGGATAAAGATCCTGAAAGAGATCCCGGGAAGGATACTGCAGGATTGGGACTCTCAGGTGGTGGAATAAGATCTGCAACTTTCAATCTTGGACTGCTTCAGGCTCTGGAAGCTATGGGGATTCTTAAAAAGATGGACTATCTCTCAACTGTTTCCGGTGGTGGTTATATCGGCTCAGCTCTCACATGGCTTACTGAGGTATTTGGTAAATTTCCTTTTGGTTATAAAAGAAAAGATCATTCCGGTCTGGGAGGTAAGGTGCTTGCATGGCTGAGAGCTCACGGTAAATACCTCACTCCTGGAGAAGGTCTTAATATATGGGCACTTATAGGAGCTGTTATATCAGGGATTCTTATAAACCTTCTTATTCTTGTTCCCTTTTTTCTGGGAATATTTTCTCTACTCAGAATTGATGTAAGTTTTATTGAATGGGTGCCTGCGGGACTTCCACAACTCTTCGATAACAGCAGCCCCGATATATACATGCTTCTGTCAGTAACAGGTACAGTTCTTATGGGAGTATTCCTTATCTTAATACTATATTATGCGCTGACATCCCGATTGAGAAGCAATAAGGGATTTGTTCAGGAGAGAAAAGTAAACAGAGTTAAAGGGAAACTACTTAAATATGCTGTGTTCATGATTATAATTGGTACTATTCCTCAGGTTAAAAGCTTTCTTGATATACATTTCAGTGAATGGGTGAAAACAATTATGTCAGGTATATCTGTAACAGGTATCCTTTCAATGGTGGGGGGGAGTAGTAAGGCAGGTAAAAACAGTATACCAAGAGGTGGTTCAGCTTTTGCAATAACCGCAGGACTTGGGCTGGCAGTTTACGGTCTGTTTTTATGGTTCTTCCATATTTCAGCTACTATTGATATCTACGTTCTGGGAACTTCTCTGGTACTGGGCTTTGTGTTGTCAGTTTTTGCAGATATTAATCAGGTATCTCTTCATCGCTTTTACAGAAACCGTCTTATGGAGGCGTATATGCCTTCTCCTGAAGAGCTGAAATGTGGAAGCAGAAAAGAGAGGCGTTATCCCGATAATTTCCTTCTGAAAGATATTAAACAGACTGAGTATCCTTACCATATTATCAATACAAATCTCCAGGCTGTTGGATCAGCTTCGTCTAAATTGAGTAGCAGGGGGGGAGAAAACTTTGTTTTTTCACCATGTTTCTGTGGTTCTGATTCAACTGCCTTTGTTAAAACAGAGGACTATATCGGGGGAAATATGAGTCTGGCAACGGCTTTTGCAATTTCCGGCGCAGCAGTAGCTCCCAACACATATGCCACAAGATCAAGGCCCCTCTCTTTTATTATGGCTCTCTTCAATGTACGCCTTGATTACTGGATAAGAAATCCTAAAAAAGATTATGTATTCAGATACAGATTTCCTACTCAGTGGTTATGGTACATTTTAAGAGAACTTATGGGAAGAGGGCTTAACGAAGATACCCGTAGTGTTCTGCTATCTGATGGGGGGCATTTTGAGAACCTTGGACTTTATGAACTCATAAGGCGTAGATGTAAATTTATCGTAGTATCTGATGCTGGTGCTGATAAAGACTGGAAATTTGCTGATCTTGCAAAAGTAGTTGAAATGGTGAGACTCGATTTTGGTGCAGATATCTGTCTGGATGTGTCGGATCTTATTCCTGAAGAAGATGGTTTTTCAAAGAGATCCTGTATACCTGGAACTATCACCTATAACGGTGATGACGGGGAGCAGGAAACAGGTAAAATTCTCTTCATTAAAACCTCAGTTGTTGAAGACAGAAAGAGCCTCAGAGAAGATATCTACGGTTATAAAAGAGCTAATTCTGACTTTCCTGATCAGTCAACAATGGATCAGTTCTTCAGTGAACCTCAGTTTGAAGCTTACAGGGAACTTGGGTTCTGTGTAGGGAAAATGGCTGCAGATGAGATAATAAAAGCGAAGTGGTTTAATTAAAATTTCAATTATCTAAACAATGGTATTGACTCTCTGTTTCTGTGTATGTATAATCTGCACTGTTTTTGTGAACATTCGGGAGGTTACATGAAACTAACTACCAGGTGCAGATATGGAACAAGAGCAATGGCTGAGATTGCTCTAAATTATGGTATCAGGGCTACAAAGAAAAGAGAGATATCCGGGAATCAGAATATACCTGATTCATATCTTGAAAATATACTTGCAGATCTTAAGAAAGCTGAACTAATTGAAACAATCAGGGGAGTAAATGGTGGTTATAAATTGAGTCGCAGCCCTCTGGAGATCACTATACTTGATATTATCTCAACTCTTGATGGTGGTATGGAGCCTGTGAACTGTCTTAAAGATAAAGAGTGTTCAATGATTGAGACCTGTGGCACAAGGAATGTGTGGAGAGAGCTTCAGATAGCTCAGGAAACCGTTTTAAAACGTTACTCACTTGCTGATTTAACCGGTAGAAAATTTAAATAGAAGGAGGACTGAATGTCTGAAAAACCGAAACTTGAAACTGTAGCATTACATGGTGGAAATTATGTTGATGAGACTATGGCAAGGTCAGTTCCTCTGCACAGGACAAGTGCTTATCTTTTCCGGGATGCAGAACATGCAGCTGATCTTTTTGCTCTTAAGGAGATGGGCAATATCTACACCAGGCTTATGAATCCTACCCAGGATGTACTGGAAAAGAGAGTCGCAGCAATGGAGAATGGTGCTGCGGCACTGGCCTTATCTTCAGGCACATCAGGGGTATACTACTCTGTTATAAATATCTGCAGGGATGGGAATGAGATTGTTTCTTCTAAAAACATTTATGGTGGAACTTACACCATGTTCAACGATATTCTGCCGGATTACGGTATTAAAACCAGTTTTGTAGATGTCAATAACCATGATGAAGTAAGAGGTGCAATAAATGAGAATACCAGAATGGTGTTTACTGAAGTTATTGGTAACCCTGCTCTGGATGTAACAAATATAAAAGCACTGGCCACATTAGCAGCGGAGTACAATCTGCCTCTGGTAGTGGATTCAACATTTACCACTCCTTATCTTTTTAATCCTCTGGATCATGGTGCAGATATTGTGATTCACTCACTCACGAAATGGCTTGGAGGGCATGGTACAGGTATTGGTGGAATCGTTGTGGATAGTGGGAAATTTAACTGGAAAGATGAGAAGTTTGACCTGTATAACAGGGAGGAAAAATCTTATGGAGGTCTGAGGTTTGCTCATGACCTTGGTGATCTTTCACCTCTGGCATTTATTCTGAGAATGAGACTTGTTCCTCTCAGAAATCTTGGGGCCTGTATAAGTCCGGATAATGCGTGGCAGTTTTTACAGGGAATAGAGACTCTTCACCTGAGGGTTCAGAGACATTGTGATAATGCAATAGCTCTGGCTGAATATCTGGTGAATCATCCGGCTGTAAGCTGGGTAAGATATCCCGGGCTTAAGAGTGATCCGTCCTATCCACTGGCAGAAAAACAGTTCCGCAATGGATTTGGAGGGATGGTTGTTTTTGGTGTAAAAGGTGGAAGAGAGAAAGGAGAGAGGTTTATTAACAGACTTAGACTTGTCTCTCATCTTGCAAATGTAGGTGATGCCAAAAGCCTGGCAATTCATCCTGCCAGTACAACACACTCACAGCTGTCAGATGATGCGTTGAAGGCCTGTGGTATTCCCGCAGATATGGTGAGAATATCTGTTGGTATTGAGCATATTGACGATATTATCGCTGATATAGACCAGGGATTGAAGGATTAACTGAATTTAGAAAACAGAGACGGAGGGAAACCTCCGTTTTATATAAATTTCAGGGTTGTGTATATGAACTTTAAAAGATATTCAAGACAGACTGTACTTAAAGAGATAGGTATTAATGGACAGATAATACTGGGGCAGAGTCGGGTTGCTGTAGTAGGATGTGGTGCTTTGGGGACCTATATGGCTTCACTTCTTGTAAGAGGTGGGATTGGTGAAGTTGTAGTAATCGACAGAGACATTGTTGAACTCAACAATCTACAGAGGCAGACGCTGTTCAGTGAAGAGGATACAGGTAAGCCTAAAGTTGTTGCGGCATCTGAAAAACTCAGAATAATAAACTCAGAGATTACTGTTATTCCTGTTCTTAAAGATCTCAACTCAGGCAATATTGCTGAACTTCTGAAAGGGGCTGATTTAATTATGGATGCTACAGATAATTTCAGAACCAGATATCTGATTAATGACTACTCATGTAGTACCGGAGTTCCATGGATATACTCGGGAGTTATTGGTACAGACGGTATTGTTGCCTTTTTTCCCGGTAAGGGGCCATGTCTCAGATGTCTGGTGGAAGATATACCTGCTCCTGGAGAAACTCCTACATGTGAGAGTGCCGGGATAGTTAATACACTACCTGCTATTATACCTGGTTTTGCTGTTACAGCAGTCTACCGTTACCTGATAGACGGAGAGCACAGCGATAAGCTGGTTAGTCTGAACCCGTGGGATAATGAAGTTAATATGCTGAAACTTGATAAATCTGACAATTGTCTCTGTTGTGGTGAAGGGAATTATGAGTTTCTGAACAGAGAAAAGGGAGATCTGGTTCTCTCTTTATGTGAAAAAGGTGTTCAGATTATACCAGGTGTATCTGCAGATATTGACCTCAGGACTATATCTGCAAGAATAGCCTGGGACAACAATAATTATCAGATCAGTGATTATATGCTGAGAGGTACATTTGAAGGGGTAACTATCTCGCTCTTTTCTGATGGCAGAGCTATTATAAAGGGATTGGGGGATGAGGGAGCAGCTGAGTCTTTCTACTCCCGCATAATTGGTCTTTAGTTAATTTTTTGCAGGCTCTTTACCTGTTCTTTTGAAATAGTGACGTGAGTCTCCCCACACATCATAACCGATTTCATCACCAACTGAGTGGATTCTTTTTTCCAGACAGCCGCGACACTGCGATGCATCTTCATCTGTACAGGGTTTATTTTCATAAAGCAGGTAGTTCTCTCTGTATTTAGTAGGAGTCAGGTTTGGCATAATAACATTGGCACCAGCCTGAAGACCTCTCTCCCTGCCTGTATACTCTATTGCCTGAAGAGCTGTTGCTGCAGCAATATTAATATCCTTCATTACTATTCTTAGTACAGCAATCATTCTTAAGGTCAGGTCAAAACGCTCTTTCAGAGTGAGACTACTATCGTTTTGTCCCATAGGTGTATCATCATGCTCAATAAACGGTCCCATACCTACCATGTCAATATCCATTTCCCTGAAGAACATGATATCATTTGCCAGATCATCAAGAGTCTGATCCGGGAGACCTATCATGACTCCTGTACCTGTCTGAAAACCGGTTTCCTGAAGGTATCTGAGACATTTAATACGCTCTTCAAATGAGTGACTGGAGGGGTGTAGTTTTTTATATAAATCAGGGTTTGAAGATTCTATTCTTAGTAAGAATCTCCGTGCTCCTGCATCGTAAAGCTTCTGGTAGATCTCCTTCGAGTGCTCTCCAATTGAGAGAGTTACTCCAAGGGTGTGATCTGTCTCTTTATGGATTCTCTGCAACAATTCTATAATCTTATCAACAAAGGCTTCATCAGATCTTTCACCAGATTGTATAACAATAGATGCATATCTGAAATCCCTTGCTGCTATTGCTGCTTCAACAACTTCATCATCAGTCATACGGTATCTGGGAACATTGCTATTATCTTTTCTTATTCCGCAATAGTAGCAGTTTTTACCACATATATTGGAATATTCAATAAGTCCTCTGTAAAATACCTTCTTACCAACTTCACGTTCCTTGACTTCATAGGCTTTGGCTATAAGTTTTTCCATATCCTCTTTTTCTGTAAGTCCAAGAAGATATTTTATATCTTCAAAGTCAAGATGCTCTTTATTCAATACATTATCGAGTTCCATTATACCTCCTGATGTTGACAATTTACTTCTCCGGCTCTGATTATATCAGTAAAGACACCACGGGCAGTAACTTCTGTACCAGCACCTGGTCCTCTTATAATCAGAGGTGACTCCCTGTAGGTGTCAGAATATATTTCGAAGATATTGTCAGTATCTTCCAGAGAACCAATAGGGGAGTTAGCAGGAATCATTTCAAGTGATGTCTTCATACTTCCTCTGTCTGTTAGCTCTCCTATATATTTTAATACATAACCTTTACTAAGTTCATCTCTTATTTTATCAAATTTTCTGTTCAGAGCCACCTGCTGCTCTTTATTGCCTCCACCTGTAATTGGTGGCTGGACATTATCTGGAATAAGTGACTCTATTTTTACATCTTCCAGATTACAGTGCATTCCTGCTTCTCTCGCAAGTATAAGCAGTTTTCTCCCAACATCCAGACCAGAGAGGTCGTCAGAAGAATCTGTTTCTGTAAATCCCTTAAGAGAAGCATCTTCAACAATAGAAGAAAACTTATCTTTACTACCGGAGAACCGATGGAAAATATAGTTAAGAGAGCCGGAAAATACTCCTCTTATACTGTATATCTGTTCCCCGGACTTCACAGCACTTTTAACAGCGTTTATTACCGGAAGAGCAGCCCCAACGTTTGTTTCGTATAAAAATGTTGCGGACTGTTTTTTCAGTTCACTTCTCAGGTTACAGTAATCTCTATAATTACCAGTATTAAATACTTTGTTTGCTGAAACTATTGAGATACCGGCCGTTGCAAGTGAGTGATAATATTCTGAAGTTCCATTGCCGGAAGATGTATCTACAAAGATTATATTACTCAGATTACTTTGCAGAATTTTCTCAAATGTTGCGGGAAAGGGTTGTTCTGAATTTGTCAGCAGTTTCTTCCAGTTACTTTTGAGGCCGTCACTGTTAAAGCAGGAAGTTTTTGAGTTTGATACCCCAATAAGTTTCAGTCTGAAATCGTTGTGCCCTTTTAGAATAAACTCTGCCACTGATGTTCCAATTGAACCGGCTCCTGCAATGAAGATGTTTAATTCAGGAAGCATCTTCTGCCCCTTTCATTTTAATTGCATAATCCAGCCAGTTTCTGAATAGATGATCTCCATGCTCTTTCCATAAATAGTCCGGTGTTAATGCAGTATTACCTGAAGGGAAGTAGTTAACAGGAATTGTGGGATTCAGATTTTTCTGTATATCTCTGAAATACTCATTCTTAAGAGTATACCTTGTATATTCCGGGTGCCCTGTAATATAAACCCTCTTTATATCTGTCGAAGTTATAAGATATACTCCGGCTTCTTCAGATTCAGCTTCTATAATAAGATCAGAACACTTTTCTACATCTTCCCGTTTGATAGTAGTATATCTGGAATGAGGAGAATAAAGTGAATTATTGAAACCCTTTGTAAGATCTGTTTCCTTATGACAAATGTGCTTATATATACCTGATAACTTTCCTGGTACAGTATATTTATTGATCCCGTATCTATTATATAGTGCTGCCTGGGCTCCCCAGCAGATGTACATGACAGATATACAGTTTTCTTCACTCCAGGTTATCACCTGTTGCAACTCTTTCCAGTATTTTACATTCTCAAAAGGCATAAGCTCCACAGGAGCTCCGCTTATAATCATAAGATCAGGTCTATATTCATCCAGTTCACTACTTTCTATATAGAACTCTTTGAGATATTCTGCAGGTGTGTTTGATGGTCTGTATGTAGAGGTGGTTATAAAAAGTGGCTCTACAACAGCCTCATATTTATTCAGCCTTGTAAGAATCTGTGTTTCGTACTGAACCTTTTGAGGCATCAGGTTTAAGATACCTATTCTGAGAGCCCTTTTGATATCACTACTGCCTGATACCGGAGAGGGGGTAAGCTCTTTAAACGTATGATGCTTTTTGCTGATTTTAATCGGCATATTACTCCTGAATTCTAAGGTAACCTTTTGGGTTACCTTTTGAAATAATAATATAGATAAAGAAACTTGTCAATATACTTAATACTACTTGAATATAGTTCCTGTAGCTTCAAACCACATGACAAAATCCATGTGGTGAATAGGAATACCAGTATCTGACGCAAAACTTTCCATAATCTCTTCTGTGTCTCTGTATACTCTGCCGGTCATAGAAGAGGGGATTGATTTCAGCAATCCGCAGTTGAGTAGTATCTTCAGAATATGTCTGTCAAGGATTGTCAGTTCAGAGCCTTTACCTGTGTTTCTCATAAAATGACTTGCTTCTTTATATCCGTATCCTTTTACGTTCTTAACAAGGTATTCCCGGAACTCTTTCTGGTTTTCAAAAGGTGGGAACTGGTCAAAAAATCCAGGGTGATTGTTGGTATTAAGAAATTTTTCTCTTGCTTCAACAATATAGTTTGATTTTCTTACCATAAACCTTATTTTTCTAAGGTATGGTTGCAGCTCTTCCGGCGTGCCATTAAAAAGCAGGTTGTTTTCTGTAAGATTTTCAATGGCTTCCCATGCTGCAACGGCTTTTGACTGGGGAGTAAGAAGGCAGAAGGCCATTTCCCTGAACAATTCTTTCTTGTTGTTTTTATTTCCTACTGCTTCAAATGCAGCAAATTTCTCTTCTATGAGATTTTTAATATTCCTATAAGTATCCTGAAGTTTGTTAACTGTTATTTCTCTGCTCATAATGTACCCCTGGTGAATGAGGCAGGAATCCCTGCCTCTTTATAGTTTGCTATGAAGTGTTATTTTTTGAAGTATCTGTTCAGAAGACCTGCAAAAGCCTGTCCATGACGTGCTTCGTCTTTACACATTTCATGTACTGTATCGTGAATTGCATCGAGATTAAGCTGTTTTGCTCTTGTTGCGAGATCTTTTTTACCCTGACATGCACCATGTTCAGCAGCAACTCTTGCTTCAAGATTAGCTTTAGTATCAGCTTTAACAACATCTCCAAGAAGTTCAGCAAATTTAGCTGCATGCTCTGCTTCTTCAAAAGCTATTCTTTTGTATGCTTCTGCAACTTCAGGATACCCTTCACGGTCAGCCTGCCTGCTCATTGCAAGATACATACCTACTTCAGTACATTCACCTTCAAAATTGGCTTTAAGACCTGCAATAATCTCCTCGTCAACACCCTGTGCAACACCGATTACGTGTTCATCAGCAAAAGCCATATCTCCAGTCTGCTCATTGAATTTTGATGCAGGTGCTTTACAGATTGGACATTCGTCAATTGGTGTTTCTCCCTCGTGCATATAACCGCATACTGTACAGATCCATTTTTTCATTTTATTTCCTCCTAAATAGTAATGATTATCAATATTATTATCTTACATCTGAACAGATGAATTGTCAAGACCTAAAATAGATATTAAATGAAATTGGTGTAGCGAAAAAAGTTAAGACAGAGATTTGATGAATATCTCTGCCTTTTTAATATTAATCTATGGGATGAAATTTTGAATCATCTGCATTACATACAGGGCATTTTTTTGGGGGCTTTGGACCATCATGTATGTAACCGCAGACAGTACATAACCATTTTGTATGTGTCTTATCCATTTTTAATGGAGTCCATTTGCATTAAACAGTTCTGTGTACTTTGGATCCTCAGTTTTGATATGTTTGAGAAGCCAGTCTCTCAGGAAACTTATAACTTTCATACTAAGCATTCCTTTGTTATTTTTAAAATCTGACTGAAAACCTTCAACTTTACTTACAAACTCTCTATGGAATCTCATATGTTCATCTTTAAGTTCATAACCAAATCGTGCAAACCTGTCCTCTTCATATTTAAAATGGTTCTTGGTATAGTCTGTCAGCTCATCCAGTATCTGACCCATTACATTGTTTCCCTCTCCTTTTTTCATTGAATCATGGAGATTGTTTATAAGATCAAAAAGTACTTTGTGTTGTCTGTCAACCTCTGATACCCCAACACTGTAGCTGTCATTCCATTCAAATAAAGACATTGTTTTCCTCCGTAAGTTTGTTTAGTTTTATAACTCAATATGATTGAAGTGCAAAACTTTTTCAACAATAAATTCTCTTACGGGGAGTAGCAAGATGGAGGGGTTTTCTGGCTTTAAGAATTAAAGGCCCTGATTCCACAGTCCAGGATGATCGTTGAAAACTACCAAAGAATCTGCAGCATCTGAAACCAGCGATTCCCAGTTGATGTCTCAGATCTGATATCTTTATAGTTGTAAGCTGGCAGTCATTGTCAGATGTAAAGCCGGTTTCAAAATCTCTTATTTTCGTATGAAAACCTATCTTGTCTTTATCTTCCAGAAGAGTGTAGCGGCGCTGAAATATGAGTTTCTCTTTTTTAAGAGGCATAAAAGAGAAGTCCTGAAATCCCAGAACTCTATTGTAGTTGACCAGCTGGATTGTTATTATTCCTCCAGGTTTCATGACTTTGAAGAATCCCTGAAGAACTGTTCCGAGATCTTCCATTCTTCCTATATGTGCAAGAGTATTTCCCAGGCAGAAAACATGTGAAAAAGACGAAGGGGGAAAAGTGTAAGGTACATCTTCCATTCCTGAAGAGATAAAATGCAGATTACTGCCTTCCAGATCAGACAGATTCTCTTTTGCTATCTCAATGGATGCTTCAGAAGGATCTATACCGGTTGCTGAATTGCAGTAAGGAGACAGGTGCATCAGAAGGTTGCCAGTGTTGCACCCTATGTCCAGGATATCTGAATTCTTATCAATAAGTGGAAGCAGGAAATGGAGTTTATCACTTTTGGTAGGAAAGATCTGCTCATAATATTCTGCTATTGCCCTGTATACCGATTCAATGCTGTTACCGTTTCTCATAGCTTAATATTAATACAACAGTTACGGGAAAAAAACTAAATTGTAACAAGTGTTACAGAAAACTTTATAAACAGATGCTAAATAGTAGATGTTAAGGAGGAGAAATGAAGATAAGATCTTTCAGAAAAGACAAGATAATGGAGAATCCTTTTAATGTAAAAGCAGTTAGACTACTGGATCTGCCGGAAGGTGAGATTATCCATCTTACTCTTGATAAAGGCGAGAAGATGATTCCCCATATACCACCTGTTACTCTGGCTATATATATGCTGGAGGGTGTTATGAATGTAGAACTGGATGAAGAGAATAGGGAAATCTCTGTTGATGACTGTCTGGAAGTGCCTCAGGGAAGCCGACTGGCTGGGGTTAATAGTGGTGAATCAAGAACCAGAATGATTATATGCAGAGTGCCACGCCCTGTAACAGCTCCGGTAATTCTTGATGAAAACTAGTTGTAAAACCGATGTTAAAGAATTATATGAAGTTAAAAGAACTTTTTTTTCAAAAAAAATGCTTTTTGTAACATATGTTACGGAGAGAATTTAAGAAGCAATTTAAAATGGTTGTGAAAGGTAGAAAGATTAAGCCTTAAAAAAATGGAGGAAATAATATGAGTATGTTCTGTTATCAGTGTCAGGAAGCTGCAGGCGGTAAAGGCTGCGCGGGTTCAAGAGGTGTTTGCGGAATTACTGAAGAGGTAATTGGAGTTCAGGATCTTGCAGTTCATCTGCTCAAAGGACTGGCTATTGTTACAACTAAAGCCAGAGAGATGGGGATTGTAAAGAAAGAGGTTAACAGATTCTTTTTTGAAACTCTGTTTATAACAATTACTAATGCTAACTTTACTACAGCAGATTCAATAGATAGAGTTAAGCAGATTGTCAAAATGCGTGAGGATCTGATTAAAGAAATTAAAGAAAAAGGCGGCGCTTTTGAAGGAGAACTTCACGAAACTGCCACATGGACCTACAATAGTGACGAAGATATCGTTAAGAGAGCTGAAGAGATCGATAATAAGATTGATGCTCCTAATGAAGATGTAAGATCTTTAAGAGCACTTGTTCTTTATGGTCTGAAAGGTATTGCTGCTTATGGTGACCACGCTGTGGTTCTTGGTTATGAAGATGAAGATCTCCATGCTTTTGTACAGAAAGCTCTGGCTGCTCTTACAGATGATACAATGAGTGCAGATGAGCTGACAGCTCTTGTACTTGAAACAGGTCAGTATTCTGTAACAGTTATGGCTCTTCTTGATAAGGCTAATACTGAAACTTATGGTCACCCTGAAATCACTGAGGTTAATATCGGTGTAGGAAACAACCCTGGTATCCTTATTTCAGGTCACGATCTGAAAGATATGGATGAACTTCTTAAACAGACTGAAGGTACAGGAGTGGATGTATATACACATTCAGAAATGCTTCCTGCCAACTACTATCCTGCATTTAAGAAATATAGCCATTTTGTTGGTAACTATGGTAGCTCATGGTGGCTGCAGGATAAAGAATTTGATACCTTTAATGGCCCTATTCTGATGACAACAAACTGCATCGTTCCTGTTAAAGATTCTTATAAAGACAGAATTTTTACAACAGGTATGGCTGGTTATCCTGGAGTTAAGCATATTGCTCCAAGAGAAAATGGTGGTTCAAAAGACTTCTCAGCAGTAATTGAAATGGCTAAGAAGTGTTCAGCACCAACTGAACTTGAAAAAGGTAAAATTGTTGGTGGTTTTGCTCATAACCAGGTTCTGGCTCTTGCAGACAAAGTTGTTGATGCAGTTAAATCAGGTGCAATCAAAAGATTTGTTGTAATGGGTGGCTGCGATGGAAGACAGAAAGGCAGAAGCTATTTCACAGATGTTGCAGAAAACCTTCCTAAAGATACTGTAATTCTGACAGCTGGTTGCGCAAAATACAGATACAACAAACTGGATCTTGGAGATATTGGTGGGATACCAAGAGTTCTGGATGCAGGTCAGTGTAATGACTGCTACTCACTTGCAGTAATTGCTCTTAAACTTAAAGAAGTATTCGGACTTGAAGATATTAATGATCTGCCACTATCATTTGATATTGCATGGTATGAACAGAAAGCTGTAACTGTGTTGCTTGCTCTGCTCTTCCTCGGAGTAAAAGGCATCCGTCTTGGACCAACACTTCCAGCATTCCTTTCACCAAATGTAGCAAAGGTTCTGGTTGAAAAGTTTGATATCAAACAGGTTGGAGAAGTTGAAAGCGATATCCAGGCAATGATGGCTGGTAAATAGACCAGAAATATTTAAACAGATAAAATGGAGGCCGGTGGAAACACCGGCCTTTTTTTTTGCACATAGAACCGGACTTCGCCTTATTCTGATGACACTGGCGCGTCACCTATCTCTGCAATAATGTAGGGGGCAGGCATACCTGACCCTTTACAGATTGTATATGAATTTTTATAGGGCGTGGCATGCCATGCCCCTACACAACAACATTGTTTCAAATATAAAGTTTGTACAGTTTATTTACATTTGTTGTTTAGTTTAAGATCTCAATCCCTTTTCTTAACACAATCTTTAGAGTATATTGGTAGATTGAAACGTAATCATTTTAATTCTTTATTGACGGGAGGATATTATGAAGAAAATCAGAGTAGGAATAAACGGTTTTGGACGTATGGGCCGGCTGGCATTGAGAGAAGCCTGGAATAACGAATCCTTTGAATTTGTTCACATAAATGAGGTGGCAGGGGATGCTGACACTGCAGCTCATCTGCTTACATATGATTCAGTACATGGTATATGGAAACACGAAGCCACTGCAGATAAAGACAAAATATGTGCTGATGGAAAAGAGATAAGTTACAGCAGAAATAAAAAGCCTGAAGATACTCCCTGGGGGGAAATGGGAGTAGATGTTGTTGTTGAGTGCTCAGGAAAATTTAAAAAGAGCGATAAACTTCAGGGATTCTTTGATACAGGGGTTAAGAAAATTGTAGTATCGGCTCCTGTTAAAGATGGTCCTCTTAATATTGTAATGGGAGTTAATGATTATCTGTACAACCATAATGAGCATGATATTGTTACTGCAGCTTCATGTACAACCAATTGCCTGGCACCGGTAGTGGATGTTATTCACAAAACAGTTGGTATAGACCGTGGAGTGATAACTACAATTCACGACATCACAAATACCCAGAGTATACTGGACAGTTTTCATAAAGACCTGAGGAGAGCCCGGGCCTGCGGAATGTCACTGATTCCTACTACTACAGGATCAGCAACAGCAATAACAAAAATATTCCCTGAGCTTGAAGGTAAACTGAATGGTATGGCTGTAAGAGTTCCTCTGGCCAATGCATCACTTACTGACTGCGTTTTTGAAGTTAAGAAAGATGTAACTGTAAAAGAGATTAACGGATATCTGAAAGAGGCAGCAGAAGGACGTCTTAAAGGAGTTCTTGGATATGAAGAGAAACCCCTTGTATCTGCAGATTTTCTCAATGACAGAAGATCTTCAGTAGTCGATGCTCTTTCAACTATGATTGTAGATAGGAAGATGGTTAAAATTATAGCCTGGTATGATAATGAGATTGGTTACGTTAACCGTATGATGGAACTGGTTGAAAAAGTAGGAACAGGGATTAGTTAAAAAGATTCTGAATGGGCAGTATTACACAATATATACTTATAACATTTAATTACTGGTGCTTCACAATTACCGATGGAGCACTCAGAATGCTGGTGATTCTGCATTTTCATCAGCTGGGATATAAACCTCTCGAAATAGCTCTGCTTTTCCTCTTTTACGAGTTTTTTGGCATAGTTACCAACCTTACAGGAGGCTGGCTTGGGGCAAGAATAGGGCTGAACAGAACTATGAATATCGGCCTGTTTCTTCAGATATGTGCCCTTGGTATGCTGGCTGTGGATTCCGGTTTACTGACGGTTCCCTATGTCATGCTTGCTCAGGCTGTATCGGGTATAGCCAAAGATCTGAATAAGATGAGTGCAAAGAGTTCTGTTAAGATGCTTAAACCCGGTAAAGAGCAGAGAGGTGGCCTATATAAGTGGGTAGCTTTTCTAACTGGATCAAAAAATGCTCTTAAAGGTGCGGGTTTCTTTATAGGTGCACTTCTGCTTACAGTTTATGGATTCAGCAAGGCTATGCTTATAATGGCGGGTGTACTGGTTCTGGTTCTTATAATAAGTCTTCTTTTTCTGGGTAAAGACGTTGGTGCTGTTAAGTTTAAACCCAAATTCAGAGAGATGTTTTCAAAGAGTTCCTCTATCAATATTCTCTCCTCTGCCCGATTCTTTCTCTTTGGCTCCAGAGATGTGTGGTTTGTTATTGCACTTCCGGTTTTTCTGGAAGTAACACTTAACTGGAAGCATGAGAGTGTTGGGGTATTCATGGCGGTATGGGTGATTTTCTATGGTATTGTTCAGGGAGTAGCTCCGGTTATTACCGGAATTAAGAGAGGAGCAATCCCTGACGGCAGAACTGCTGCTTTATGGGTAGGTATACTTGCTCTTATACCTTTGGGAATCTACCTTGGGCTTAATAATAGTTTTGATCCACAGATAATTCTGGTTTCCGGTTTACTGGTATTTGGTTTTGTTTTTGCTGTTAACTCATCAGTTCACTCATATCTTGTGCTTGACTATGCAGGGAAAGATGGGGTTTCTCTTGATGTAGGCTTCTACTATATGGCTAATGCAGGAGGAAGATTAACAGGAACTATAATATCCGGACTCTTCTATCAACTCTGGGGATTAGGGAGCTGTCTTCTGGTATCGGCACTTTTTCTACTCTTATCTTTTGGTGCTGCTATGAAGCTACCTTCAGGCAAAGATAACTGACTGGTGTTTTTTTATACACAGAAAAAGTTTAAAAAAAAGTTTCACTGATTTATTATTAGTTTATGAAATATGATCTTGCAGTGATTGGAAGTGGTCCCGCAGGGCAGAAAGCAGCTCTGGCGGGAGCACAGTACGGTTTGAAAACAGTAATAATTGACAGACGGGAAAGAAAGGTCGGTGGTGTGTCACTTCATGCAGGAACTATTCCCAGTAAAACTCTCCGGGAAGCAGTTCTGTATGTAACAGATACAGGTCAGCAGAGAATTTACGGAGAGGAGAGAAATACTGAATCAGTAACAATTGACAGGCTGGTTTCACGAGTTGACTCTGTTCTTTCCCATGAGCTTGATATCCTTGAGAAGCAATTTAAAGAGAAGGGTGTGGATGTGGTTTATGGACAGGCTTCTTTTATTAATGAGAAGACCCTTGAGATAAGAAACCATATGCACAGGAAAACCGGAGAGATTGAAGCAGATAAGATTCTTATTGCCACTGGTTCAGTGCCAAGGCACCCGGTACAGGTTCCTTTCGATTATCTCAGAATTTTTGACAGTAACTTTATTTTTTCGTCAAAAAGCAGACTTAGTAAACTGCCTGAGTCAATGATTGTATATGGCGCAGGAGTTATCGGCCTTGAGTATGCAACTATGTTTGCTGCAATGGGAGTGAAGGTATGGCTGGCAGATAAGTATGATAGTATCCTGCCTTTTATCGACAGTGAACTGGTGGATCTTCTTACTACCTACCTGAAAGATATGGGTATTACCTTTCTTCTTGGGGAGCGTTACGACAGAATAGGAATTGATGGTAACGGTAAAGCGGAGATTGTTCTATCTGAGCACGGTAGCATTTCAGCAGATGTGCTACTCTTCTCAAAAGGCCGTGAACCATGTGTCGAGCCTCTGAATCTGAAAAATGCCGGGGTTAAACTCAATGAAAACGGGTATATTGATGTAGATTGCTGTTTCAGAACAGCTACTCCCAATATAATGGCCTGTGGTGATGTAATTGGTTTTCCATGTCTTGCTTCTGCCAGTGCAGAGCAGGGGCGCAGAGCCATCTTCTTTTCTGTTAAAGGAGAACAGGATAGTTGCAGGCAACTTATATATCCTATGGCAATCTATACTATACCTGAAATATCATCTTTCGGAATGCGTGAAGAAGAGGTCAAAGCCAGAAATATCCCTTATGGAGTTGCCAAAGCAAGTTTCAGTGAAGTGGCACGGGCTACAATTTCCGGTGATGACAGAGGACTTCTTAAAATGATTTATCACAAGGAAACCTGTGAACTTCTGGGTATTCATCTTATTGGTAATCAGAGTTCTGAAATCCTTCATATCGGGCAGGTAGCTATGGAAGCCGGGATTAAACTCAGCTTTTTTGCAGAAAATGTATTCAACTACCCAACATGGGCTGAAGCATACAGAACAGCAGCAGTGAATGCTTTAACGTGATGACACAAAGAACACGGACAGACAAGGACAGTCACTGACTAACACAGGTGGTTTTAAAAGAAGACCTCCTGTGACCTTTTTGAAGGGCACAGGTTCAGGCGCTTAAGATGAGCCTGAATGTATGAAACCATTATCTTTTAATCGCAGATTTTTTTGTGTAGAAATTAAAACAGAAAGCCGGATGTAGGGTTGTCTATTTGCTTTAAGAATATGGGAGTAACAACCAGCTAAAATGCTAATACGATTTTCCACATAATCAATGAATAATTATTTTCAGCAGATATGATGAGAAGACAATGTCCTTGCTTGTCTTTGTCTGTCAGTGTGCGTCAGTGTTTTTTGTGCACTCTGTTTAAGAGTGCACATGTTTTTTTTAATTCAATCCGTCGATTGATCCTTCTTCATCCAGTTCCATTGAAAGATAAGCCGGCTTTTTGGGGAGCCCCGGCATTCTGAGAATCTCACCTGTAAGAGGAACTATAAATCCGGCTCCTGCTGCAATTTCAATTCTCCGTACTGTTACTACAAAATCTTTTGGTCTTCCCAGAAGAGATGGATTATCCGACAGGGATTTCTGTGTTTTACCCATACAGACAGCAAGTTTATCGTAACCCAGATTATAGATGGTTTTTAAATCCTTTTTACCTTCCTGAGTATAGTCGACATATTGAGCGCCATACATCTTCTGTGCAATTGCTTCAATTTTCCTTTCAGGAGTCCAGTCCATATCGTAAATAGGATTAAGGGGTTCCTGACACCCTTTACACATTGTGTCTACAACTTTCTGGGCAAGGTCAACACCACCTTCTCCTCCAGCAGCATGAACATCAGCAATAGAAGCCGGAACCATAAGTTCTTTGCACCTTGCTTCAATAACTTCAAGCTCTTCCATAGTATCGTTAGGGAACTTGTTGATAGCTACTACTACAGGAATCTTGAACATTCTTATATTCTCAATATGTTTCTCCATATTTTCCAGTCCTCTGGCAACAGCATCAGGGTCTGGTTGTGAGAGGTTTTTCTTCTTAACTCCTCCATGCATCTTAAGAGCTCTGGCTGTAACAACCAGTACACAGAGTTCCGGCGCAAAATCACCTACTCTGCAGGTTATATCAAAGAACTTCTCAGCTCCCAGGTCAAATCCGAAACCTGCTTCAGTAACTGTATAATCTGCATGATAAAGCCCCATTTTTGTTGCAAGAATGGAGTTTGAACCATGAGCAATATTTGCAAAAGGACCGCAATGGACAAATGTAGGAACACCTTCCAGAGTCTGAACAATATTAGGGTGTATAGCCTCTCTGAGAATAGCGCATGCAGCGCCGGCAACTTTCAGTTTTTTTGCTGTTATTGGTTCACCGTCATAAGTCAGTCCCAGTAAAATTCTCTCTATTCTGGCTTTAAGATCTGCATAATCTTTTGATAGTGCCAGAATTGCCATTATTTCACTGGCAGCAGTAATTTCGAAACCTGTTTCCCTGGGAACCCCCATTGTGTTGCCTCCAAGGCCAATGGTTATTCTTCTGAGAGCTCTGTCATTCATATCCATAACTCTCGGGAACATAACTCTTCTGGAGTCAAGTTCGGAGATCTGTCTGTAATGTATAGCATTATCAAGACCTGCTGCCAGAAGATTGTGTGCAGCAGTAATAGCAGGAAAATCTCCGTTGAACATAAGGTTGATATCTTCCATAGGAATAACCTGAGAGTACCCACCGCCTGTAGCAGAACCTTTCATTCCGAAGAGAGGACCCATCGAGGGTTCTCTGAGCGCAAGAGCTGTTCTTTTGCCTATTTTGGCAAGCCCCTGTGCAAGGCCAATGGATATTGTGGTTTTACCTTCACCGGCGGGAGTAGGAGTTATTGCTGAAACCAGTATCAGCTGCCCCTCCTTCCTTTTGGATTTCTTCAAAGCATCAATGTGTATCTTGCCTTTGTTTCTGCCCATATGTATGAGATCTGAACGGTTAATATCAAGTTTTTCAGCTATCTCTTCAAGGGGAGCTGGTTTAGCTTCCTGGGCAATCTGAATATCGCTTAGTTGTGACATGCTTCCTCCTGATTCTGTTTTTCTGATTTTTTCCGGATGAAAATGGGTAAGTCCATTTATCGTCGCAGTTATAGTATTAACTCTTTTTTCCCTAAATTTCCACAGGAGTATTTTTTTTTACATCAAAGAGCTGGAAAATAGTCTAATGTCGTGTAGATGTCGTGAAGTTGCAGTTGACATGCAAAGCTGTTGGGAATAACGTTAAAGTGTTGTGGAGGTGAAGTATGAAAACATCAGGTAAAAGAGTTCAGGAAGCGAGGTTCAGGTGTGGCTTAACTCAGGAGGAGCTGGCTGGGAAGTGTGATATTAACGTCAGAACTATACAGAGAATAGAAAATGATGAAGTTGTTCCACGGGCAGGTAATCTTAAAATAATAGGGGAGGTACTGGGAGAAGATTTCAATCAGACAGGAAATAGTAGTTCTGAAGACAGATTGTGGATTGTTCTGATGCATTTAAGCAGTATCATACCTGTTGTAATAGTACCTGTTATTATATATTCATTAAAAAAGGATGAAATCAGTGGTATTGAAAAACACTGGAAGAGTGTTGTTAATTTTCAGATAACCATGTGTATTGTCCTCTTCTCTTCCTCACTATTAATTATATTTGGAATAGGAGTATTGCTTTTGATAGCTCTGGGGCCGGTAATTTCTGTAATAACTATAATAAATACTCTTAAAGTTATGAATGAACAGCCTTGTAATTACCCCTCTTTCAAAATTATCTGATAGTTGTACCGGAGCCTGGTATTTAACCTCTAAATGAGAATTTTGTCTTCTGTATTCATATATTATATAATTTCATCCATAATACGGATGTATAACTAAACATATAAGCTTATTCAGACGTATAAAAGTGGTAATTAATGATCAGGAGACTATTATATGGAAGAAAAAAAGTCGTTCTTCAGTTTTATTAAATTCCTCTTCGGTGGAATTAATTTCCTAAGAAAGCTGGTACTCAATGTAATTTTTGTTATTATTGCAGTTTTTGTGTTGAGTTTAATGTTCTCAGGAGATTCAAAACCTGTAGTTCCGGGGCAAGCTGTACTTGTGCTTAACCCATCCGGGTTTATTGTTGAACAGAAAGCAGATGGCGGACTTCAGGGTGAGATAAAGAAGAGCATTGGATATGGTGCTCAGAGTGAAACTCTTTTAAAAGATGTTATTGATTCAATCAGATCAGCTTCAACAGATTCAAGAATTAAAGCTATATATCTGGACCTGAACAGTATGGGATGGACCGGACTTACCAAGCTTCAGGATATAAAAGATGCAATTGCTGATTTCAGAAAAAGTGGTAAAAAAATAATTGCTTATGGTGATAATCTGGGACAGAGCAGCTACTATCTTGCAGCTCACGCAGATGAGATATATATGCATAATATGGGTATGCTTATGCTGGAAGGCTACAGCGTTCACAGACACTACTATAAAGAAGGCCTGGATAAATTTGGCATTGAGTACAATATCTTTAAAGTAGGTAAATATAAATCAGCAGTTGAACCATATATGAGAGAAACAATGTCAGATGAGGTTAAAGCGGTTAACCTTAAGTGGCTGAATGTTCTATGGGATACTTATCTTGCAGATGTATCTGCAGCCAGAAAGATCAAAGTAGAAGAACTTAAAAATTATGTTGAAAACTATAATGAAGTAATTGCTGCAGCGAAAGGTGATACAGCAAAAGCTGCTCTTAATGCAAAGCTGATAACAGCTATGGTTGATCGTAACACTGTTAAACAGAAACTGATAAAAATTTCAGGAAAAGATAGTGTTACCCAGTCATTCAACAAGATAAATTTCAGAGACTATCTTAAGGCTGTAAGGCCTGTTGTCCCTTCTTTTAAAAGTGAAGAGGTTGCAGTTATAGTTGCCAGAGGTGTTATTCTTGATGGTAAACAACCTGCTGGTAAAATCGGTGGAGACTCAACTGCTGCTTTAATAAGAAAGGCAAGAGAAGATAAGAAAGTTAAAGCTATAGTACTTAGAGTTGACAGTGGTGGTGGTAGTGCTTTTGCTTCAGAAGTAATAAGAAAAGAGCTTGAACTTGCAAGAGCTGAAGGTAAGCCGGTTGTTTCTTCTATGTCAAGTGTAGCAGCTTCAGGTGGTTACTGGATAACAATGTCTTCAGATACTGTATTTGCATATCCATCTACAATAACCGGATCTATCGGTATTTTTGGTATGATTCCTACTTATCAGAAACCTCTTAAGAAGTACGCAGGAATTCAGGTCGATGGTGTTGGTACAACTAAGTTTGCCGGAACCTTCAGAAGCGACAAGAAGTTATCACCGGATCTTGGTGCAACAATTCAGCATGTAATTAACAAAGGTTACAACTCTTTCATAACACGAGTCGCTAAAGCAAGAAAGATGAGCCTTCAGGATGTTGATAAGGTGGCTCAGGGAAGAGTATGGAGTGGTAAAGATGCTCTTAAAGCTAAACTTATTGATAAACTGGGAACCCTTAATGATGCAATAAAGCATGCTGCAGAACTTGCTAAACTTAAAAAAGGTTACGGTATCAGGTATATTGAAAAAGAGAAGAGCTTTAAAGAGAAGATGATTGCAGAACTTCTTGGAACGGCTACAGCTGAATCATCAAACAGTGCTTCCAGATCAGCAATTGTTCCAAATGTAGGTATTGTTGATTTCTTTGGAAGGCAGCTGGAAATAATGTCAAACTTTAATGATCCTCAGGGAATATATGCATACTTCCCTTATGCGGTTTATTAAGAAAAAATAGTTTAAAATCAATAAACAGGTGGCCATCCGGCCGCCTGCAAAAAACACACTGGACTTATTCACATTCTCTCATTTACAATGTACTCACTATGAGTAATAAGACATATCCCGATTTTATAAGAATTAAAGGTGCCAGAGAACATAATCTTAAAGATATAGAACTCAATATCCCTCTGAACTGTTTTACTACTGTTACCGGAGTTTCAGGAAGTGGTAAATCTTCGCTTGTTTTTGATACTCTCTTCAGGGAATCCAGAAGCCGTTTTATTAAGGCAACAGCGGGGTTTTCATCAAAAGCAGCAGGAAAGCTGGTAAAAGCAGATGTTGATAGTATTGATGGTTTACCTGCAGCTATCTCTCTTTCACAGTTACAAAGAGTTAACAGTAGCAGATCAACCGTTGGAACTCTGTCAGAGGTATATGATCTGCTGAGACTTCTTTATGCCAGGTTTGGTATTAACAGAGAGGCAGATACAAAAAGATCCCTTTTTTCATTTAACTCTTCAGATGGAGCCTGTCCGGTATGTAAAGGGCTGGGAGTAGTTGAAAAATTATCTGAAGATCTTCTGATTGGCGATGAAACTCTCTCTATAAAGAACGGTTGTTTCAGAATTACCAACTCCGGTGGCTATATAATGTACTCACAGGTTACCCCTGACGTTCTGGGGGATATCTGTGAATCAGAGGGTTTTAGCATAGATACTCCATGGAACAGGCTTACTGATGAGAATAAGAGAGTAATCTTTTATGGTAGTAATAAGATTAAAGTGCCTTTCGGGAAACACTCACTGGAATCCAGAATGAAATGGACAGGTATAACAGCAAAACCAAGGGAAGAGGGGTATTACAAGGGAATTATACCTGTTATGGAAGAGATCTTAAAGAGAGATAGAAACCCAAATATATTAAAATATACAGAGAGTCATGTCTGTCCGGACTGTGACGGTAAAAGACTGGGAAAGAAAGCCCTGGAAGTAAAATATATGGGTATGGATATTGGTTGTATGAGTCGCCTTACAATAGAGGAGATTGAAAAAGATTTTCTTAAATCCCAACCTGATAGCTCTGCTGAAAGAGAGATTGTTGACAGAATTGTTACTATTACCGGAATGATAAGAAAGCTTGGTATGGGATATCTTGTACTGGAGCGTTCTTCAGCATCTCTTGGTGGCGGTGAAGTCAGAGTGTTGCGACTTGTTAATCAGGTTGTATCCGGTATCAGGGGCATACTCTATCTTTTTGACGAACCAACCACAGGACTTCATCAGGTCAATATTGAAGAATTGAACAGAGTTATCAGAACCCTTGTGGATGCAGGAAACAGTGTTGTTGCTGTTACTCATGATGCAGGAACGATTCTCTCTTCGGACTATGTAATTGAAGTCGGTCCAGGTGCAGGTAACAGTGGCGGTGATATTGTATTTTCCGGTTCGGTGCAGAAGTTTCTGAATAATCAGTCTTTAACGGCAGAGTATGTCAGAAATGTAGTAAATAAGCCTGTAACAGCTATACCAGAAGAGATGGAAGAGTTTATTGTAAGGGGCTGTAATCTTAATAATCTGAATAATATTGATGTAAGATTCAGAAAAAACAGAATAAATGCCGTTACCGGGATACCCGGAGCAGGTAAAACTTCTCTGCTGGAAAATATAGCCGGGAATGGAGGCTTTAATGATTCTGCACAGGATGTGCATAAGACTCTCTTTATAGACAAAACTCCAATTGGTAAATCTCCACGTAGTAATCCTGCTACATATACCGGTCTTTTTACACATATAAGAGATATCTTTGCAGCTTTGCCTGCCGCAAAAGACAAAGGTTTTAAAAAAGGAACATTCTCATTTAATGTAAAAGGAGGGCGCTGTGATCATTGTGAAGGCGCCGGAGTAATCACGATTGGTATGCATTTTCTGGGTAATGTTGAGATAGAGTGCGGTGAGTGCAGAGGTATCCGGTTTAAACCAGAGGTGCTGGAAATATTATACAGAGATAAGAATATTGCTGAGGTGCTGGATCTGTCTTATGATGAAGCTGCATTTTTTTTCAGAGGAGAAACTGTAATAGAGAAGCATGTGGATACAGTTATTGAACTCGGACTTGGGTATATGAAACTTGGACAGCCATCTACAACTCTTTCAGGTGGAGAAGCGCAGCGCATAAAACTTGCTTCTGAACTCGTGAAAAATGGTAAAAATAGTAGCCTTTATCTTTTTGATGAACCCTGCCAGGGTTTACATTTTCACGATATAGAGGTTCTGTTAAAAGCTTTCAGGCATCTTACTGACAGAGGTAATACTGTAGTTGCTGCAGAGTACGATCTTACATTTGTAAGGAACTGTCACTGGGTAGTGGATCTGGGACCGGGAGCAGGTAGTGATGGTGGAAGAGTTGTTTTTACAGGAACTCCTGAAGAGCTTGAGGAATATGGAGATTCTTTTACATCAGGAGGAATCAGGAGACTTAAATATGTGTCTGATAATGCTGGTAAATTCACTGCAGAAGTAGAATGTAGTGGTAAACCGATATGTTTTGAAGGAGTAAGAACCAATAATCTTAAAGGTCTGAATGTAGATATAGAACTAAACAGAACTACAGCTGTAACAGGAGTATCAGGTAGCGGTAAGTCTTCCCTGGTTTTCGATACTCTTTTTGCTGAAGGTTATAATCGCTACCTTGAGAGTTATTCCCCATATATGAGGAGTATACTGGGAGAATCCAGAAGACCTGATGTTGAAACTGTTAAGGGTATTGTCCCTGCAATTGGAGTGGGGGTCAGAAGCAGAATCGGTAATCCAAGAGCAACTGTAGGTACAGTTACAGGGATCTATGATCTCTTAAGACTCATGTTTTCGAGAGTCGGTGAAACAGGAGGCAAACCTGTTTATGGAACCATGAGTGCGGGAGACTTCTCCTTTAATAGTGAATATGGGGCCTGCAGAAAGTGTAAAGGTTTAGGTTTTGTTGAGAAGTGCAGTAGTCGCAGGCTTATTACTAATCAGGAGCTATCTCTCCTTAATGGTGCTATGGATGGGACAAAAACCGGTAAATTTTATGGAGATCCTTTCGGGCAGTATACTGCTCATCTGAAAGCTGTTGGAGATACCAGAGGTATAGATTTTTCAGTTCCGGTTTCTGAACTCTCCGAAGAGGCTCTGGAAATTGCTATGTATGGAACTGGTAGTATTATTTACAGAGTTTCATGGAAATTTAAAAGAAAAGAGAGAGAAGGGGAACACAATTTCGAAGGTGCCTGGCCAGGTTTCTGCTATCTGGTAGATGAAGAGTATAACCGTAAGAGAGGAAGAAAAAGTGCAGAAGTAATGAGACCACTTATAATAGAGGAACTCTGCGAAGAGTGTAGTGGTTCAGGGCTCAGGAGTGAAATTCTGAATGTTAAAATCATGGGGAAAAGTATCTATGATTATGCATCTATGGAGCTTGCAGAGTTACAGAGCTATTTTGGTACTGTAAAAAATAGTGCTGTTATTGAAACAACCGGACAGGAAATTGTTGAAAGGTGCAAACTGCTTCTAAAGCTTGGACTTGGTTATCTTAGTTGTTCAAGAAGGGTAAAAACTCTATCAGCCGGAGAGACTTCAAGAATTATAATTGCTTCAGGCACCCGTGGAGGTTTAGCAGGTCTCCTCTATCTTGTGGATGAACCAGCTTCAGGTCTCCATCCCCAGGATTACGGGAATCTCACAGATGTTTTTGAAGAGTTGAATTCCGACGGAAACAGTGTGGTTATAGTTGAACACGACCCCTGGCTTATTGAACAGTGCCATAATGTTATACAGCTGGGGCCTGAAGCAGGAAGACGGGGAGGAGAGTTAGTTGAATATATAAAACCTGATTACACACCTTCCTGGAGTATATCAGAGGGGAAAGCAAAGGGTGTAATGTATTTTAATGACTGTTGTGCTCATAACCTTAAAAATATAGATGTAACTGTACCATTTCAGGAAATCTCTGTAATTACCGGTGTATCCGGTAGTGGCAAGAGTAGTCTGCTTTTTGATGTGATTTTTAATTCCTTAAAAACCGCTTCTCCGGTTAATTGCACTTCAACTGAACAGGGGAATATCAGTGGAAATGTAATTGATTACAGAGGAAGCAAAAAAGTTAGTGGAAGTATGCCTGCGATTATGGCGGGAGTATTTGATGAGATAAGAGTGCTGTTTGCTTCAACAGAGATTGCCAAAGCGGAATCTGCAGGTAAAAGTACCTTCTCTTTAAGTTCAAAGGGAGGACGATGCGATAAGTGCGGGGGTAAGGGAGTAGTTGTAAGTAATCTCGATTTTATTAATGAAGTTAAAGAGAGTTGCCCGGTATGTAATGGAATGCGATATAAACCTGAAATTCTCAGATGTCTTTATAAAAACAGATCGATAAAAGAGGTTCTGGATATGGATATTGAAGAAGCAATACTTTTTTTTGCTGACAGAAAGAAAATTACCCGTAATCTTAACCTGTTAAATGAAGCGGGACTGGGTTATCTGAAAATGGGGCAGGATTCAACAACACTTTCGGCAGGGGAAACAGGGAGGCTTCAGCTTTGCTCAAGTATATTGAGAGGAGGTAGTGGAACAATCTATTTAATGGATGAACCCTTTAAAGGGTTGCACACAGATGATTGCAGGAGTCTTATGGAGCTCTTCAGAAAGCTCTGTGCTAAAGGAAATACTATTGTAATGACAGAACATAATCCATGGGTTGTTGCAGCTTCAGATTATGTAATTGACCTTGGCCCTGAAGGTGGAGATAAAGGGGGGGAAGTTGTTTTTCAGGGAACTCCTGTTGAGCTAATGAGATGTTCAGATTCAGCAACAGGAAGGGAACTGAAAAGGCGTTTTTCTGATTGAGTCTGGTGAAGAAGAAGTAGTCACTGGTATTGCTTTGGCAGGTATGAAAAAGGAGTTTATATCTTTGTCTTTATAGTATTCTGGAGGGAGCTTGTATTTTTATTGACTAATCACCCTCTCCCTGTGAATATTCCGTTAAAAATGAACCTCTGCCTACAGGAATCATATGTTCAGGCAAAGAGTATATGTCTGTTCATTTATTAATTTCACTTATGTCTATCGTTGAAAAGTTTTTCCCCGGATAGTATTTATTGTAAAGGAGATTTGTAATGGATTATGAGATAATAAGGTTTGAAGAGGCTGGAATGAACTCCTGGCCAGCTGAAGAGCGCATGCTGTTTGATGGCTGGGTTATCAATCTGGACAGAGGTTATTCAAACAGAGCAAATTCGGTTGTACCGGTTTATCCATCAGTAAAACCTCTGGACGAGAAGGTAGAGTATTGTGAGAAGCTTTTTCTGAATCGTAAACTTACTCCTGTATTCAGAGTGTTTGAGATCCCTGAATCTAAACGGTTAAGAGAATTTCTGCTTAAAAGAGGATACAGGGATAGTCTGAAGATCTCTGTTCAGTCTATGACTTTATCTGTTGATTACAATGTGGAATATATTGTGGAATGTAGTACAGAGAATGGTGAGTGGTGTAATTGGTTCATGAAGTTTTACGGAAAGAGTGAGGAACAGGCACAAGGCTATTTCGATATAATAAAGGCTATAAAACTTCCCCTCTATTTAATTCTTAAGGAACATAATGGAGAAATTGCTGCATGCGGTATGGGGGTACTTGATAATAAGAATCTTGGACTATTTAATATTGCTGTAAATCCAGATCTGAGAGGCCTGGGAATAGGAAGATCTGTTACCGAAGCAATTCTTGCCTGGGGAAGGAGGGGAGGAGCAGAGAATGCCTGGCTTCAGGTGGAAACAGATAACAGGGTTGCGAATCATATTTACCGGAAAACCGGTTTTATTGAGGCCTATCGTTATAACTATATGAGAAAAGATATCTGAAGTATGCAGCAGATATTTTAAAAGAATCCACCTGAACTGTTTCAAAGAGTACTATATAAGTGTAAAATATATGTGCTTAAAGTAAACTAAAAATGGAGTTAAGAGTATGAAAAAGCTACTTGTACTGATTACACTGGTATTGATTATTACTTCAGCTGGTTTTGCCAGAGAGAAGAAATTTTTTGCTGGTGCGGATATGAATCTGATGTTTCATGCAGATTCAAATTTTGAAAAAGTTTATAGTAAAACTATTGTTATGCCTGAATTTAAAGCTGGCTACTATATTGGAGAGAACCTTTTTATATGGGGTAGTTACGGTTTCTTTAAGAAAAATGGTGAAACTGAAGGATTGGGTATTAAAACAGAAGCAAAGCAGAGTTTCCTGTCATTTGGAGCAGGTTATACAAAAAACCTATGTAAGAAATCAGGTTTAACATTTATGGCAGGGCTTTGTAATATAAGTTACGAAGAGAAGGCACTTGGAGAAAAGGTTGATGGAAGTAAACTGGGCTTCAGAGCGGATTTGCTTTTCCAGTACAATCTGAGCAGTTCTGTGTACTCAGAGATTGGTGCAGGATATATTGGAGCATCAGATTCTCTGGATAATGGTGTTGATTTTAAGCTGGGAGGCTTCAGACTTCTTGCTGGCATCGGAATAAGATTCTAAATTCACTTTTAAATATATCCCGGAATCCCTTCCGGGATAAAATTTCCAATAATTAAGATTTTATCTGTTATCTCTGGTATGAAGAATCATGATTTTATGCCAGATCTTTTTTGAAAGCCCTGTAGTGAGGGTTTCAAGTTCATTAACCGAATTGTTGGCTATTGGGTCGTCAAAATGCTGAATGTATAAGAAACCAATCTTACTTGTAAGGGATAACATCTCTGAACAGAAATCCAGATAATTCCCCATTTTCTCAACATCCATTCTATCTTCTCTGGTAAATCCCGGAGGGGTTGTTAATCTTATTTCGTGGTCAGGGTCCTTTGTAAGCTGGTGGGCGTCTATAATATGGGCAACACTTCTCAGATTATTAATAGCGTGTACTACTCTTTTTCTTTTTCTGCGGTTCTCCAGAGTAGTAAGAAACAGAATACCTGCTCCAATAAGTACCATCTCATTAAGGGCAGCTTCAGTTATCTGGACAATATCTGCTGCACTAAGACCAGTATCAGCAAATTCCAGCTGCGTTATTGAGAAAATAATAGTCAGGATAAGAAGGGCAATGAACATGTAGATTGCTGATCTTAAAAGGTAGTTTGGCTTAATTATCCAGCTTTCGATCTCTGCTGTCTCTTTTGAAGTGTCAAGAAGCCTGTTGCAGATTCTGAGAAGACCGGAATCAGGAAAAACCTTCCCAATTCTTGATGATAATTTCTCAATAGTCTTAACAATCTCTTCAGAGCTTAACAGAGTATATCTCATTACTTTTCAGTTTAACTATAATTAGTAGTGATTTCAACCTGAGGATAGTTTCAGTTCTTATATATTCTTAAAGTAAATTTAATTTATTTACTGGTGAAAGTTAGAAGAGATAGTGGTAATATTATACTTAAAAGAAGTAATAAGGAGATCTGGTTTTGTACAGGTTTGGCTATAACTTTTGCAGAAATGTGTTTTTACTATCAGTTTCAATTCTGTTAATGCTTCCTGCCAGTGCATTTGCAAAGAATGAAAAGGGAGTGTTTATAGATCTTTCAGCCAATCTTTTTATAAATTCAGAATCTGAATTCCGGGATGCATATAAAAGCTCAATATTTGTTCCTGAATTTGGTATAGGTTATTTCTTCACTGATAATTTCTACTGTTTCGGAGCATTTGAACTTTTCAGAGTAAATGGAAAAACTCCTCAGTGGAGCATGAAAATGGAAATTAAACAGAAAACTTTCAGTATAGGTGCAGGATACCGTATGCAGCTAACAGATAATATAAGTATCTGTGGAGAATGTGCAGGGGTATCAGTTAAATATACAGAGGCTCTGCCTGCTCTTAAACTTGAAAATGATGGTTCATGTATAGGAATAAGAGGAAGGGCAAAACTTAACTACTCTCTAAGCAGGAAATTTGATCTGGTATTTAAGATTGGTTATACATATGCCAATGATACAGTAAATGGAATAGAGAAGAGTTTTGGTGGCATCAATACCGGTCTTGGTATCAGGTATAATCTTTAGAGACCTGCTGAAAAACAGTACTATTATGAACAGAATGGTGAATCTGTTTTAATATCTGAGCAATTATCAGGGAAGTTCTGTATTCACATGAACTGTCATCAGATATTGCAGACATTGTTTTGGGAAGTATACCGCTTTATTCATCAGAGACGGTTATTCTACAGCAAATTGTATCGGATTATCTCTATTTCAAGTGTAAGTTTGTGAGTGTCTGTGTCAGTCTATCTTTTATCAGTTCGTTTTATGCAACAAGCTTTGTATATTTCTGATAGGGGTAATAAAATTACTATTTTGTTGCGATGTGTATTGCAGTGGCACCAAAGAGAAGCTTTTTGACTTTGACTTTTTTAAAGCCGGCATCTTTCAGCATTTCTGTTAACTCTTCACTTCTATGAAATTCTCTCATAGAGGAGGCGAGATAACGGTAACTCTCTTTATCTCCAGATAAAACCCCTCCAGCAGGAGCAACCCACAATTTTGTAAAAAAGTGGTAGCCCCACTTTATAATCAGATTTTCCGGCTGACTGGTTTCCAGATGTATGAGTTGAGAGCATGGTCTGAGTACTCTGTAAAACTCTTTAAATGCTGTTTCCAGACCACCGGTAGCATTCTGAAGGTTACGGGAGGCAAATCCTATTGAAAGGCCTGAAAAACAGGCTGAACGGAAAGGAAGAGATGTGGCATTTCCACCAGCGAAGATCGTGGCAGGATTTTTCTCTACAGCTACTTTCATCATCTCTGCTGAGAAATCACAGCCAATAGTGTTGATTTCATCAATTCTGTTAAGATGTTTGAGCATTTCCCCGGTACCGCAACACATATCCAGCCATGGGGCCTTATCTGCCTTTGCAAATGAAGCAGCCTTTTTTCGCCAGAAGTAATCCAGACCAAAGGTCATAACGATATTTATAAAGTCATATCCTTTCCAGATATTTTTATAAAATTTTCTGATTTCAGGCATTTACCTGTCTGTATCTATCTTTTCAACATCTATGAAGTCTTCATGTGTTGCAGAAGGGGTGGAAACTGTTGTTGTGAAGCGGTCTTTGAAGTAGTGAAGAATAATACCGGCATAGAGTTTTCTTGTAAAAGGAATCAGTAATGTGAAGCCCAGTAAATCAGTAGCAAAACCCGGAGTTAACAGTGTAACTCCTCCTGTAAGAACCAGAATACCTTCAAGAAGTTCTTTACCTGGAATTTCTCCCCTCTCCATACATCCTCTAATTTCTCCAAGTACTTTGAAACCCTGCTTTTTTGCAAGAGCAGCACCAGCAATACCGGTAATTATGACAATTGATATCGTCGTATATGTACCAATTATTTCTCCAACACTTATGAGGAGATAAAGTTCTGTAATAGGGATGATTGTAAAAAGTATAGCTAATTTAAAAAACATCTGACTAGTCTACAATAAGGAAAGGTTAATTTCAAATAGTGCATAGGGTGATTTTTAAATACAATCACCTGTTGGGATGGAGCCGTGTCTCCTTCCTGATTCTATTTCAGAGTTGACTTAAAAATGACACAAAACTGTTTTTTGATTTGAAGAGAATTAAACTTGAGGGGAAAGGAAGGGAGCTGTACGCTCCCGGATAAATGTCTTATTTCTTTTTCTTTGTGCAACAAGCTTTTTTCTTAGCTTTATCTTTGCAATCTGCTTTTTTGTGATCGCATTTTTTGTGATCGTGTTTGCATTTACCATCACATTTTTTCTTGCCATCTTTGCAATCTTTGCAAGCTTTATGATCTTTGTGATCTTTGCATGCTTTGTGATCTTTGCAAGCTTTTTTAGCTTTAGTCTTATCGCACTTAGCTTTGTCTTTGCAGCAAGCTTTTTTTGCATCTTTTTTTACATTATCAGCTGACAGAGCATTAACTCCAACAGTCATGCCGAAAAAGAAAACGATCAATAAAATAACAACAAATTTTTTCATTCTTGCCTCCGAATTGAAAGGGGAGACCCTCATGGATCTCCCGATTATTTTTTTTAAAAATTTAAATCTTAAAGAACACCGTAAGCTGTCATTGCTTTAGCAACTTTTACGAAACCTGCAATGTTAGCACCAACCTGATAGTTACCAGGTGCGCCATAAGCTTCAGCAGCCTGAATAGAAGCTGTGTGGATGTCTTTCATGATACGTTTCAGATGACCATCAACTTCTTCTCTTGTCCAGCCCATTCTGAGACTATTCTGACTCATTTCAAGACCTGATACTGCAACACCACCAGCGTTAGCTGCTTTTGCAGGACCATAGAGAATGTTGTTGTCAAGATATACAGTGATTGCTTCAGGAACTGAAGGCATGTTAGCACCTTCTGATACGCAGTAGCAGCCGTTTTTAACAAGAGCTTCTGCATGGTCAGCCATGATTTCATTCTGAGTAGCTGAAGGAAGAGCAATGTCAACTTTGACGTTTTCATCTCTGATAACATCCCAAACACTCTTACCAGCATAGTACTGAGCACCATATTTTTCAGCATATTCGCTAACTCTGCCTCTGCGAACGTTTTTGAGATCCATGAGGAAATCCCATTTTTCGCCTTTGATACCATCCATATCGATGATAGTACCTGATGAGTCAGAAATTGAGATAGCGCAGCCACCGAGTTCGTTAACTTTTTCGATAGCATACTGAGCAACATTACCTGAACCTGATACTGCAACTTTCTTACCTTCAAAAGAGTCGTTACGTGTAGCAAGCATTTCAGCTGCGAAGTAAACTTCACCATAACCTGTAGCTTCAGGACGAATAAGACTGCCGCCCCATTCTCTGCCTTTACCTGTAAGAACACCAGTGTGTTCGTTTCTTACTTTCTTGTACATGCCATACATGTAACCGATTTCTCTACCACCAACACCGATGTCACCAGCAGGAACGTCAGTGTCCGGGCCAATATGACGGAAAAGTTCACGCATGAAAGCGTGGCAGAATCTCATAACTTCGTTATCTGATTTACCTTTAGGATCGAAGTCAGAACCACCTTTACCACCGCCCATTGGGAGAGTAGTAAGTGAGTTTTTGAAGATCTGTTCGAAGCCGAGGAATTTGATGATACCAAGGTTAACTGAAGGGTGGAATCTCAGACCGCCTTTGTAAGGACCGATTGCGTTGTTAAACTGAACTCTGAAACCTTTATTTACCTGTACATTACCTTTATCGTCTACCCAGGGAACTCTGAACAGAATTGCTCTATCAGGCTCTACAATTCTCTGATAGATTCCGGCTTTAACAAATTCAGGATGGCGTTCTACTGTTGGCTCAAGAGTCTCCAGTACTTCTTCTACCGCCTGATGAAATTCCGGCTCTGCCTGGTTACTTTCTTTAACTTTTTCGAAAACCTCATTTAGAAATGACATACATTTCCCTCCTTAGTGATTTAGTAGTATTTATTAATAATATTCTTATCTGAAATTATAAGGCGGTGGATACCGCTTTTTTTATTAGATGAAACAGTGATAAAAGCCCTCTTGGTAAACATTAAACTTGATTGTAGGAATTTGAAAAATTAAAGTCAACAGAAAAATGAATTTTACTCTTTTTTTTGGAGGGAATGCCCGGAATTACCGGGCAAATATCTTATGTAATGTGAATAGAATTACTAAAGGAATTATGTATGCAAAAGCTATATTAAAACCCATGCCATAAATTATAAATGCTGCTGACGCAGCTGCAGCTGCTGAAAGTATCTGCAGAATCTGGGTTTTAGCATGATAGATTGGTGTCATACCACAGGCAGCTGCTGTCATGACTGTTTTATCAGAATATGGTGCAATCTGAGCTCCTGTAATAGCACCTGATATTACAGCAGCGCATACAAGAGGTACATTCTCTATACTGTTATTTGCTATAGCCAGCTGTACAGCTACCGGCATTACTATAGCCATTGAAGACCATGAAAAGCCCGTTGCAATAGTTATAAGCATAGCTATAAGGTAGATAACAGCACCAAGGGCTACAGGAGTAACCAGAGTCTGCAGGTGATCAGATATATACTGACCAGTTCCCAGTTTCTCAGAAACAGCTGACAGACTACCAGCCATCATTATAACCATTCCTATAGATACCATATCTTTCAGGCCTTTATTGAAATTGCTGCGTAGTTTTTTTATAGGTTGCACACGATCTCTGTTGAGCATTATGAAAGCTACTATAATACTTATCAGAGTCGCTCCCAGAAGCACATCTATAGTAGGAGCATTACCCAGAATATTAACCAGATTCATTTCAATTGCCGGATCTGCATTGACTGCCATTATTCCGGTAACAAAAAGGCCGGCTATTGATAGACTTATAAGAATAACTATAGGAACCATTACGTGGGTATATTTTGCCTTGTTCTCTTTTTCTGAAACTTCGTTCTCTTCAAGAGGAGCTTTATCAAGGAATGCTCCAAACCATTTGCCGCTCCAGGCCACCATGAAAGTGAGAGCTATGGCTATATAGGTATAGAAGTGAAATGGCAGTGAAGAGAGGAAGAGGCTTGTAGCTGTTCCTTCAACACCTTTACCGGCAACAGCATCCACCATGAGACCACTCTCAAAAGCAGCCCAGGTTGAAATCAGCATAACTGATGCAAAACCTGCAATAACATCTATCATGTAAGCAAGCATTGCGGGTCTTACTCCGTTTTTCTGAAGAATCGGTTTCATTGAAGAGCCTGAAATAAGAACATTTGCATAATCATCAAAAAAGAGAGTAAGGCTTAAGCCCCAGGTTGCTACTCTTGACTTACGTGGAGTATTGAGTTTCTCTCCAAGCTTTTCTGCAAATTTCTCATAGGCACCACTGGCAGATATCATCTCCAGCATACCGCCGATGAACATTACGAAGAGGGCAATTTCAACCCTCTCTCTGTTACTGAAAGTCTCTACTATGTAGTCTTTCAAATGTATTATTGAATCAAATCCGTAGTTACCTGTTACAACTGCTCCGCCGGCAACACCAAAGAAGAGTGCCCAGGCAACTTTACGGGTTGTTATTGCGACTATAATCGTTATTATAGCCGGTATAAGGGATAGAAATCCGTATTCCTGCATTTTTTAAATGACCTTACCTTATTTATATTTAAGAGATGCTCAGGTTAAGATTAACATCTTTAAGCTCAGCTTCTTCTTTTTTAGTCATAACCTGAATCAGGTTGTCATCAAGGCCATGGATTTCCACACCGTAATCTCTATATGAAATAAGTGATTCCACTATATCTTTGGTGATAATCTGCCCTGGAACAAGGAGTGGGATTCCCGGAGGATATGGAGTAACCATTCTGGTGGAAACTCTGTTGATTGCTTTTTTAATCGGAAGAGTCTCTCCATCACAGTAGAATGCGAATCTGGGGCGCACTTTAATTTCAGAAAGTGTAAGCTGGAAATCCTGGCGACCTGCCATAGCTCTGTTTACATTTGAACTACCACTATGCTTTTCAATATTTTCAAGTGCAAGGTAGAGGCGGTTCAGCTTTGAGTAGGTTGAGCCGATAGTAATCAGAACAGTTATTGTATTGAATGTAGATTTCTCTATCTGAATGTTGTGCTTTGTCAGAAGAATATTCTCAATCTCTTTACTGCTGAATCCTGATTTTGAGATATCAATAGTAAGTTTGGTTTTATCCAGACGTACATTATCGTTTTTGATATCTTCTGAAATAAGATCAGCAAGTTCAAGTACCCTGAACTTTTTCAGTGAATTAATAGATTTTCTGAGACTCTCAGATAATTCAAGATTTCTCTGTAACAGAGAGTAGCCTTCCATAGCCATCTGCTTTCTGGCAACATCAAGTGATGCAATCATTGGATACTGTGGAGAAGTGGATGTATGCATACAGAAGTTCTCCATGAAGAAATCTTTTATATCTTCAAAATCCGGATCCTGCACATGAATCATTGAGGCCTGTGAAAAAGCACTCATTGTTTTATGGGTTGACTGGGTTGAGTAGTCTGCACCTGCAGCCATTGCTGAAGGGTGGAACTCGTTATGAAAATTTGCATAACCAAACCACGCTTCGTCAACAATAACTTTTATACCTCTTTTATGTGCCTCTTTTACTATATAAGGAATGTCTGAAATGAGGCCATCATATGTTGAGTTGGTTATTATAATTACTTTCAGTTTCTTACCGTTGGCAATGGCATTGTCCATTTCTGCAACAATTCTCTTTTTAGGAATAGGGCCGAAGATACCATACTTGTTATTAACAGATGGCATTAGATAGATTGGTTCTGCTCCGGTTATAATGGCTGCATAGTGAACGCTTTTATGACAGTTCCGGTCCAGCAGAATTGCATCTCCTGGTTTAAGAAGAGTCTGAATAAGAATCTTATTCGAAGTAGATGTTCCGTTTGTTGAAAAGAAGGTGTATCTTGAACCAAAAGAGCTGGCTGCAAGATCCTGTGCTTCCTTAATGACACCAACCGGATGCATCAGGGAGTCCAGCATAGGCACTGAAACAGATACGTCTCCGGTAAATGAATTCTCTCCGAAAAACCTGTAGAAATCTTTAGCATAAGGTGAATTCTTTACAGAGTAACCAGATGAGTGTCCC
Organism: Candidatus Aminicenantia bacterium; assembly: GCA_965225955.1. GTDB lineage: Bacteria > Acidobacteriota > Aminicenantia > UBA2199 > UBA2199 > CBDDBX01. The sequence continues at coordinate 86,435 of CBDDBX010000001.1, forward strand.
GGGGTATGCCATGAATCCTTCGCTTTTTTTGAATACTCTACCAGAGTTTCATAAAAAGGAGCGCGATTCTTGCTGCTGATCACTATTGTGGTTATCTTTTTTACTATATCGTCAAAATCGTTGTCTTTCTTGCAGAAGTAGCCATCAAGAATACCGTTGGTACTATTGCTTGAAAAATCTGTTTCGTGAGTAAATAGGAATAGATTGATTTCTGGTCTGAGTGCCTTAACAGCTGAGAAAACTTCCCTGCTTGTGATTGTCTTCTCTGAACTCTTTTTTGCCGGTACTTCTGTGTCTGACAGAAGCACATGAATTGATCCGTCTTCAAGAAGAAGCTGCTCTGCTTCTTCAAAAGATCCCTTGCCTATTACATTGAGCCCTCTGACGGTGAGTTCTTTTATCTCATTGTCGAGCTCTTCTTTCTTGTTGTTTAGAATAAGTACTTTGTAATTATAACTCATTTTTTCCTGCCAAAATAATTAATTTTCAACGGCAAACTATATATTATTATATTGTTACTGTCAATGTCTCTGCAAGTCAACCAGCAGGGGGTGTCTGATGTAAAACAGATTGTTTTTTAATCTTTAATGATTATACTGTAAAAATAGTAGTTTAAAGCTGATAAATGAGGTGATAATTTGGAATTTAATAATCTTGTGAAGAAAAACAGAAGCTACAGGAGATTTGATGAGAATCTGGAGATACCAGAGAAAAAACTCGATTCAGTTCTTGAAAATCTGAGATTTGTACCTTCAGCTGCCAATCTGCAACCCCTAAGGTATATTTCGGTTACCAGGAGAGATGTAGGAATTGAGCTGTTTGCATCACTTAAGTGGGCAGGATATCTTAGTGAATGGGGGGGACCTGAAGAAGGGGAAAGACCAACAGCTTATATAGTTATTCTTGGAGACAGAAAACTAAGCCCTTATGTGGACTGGGATTATGGTATAGCTCTGCAGACAATTCTCCTGGGACTGGTGGATAGTGGATTAGGAGGATGTGCAATTGCTGCTTTTGATAAGCAGAAAGTGAGAGAATTGCTGGAGGTGGATTCCTCACTGGATATTCTCGGAGTCGTTGCAGCAGGTAAACCAGTGGAAAAAGTTGTAGTTGATGATTATGTGGATTCAGTAAAGTACTGGAGAGATGAAGAGGGGATTCACCACGTACCAAAGAAGAGTGTTGAGGATATGGTAAAAAAAATTGTCTGATGAATTAAAAAGTATATAAAGAAAAGGGAGTCCGAAGACTCCCTTTTTATTTTTTTAATGATTATTTAAATTTTGCTGAGTTTTTTGTAATACTCGTGCTTGTCCAGTTTCTGTTCCACAGCTTCATCGAAAAGTGCATCAGCAGTTTCAGGCTGCTGGCGATGAAGTGAGTTGTAACGAACCTGACTCATCATGAAGGCTTTCATATCTTCTACTGAATCTTTTGATTCGTAAAGGAATGGGTTTTTGCCTTCTCCTGCAAGTGAAGGGTTAAAGCGGTAAAGTGGCCAGTAACCTGTTTTTACAGCTTTTTCCTGTTCAAGATATGTTTTACCCATGTCGATACCATGTGCAATACATGGAGCATAAGCAAGAATCAGTGATGGACCATCAAATGCTTCAGCTTCTTTGATAGCTTTGATAGCCTGAACAGGGTTAGCACCCAGTGAGATTGAAGCTACGTAGATGTAACCATAACTCATGCTGATAAGACCAAGATCTTTTTTGATAGTACGTTTACCTGCTGCAGCAAATTTAGCTGTAGCACCAAGTGAAGTCGATTTTGAAGCCTGTCCACCTGTGTTTGAGTAAACTTCTGTATCAACAACCAGTACATTAACATTACGGTTTGAAGCAAGAACGTGATCAAGTCCGCCGTAACCAATGTCATAAGCCCAGCCGTCTCCACCCATGCACCATACTGAACGGTTAACCATGTAGTCCTGAAGTTCTACAACCTTTCTTAGTACAGGTGAATCTGAGTTTTCTGCCTTAAGGAGAGCTTTTGTTTCAGTTGCAGCTTTCTGAGCATTATCATCAACAGCTGTCCACATATCAAGGTTCTTTTTAAGAGCAGCTGAAAGTTCAGCACTGATGGTTTCAGTAAGAAGAGTTTCAATGTTTGTTTTGAGCTGTTCTCTGTTTGCATCAACAGCCAGTCTCATACCAAAACCGTATTCAGCATTATCTTCAAAGAGTGAGTTTGCCCATGTTGGACCTTTTCCTTCTTTTGTTGTTGTATATGGAGTTGTTGGGAAAGTACCACTGTAGATTGAAGTACAACCAGTTGCATTTGCAATGACCATTCTTTCACCAAACAGCTGTGATACAAGTTTGATATATGGAGTTTCACCACAACCTGCGCATGCACCGGAGAACTCGAAAAGAGGAGTTTTGAACTGAGTTCCTTTAACAGAAGCTTCAGGAGCACCATCCAGAATATTATCTGTCAGAGATTCGAAGAATGTTACGTTTTCAGTTTCTCCTCTCTCTTTTTCAGTTGTTAGTGGTGAAGCTTCAAGAGCATCTACAGGACATTTGTTAACACAGTTCATACAACCTGTGCAATCTTCAGGATAAACCTGGATCTTATACTGCAGGTCTTTATCGTTCTTTGTTTTTGATTTAACAGTTGTAAATGTTTCAGGAGCATCTTTCAGTTCTTCAGGAAGAATCTGTTTTGCTCTTACAGCTGCGTGAGGACAAACAAGTGAACACATGTTACACTGGATACATTTTTCTGAGAGCCAGTGAGGAACATTTGCCGCAATACCTCTCTTTTCCAGTTTACATGTACCTGTAGGAACAGTACCATCGAGAGGCATCTGTGAAACAGGAATAGTATCACCTTTAAGTGAGAATACATTACTGATAATGTTTTTGGTAAATTCAGTAGAATCTTCTTTTACCATGCTGAAAGGTTCTGTGCATGCATCAAGTTCTTCAACTGAAGCAGGGTAAGCAATTTCCTGCAGAGCTTCGCTTGCTTTATCAACAGCATTCCAGTTCATCTTAACAATGTTTTCACCCTTCTTCATGTAGGATTTTTCAATTGTATCTTTGATGAGCTTAATCGCTTCGTTCTCTTCAAGTACACCTGATACTTTGAAGAATGCAGCCTGCATAACTGTATTGATTCTGGCACCAAGACCAACCTCTTCAGAAATTTTCAGAGCGTCGATGTTGTAGAATTTAATCTTTTTCTTAATGATTGTTTCCTGCATATCTCTTGTGAGATGGTTGAAAACTTCATCATTTGACCAGTTTGAGTTAAGGAGGAATGTTCCACCTTCAGCAATACCTTTAAGGATATCATATTTACCTATATAAGCAGGATTATGCAGAGCGATAAATTCTGCTGATGTAATCAGGTAAGGTGATTTAATTTTGTTTTTACCAAATCTGAGGTGGGAAATTGTGATACCACCAGATTTTTTTGAATCATATGAGAAATAACCCTGAGCATACATATCAGTGTTATCACCAATGATTTTGATTGAGTTTTTATTTGCACCAACAGTACCATCAGCACCAAGACCCCAGAAAAGACATCTTTTGGTTCCTTCAGGTTCTGTGTCAATTACTTTTGTTACAGGAATAGAACGATTTGTAACATCATCGTTAATACCTACTGTGAAGTTGTGGTAACATTCGCCATCAAGATGTTCATATACTGCATTAACCATTGAAGGAGTGAACTCTTTTGAGCTTAAACCATATCTACCACCGATAATTGTAAGGTTTTTACCTGCCAGAGCAGTTACAACATCAAGATACAGAGGTTCACCGATTGAACCAGGCTCTTTAGTTCTGTCCAGAACAGCAATCTTCTTAGCAGTTGCAGGAACTTCGTTGATGAAAGCTTCTACAGAGAAAGGTCTGTAAAGTTTTACTTTAAGTACACCGACTTTTTCACCATTGTCATTGAGGTACTGAACTGTTTCTTCAACAGTATCACATGCAGAACCCATAAGGATAATAACTTTTTCTGCATCTGCTGCACCAACATATTCAAATAGTTTGTGATTTCTACCTGTTTTTGCTGCCACTTTATCCATATATTTCTGAACAAGAGCAGGGAGATCCATGTAGATCTGGTTTGTTGTTTCACGGCCCTGGAAGTATACGTCAGGGTTCTGAGCACCAACTTTTAGTGTAGGACTGTCGGGGTTCATAGCAAGTTTACGGAACGCTTCGACATACTGAGGGTCAACCATGTCTTTGATTGTTTCGTAATCTACCATGTCCACTTTCTGGATTTCATGAGAAGTTCTGAAACCATCAAAGAAATTCAGGAAAGGAACTCTTGATTCCAGTGTAGCAAGATGGGAAACCAGAGCGAGATCCATTGTTTCCTGAACAGATGATGCTGACATCATAGCAAAACCTGTGTTTCTTACTGACATTACATCTGAATGATCTCCAAAAATTGAAAGTGACTGAGCTGCAAGAGATCTTGCTGAAACGTGAAAAACTGTAGGCAGCATTTCACCAGCAATTTTATGCATGTTGGGGATCATCAGAAGGAGACCCTGGGAAGCTGTAAATGTTGTCGTCATTGAACCAGCTGATAGTGAGCCATGTACAGCACCGGCTGCGCCACCCTCAGACTGCATCTCAACTACATTAACAGTTTGACCAAAAATATTTTTCTGCCCTTTTGCAGACCATTGTTCCGAAAGTTCACCCATGTCAGATGATGGAGTAATGGGGTAAATCGCTGCTACTTCACTGAAAGCATAAGCTACATGAGCTGCTGCGGTATTTCCATCAATAGTTTTTTTAACACTCATGGTTTTTCTCCTTATTTTTATCAGAAAATTTCCCCGTAAGGGAAACTCTGAGTTAACTTTGATACTCATCCAAAGGTAACATAGACCCGGGGGTTGTGTCAATATAATGAAACATAGCTCTTTTTTTTTTGACATTTATAGTTAAAATGCATCTGGAATCAATATTAATGGATATATATAAATCTCTTTTTTTTATATTGTGTTATTTTTTTGATAAATATATATTTGACCAAAAAATCCTATTGTGATATTTTGAACTGTATTTAGAAAAAATGAGAAATAAAACAGGCAAGGGAATGAATTATCTTAATGTTTGATATATCATTTAACTAAAGAGCTTATATGGAACATTTGATTGAAGTAAAGTTAGCTGGTGTGGTTATGGATCCGGTGTCAAAAGCCCCGGTAATGATTCTGAAACCCCACGATGAAGATAAACTGATACCTATTTGGATCGGAGAGCACGAGTCTGACATAATTATGATGGAACTTGAGGGGATATCCCCACCAAGGCCGATGACCCATGATTTGATTGGTAGTATGCTTTTTCATCTTAAAGGTGAGGTTAAGAAGGTCGTAATAAAAGATGTAACAGAGAATACTTACTATGCAGATCTCTATCTGTGTTGTGGAGAGCGGACTGTTATTCTTGATTGCAGACCATCGGATGCTGTGGCGATAGCACTGAAGTGTGGCGCAGAAATTCTGATAACCAATGTTATATATGAAACATCCATTATGTCGGAATTTTTTACATGCATCTTTCAGGATGATGAAAAAGTAGATAACTGGTTTGAATCCTTAAGTCTTGAAGATATTGTCGATATAGAGCAGTAGATCTTACTGCTCTGTTCTGTTTCTATTTAAAAATGTCGTAAAGATCTCTTTCTGTGATCTGTTCACCTGTATCGATGTTTATAAAATTCCGTACTCCTTCAGCAGTATAAATCTGTGTCAGAAGAATATTTTTGTACCTGTGGGTGAAGATGACATCTTTGATATTGGTAAATGGCCCGCTAAGAAATTTTTTGTTCACTATGTCAGCAAAATAGAGTTCGCCGGAAGTGGCCTTAATCAAAGCTATTATTCTGTTCAGATGTGTATCATTAAAGATTTCTGAAATATCTTCAGGTCTTGCAATGACTTTTTTTGTTGTAAGATCTACTACATAAAGACTGTCATCAAGCTTATTGTTGGCCATAATAATTTCTTTATTGGTTTTACCATATTTCTGACCTACAGGTTTGAGACTTATTTTGTTTGACTTCTGCTGCCCATGCTGCTGGGGAGGTGCCTGAACTGAAGGGTCAGGCTGCTTCTGCAGCTCTTTCTGCCTCATTTCATAGATTGATTTGCTTACCTGGGCAAGATCAAATACTCCTGTCTTGCCACGCATCTGCATCTCATCCATGATTTTTTTTATGTATATATTGCAGCTGTTTACAGTATCTTCTATTGTTCTGGTAAGATGAGATAGCTGTTTTTTATGAGCGGACTGATCCAGACCTTCAAGATGATACTTCAGGCTCTCTATCTCTTTGCTTATGTTCCGGTAGCGCATCCATATGATGTTCAATGCCTGCCTGTTTTTCTGCACCTGTTGAACCGGAGAGTCCTGGTCGCTGGGTTTGTTACTTAGCTGATTGTGCTTGGCCATTATGCTTTCGAAAGTTGGAATGTCACCTAAACCACTCATTTTAATAAAGTTATCTCCTTTCCTTTATATGATTATATAGATCTTTTGCCATATAATCAATTGATTCTCTCTACAGATCCTGTTTTTTTGCTATGCACCATAGCTCTTCAAGCTGATTTAATTCAAGATCCTGTATTTTGTCCCCATTCTGAGACGCAAGTTTCTCAACATGCCTGAATCTTTTTGTAAATTTTCTGTTTGCACCATTAAGGGCAAATTCCGGATTAACTTTACAGAGTCTTGCAACATTGGCAACTGCAAACAGCAGATCTCCTGTTTCTTCTGTTATTTTGTCAACGTTTCCATCTTCAATTTCCCTGAGTAGTTCTTCAGTTTCCTCTTCAACTTTTTTAAGTGCAAGGGACGGTGAATTCCAGTCGAATCCGACACCTGAGGCCTGGGATGATATTCTACCGGCTACAGAAAGTGAGGGCATACTTGATGGATAGTCAGATATAATACTGTCTTTTTTTTTCTCTTTCTTTTTTATCTGCTCCCAGTTCTGTTTAACCTCTTCTGCAGTACTGGCTGAGCCGTTTCCAAAGATATGAGGGTGTCTGCGGATTAGTTTATCTGAAATTGATCCAATAACATCTTCTATGGAGAAAACCTCTTTTTCTTTAAATATCTGGGCCATGAAAATAATCTGCAAAAGAAGATCTCCAAGCTCTTCTTTTATGTTGGCTGGATCTGAGCTGTCTACAGCTTCCAGAACTTCGTGAGCTTCTTCAAGAATATACTCTTTCAGAGAGGATGGTGTCTGTTTAAGATCCCATGGGCACCCACTGTCTTTATCCCGTAGTCTGGTCATAATGTCAATAAGTTTGTCAAAGCTTTTCATATTGTTTTTTTCCTGATACTGATATAAAATGATTTATATTAATACTTTTCTTTACGGTTTTCAAGGATAAGTACTTTTAAAACAGCAGGTGGTATAAAATGGAAAAGGATATTAAAGCTATAGCAATACTTCTAAGTACTCAGGCTATGATAAATTTGGGTGAAATACCTGATCCGGTTTCGGGTGAGGCGATAATTTCTGTTGAGAAGGCAGTGGTTTTTCTGGAACTTCTGGAGGTACTGAGTGAAAAAACAAAAGGAAACCTTACTGAGGAAGAAGCTGCATTTATTAACGGGCTTCTGGAGAATTTGAAAGATGTGTACAGCAGAAGGTGTAATGACTAGAAGCAGATTCTTTATATCTGTTTTGACTGTTCTCCTGTTTTTTACAGGTTCATTCTGCATTGATGCTTCGGTTATTCAGGGGCAGGTTAATAAAATTCACTTTTACAATTCAGCAGGTAAATATGCAGATGCAGTGGAAATTGTCAGACAGGTTGATCTCTCATGTCTTCAGGGGAGTAAAAAAAACAAAGCTTTTGATCAGCTTGTAAAAATAGGTGATTTTTATGTTTCCAATAATCTCTTCGATGAGGCTGAACAAGTCTATCGCAAAGTACTTGAGAATGGAGGAGACGGTTACTGGTTTCTCTATAACAGATTGAGTGATATTGATACTCAGAAAGGCTCCCTGCTGTTTTCCCCGGGCAATCTGTTCGGACAGATGGGGATGGTGTTCCGTAACTTCAGAACAGGCTTCTTTCTTATGAATTCTGTAGTGCGTGTGTTTTTCTATGCACTTTTACTGGGATTTCTTTTTAGCGCTATTGCTCTTGGATACAGATATTTTCCTCTCATGTCTAATGATGTGCTGATTCGTGATAATGGCAAAATAGATGTCCGGAAAGTTCTTATGGTTATTGCTATGCTCATGTTTCCGGTGCTTATAATGAGTGGATGGGTAATATATCCGTTTCTTATATCAGGTTTTTTCTGGGGCTATCTTAAAGATGGTGAGAAAGCCACAATAAGAATTATGGTGATTGTTATTATGTTAACAGGCCTGTGCTATTCGTTTACCAGAGTGCTTGAGAATAATGCCTGTTCAGATTCATTCAGACTTGCTGAGAAAATCTATGCTGGTGAAATTAAAGATTTCAGTAAAATTCAGGTTTCTGACAATGAATTAAAAGTCCTGATTGCAAACAGGATATATGAGAACAGGAATGTGGAAGAGAGCAGTCTTGAGAAGGCTCTTGATATTCTTCTTTCAACTGAGAATAATTATAGTAGTGTTAGAAAGTATAACCTTATGGGCAATATATACTTCTTCCTGGGAAAGATAAATGAAAGCCTTAATATGTACAGAAAGGCTCTGGCAATTGAACCGGGTAGTAATGTTGTTCTGAATAATTTTACAATGGCACTTCTGTCAAGTAGTGAGCCAAATAAAGAGAGGGTTTTTACATCTTTTACAAGAGTGTATCCTCAGATAGAAGGTTTAAAAACCAAAGTTACAGGTATCAGGTGTTATGACGGGAACGGTTCTTTTTTATGGAAAAGACTTATGGCACCGGAAAGTGGAAACATTAATGTGTACGGAATCATTATGGATGTCTTTACAGGATTCCTCGTTTCTCCACTTTTTTTCTTCATACTCATATTTGTAGTCTATGTACTCTTTGCAGAAAGGATGTTCGGCAATTTTTCTGAAAGTACAAACTGCTCTAAATGTGGCAAAATTGTTAAGTTGTATAATGTGCACCACTCATACAAAATGTGTGATGAGTGTCACCAGCTGTTTCTGATTAAAGATGTTGTTTTTCTTGAAGCAAAACTTATAAAGGAGAGAGAACTTCAGAAGAAAGATAACAGGCAGTACCTGATGACAATGCTTCTTGCTCTTCTTGTGCCGGGAATTGGATTCAGGAAACGCTTTTTCTGGTTATTCCCGCTTTCCATGGTATTGATATACTTTGCCGGAGGCTTCTTTTTCTATAACTATACCCTTTTTACTGACAGTTTTGAAGCTCCTCCTGTTTTTCTTAATATTCCGGCAATTACAGGTTTGATTCTTTATGCTGCAGTAAATATAGCAGCTGTTGCAGGAGACGAGTATGGCGTTTAAAGGCACTTTGAGAGAGTTTAAAGTTCCGGATATTCTGCAGCTGATTTCTCTGCAGAAGAAAAATGGAATTCTGACTTTTACCAGTCAGGATGGATTCATTACCCTGATCTTCAGTGCAGGAATAATTATTGGAGTTGATGCTTTTCCAAAAAAACTGGAACTCAGAGTAGGTAATGTTCTGGTTAAGCAGGAGCTGGTTAGTGAAGAGATGTTGAAAAGAGCTCTGGCTATTCAGAAGAGAACCAATCAGAAAGTAGGTGAGATCCTTATAGGTATGGGGCTCATTGATGAAGAAACTATAAGAACTGCTCTGTCTAATCAGGCAAGGGAGATAGTTCTGTCTCTCTTCAAATGGAAAAAAGGAGAGTACAACTTTAAAGTTATGGAGGATGTTGAGAGAACTGCTCAGCATATTGACCCTATTCATACTGATGGAATAATCATGGAAGGGGTTCAGATGCTGGACGAATGGCCTCTGATAAGAAAGCATATTTCTGATGATTCTGTGGTATTTACTCCAATAGATGTGGAAGCAGCCAGTATTGAAATTATAGATGATTATGAAGATGAAAAAGAGGAAACCGGAAGGATTTTTATTAACAATACTGAGGCTAAACTTTTAAGATATATCAATGGAAACAATAGTGTTAAAGATCTCTCGGAACTGGGGATCTTTACAGAATATAAACTCTATAAGAGCTTGTATAATCTTGCGAAAAGAAATGTCATCAGAAAAAAAGAGCAGACCGGTAACTCAAAAGCTGATGAAGCTGTGGAAGAAGAACTGCTGAATGAAGAGAGAGGGCAGTCATCCCGTAAGCTAATGATTCTTGGTAAGATGATGTTGCTGGCCATAATTATAATATTTCTTTTAACTGCTTTTTCTCCATTTGTACCGTGGGAAAGTAGTGATATAATCAGTAGTGAGGAGCTGATAAATTCTATTCTTGGGAAAGGCTGATTTTTCCTGAATGAAGACAGATTCTCTTTTTATCAGGTATTAAGTAGTGAATAATAATATAAAAAGTGCTATTGCCATAGGCAATTTTGATGGATGCCACAGAGGGCATCAGAAAATTTTCAGAGAGTTGACACGTATTTCATCTTCTGAAAATTTTAATTCTGTAGCGATAACTTTTGAACCAAATCCAAGAAGCTATTTTAATATTCAGCAGAAGCTTATTTTTACTGCTGCACAAAAGAGTGAAATAATGCTTCGGGAATCTGGTGTTGAAGTAGTAACTGTGGATTTTGGGGAAGTTGTAGGATTAACACCTGATGAATTTGTTGATGAATTTCTCTGCAAAAGATTCAGAGTAGGGCATATTGTTGTAGGTGCAAATTTCAGATTTGGATATAACAGAACAGGAAATGCAGGTTTTTTAAGGGAAGTCGGCAAAGAGAAAGGCTTTGCAGTTTCTATTCTTGAGCCCATGAATTACAAGAGTGAGAGAATATCAAGTTCAAGAATAAGGACTCTGCTTCAGCATGGGGAAGTTGAAAAAGCTTCCAGAATGCTTGGGAGACACTACTTTATTGATGGAGAAGTTGTTAGTGGGGAAAAAATAGGACGGCAGATAGGGTTTCCAACGATAAATATTGAAACTCACAACACCATTCTGCCAGGGGGAGTTTATGAAAGTATGGTTGAATTTGAAGGCAGGAGTATGAAATCTGTTACCAATATCGGAGTGCGTCCCACCTTCGATGGAAACCGGTGTACTGTGGAGACACATATACCGGATTTCAGTGGCAATCTTTACGATATGAAAGTCAGACTTTTTCTCTGTAGAAAGTTAAGAAATGAGAAAACTTTTAATAGCAGGGAGGAGCTGGTTGCTCAGATAAAAAAGGATATAGCAAGCCTTCAAAGTTGACAAAGATACCAATATCTGATAATGATATACATACTAAAATTTTCCGGGATTGTCAGGTTTGGACTTAATCTGCATATATATAAATACAAAAAATGCTTAGGAGAGTGTGATTCATGGAAGAAAAGAAAATCGATAATGTTGAAGAAAAGAGTGTAGCTGAAGAAAAGAAAGAAGAAAAGAAGAAGGCAGCACCTAAAAAAAAGAGTCTTAAAAAGAAGATAAAAATAAAAGTAGCCAGAGCAAAAGTTGAAGAGAAAATTGACGAAACTTCTGCAAAATATGCTGCTGAAATGAAAATGCCTGGTTTCAGAAAAGGTACAGTTCCTGCTGAGATGATCAAGAGCCGTTACAGTGCAGCAATTACTGAAGAAGCAGTTAATCAGGTACTTGAAAAAGCTATTTTTGACAGAATTAAAAAAGATAAACTGAAAGTAGCTTCACAGCCATCGGTTGATAAACTCTCTTTTGAAGATGGAGAAGATCTGAAAGCAGATGTTTCACTTGAACTTTTTCCTGAAGTTGAGATGCCTGAACTAAAAGACATCGTTGTTGAAGTGGAAAAAAAAGAACTGAAAGCAGAAGAGTATGATGAAACCAAACATATCGATGCTGTTCTTGAGTCAAACCGCAGAAAAGTTCCTGTAAAAGACAGAGCAATTAAAGAAGAGGATGTTGTTGAACTAAGCTTCCAGTCAAAGAATCTTTCAAATAAGAGAATGACTCCAAGAAAGAGCGCTACTTTTACAATGAAAGAAGATTCAGAATTTGAACTCCTTGGTATTTATAAAGAACTGCTTGGTAAGAATACCGGCGATAAAGTAACTTATGAACAGGATTATCCTGCTGATTATAAAAAAGTTCTGTGGTCTGAACAGAAAATCGAACACTATGTAGATGTTGTAAGAGTTTTTGAAATGGTAAAACCACCAATGGATGAAGCGTTTCTTTCTACAATCGGTTTCAAAGATGAAGAAGCTTTCAAAAAACATATGAAAGAAGAGTTCGAAAAGTATGCAGCTAACGCAGTTGAAGAGAAAAAAGTGCGTAAAATTGTTGAAAAACTGACTGAAACTGTGAAGTTTGATGTTCCTGAGGGACTGGTTGAACAGGAAATCATGAATGTAAACCCACAGATGAAGCAGTTCTTTGATAAAATGGACGAAAAAGGACGTGAAGAATACTTCAAACTGGCGAGACCCGAAGCAGAAAAGTCTGTTCGATTCTCACTGATTATTGATGCAGTTCAGAAAGCTCAGAATTTTGAAATCAGCAATGATGAAATCGAAGCTGAACTGAAATCAATTTCAGAAAAGAATAACTATCCTATTGCTGAGGTCAGAAAGTACTATTCAAACCCACAGTACAAAGAACAGCTTAAAGAATCACTTGCCAGAAATAAGGCAATGGAATATATTAAAGAGACTGTAACTATTAAAGAGGTGTGAAATGTCAGTAATACCCGTAGTTGTAGAACAGAGCGGTAATGTTGAAAGAGCCTATGATATTTATTCAAGGCTCCTGAAAGATGGAATTATTTTTCTTGGCTCTCCTATTGACGATAATGTAGCAAATGTTGTTATTGCTCAGTTGCTCTTTCTGGAAGCAGAAGATCCGGATAAAGATATCTCCATCTATATAAATTCTCCCGGTGGTGTTGTTTCTGCGGGTATGGCTATATACGATACAATGCGTTTTATTAAAAACGATATTGTTACCATATGCATGGGACAGGCAGCTTCCATGGGAGCAATTCTTCTGGCAGGTGGCACAGAGGGTAAACGCCACGCTCTGCCCAATGCCAAGATAATGATTCACCAGCCTCTTGGTGGATTTGAAGGTCAGGCAACAGATATCTTTATTCAGGCTGATGAGATGAAAAAAATCAAAGATAACATTATAAATGTTCTGGCTCATCATACTGGAAGAAAGAAAAGTAAGATTGCAACAGATATAGAAAGAGATTACTATATGAGTGCGGAAGAGGCTATGAAATACGGATTGATTGATAAGGTGATTGTATCAAGAGATCAATAGTGGTGGGAAAATATGAAAAAAGAACCTAAATGCAGTTTCTGCGGTATATCGCAGTCCCAGGCTTATAAGCTTATTGCAGGGCCTACTGTATATATATGTGATGAATGTGTCACAACTGCCTATAACCTGATTCACAAGGGGAATCAGAAGATTGTGGAGAAGAAAGAAGTTACCAGTAAAGGTAAACTGGCTACTCCAAAAGAGATCAAAGAGAAACTTGATCAGTATATTATTGCTCAGGACAAAGCTAAAAAGATTCTTTCTGTAGCAGTATATAATCATTATAAAAGAATTGAGAATGTCGATAAACTTCAGGATGTGGAGATTAAAAAAAGTAATGTCGTTTTAATCGGACCAACTGGTACAGGTAAAACACTACTTGCTGAAACCCTGGCAAAAATCCTTGAAGTTCCCTTTGCAATTGCAGATGCTACTACCCTTACAGAAGCTGGATATGTAGGAGAAGATGTTGAAAATATTCTGCTCAAGCTTTATCAGGCTTCAGGTGAGAATAAAGAACTTACTGAAAGGGGAATTATATACATCGATGAGATTGATAAAATTTCCCGTAAGAGTGAAAACCCATCTATTACCAGAGATGTATCAGGTGAAGGTGTTCAGCAGGCTCTGCTGAAAATTGTCGAAGGTACTGTTGCAAATGTTCCTCCAACAGGAGGCAGAAAACATCCTCATCAGGAATTCCTCAAAATTGATACCAGCAATATCCTTTTTATTGCGGGAGGAGCTTTTGTCGGACTTGATAAGCTCATTAAGAGACGTATTAAAAAGAGCGTAATCGGATTCAGTACTGAAGAACAGGAAGTAAGAGTGGAAGAGGACGAACTCAGAGGCAATGTGCAGACTGAAGATCTCGTTAAATTCGGACTTATTCCTGAACTGGTAGGCCGTTTCCCGGTACTTGGAGCTCTGGAAGATCTGAATGAAGAGCATCTTTACAGAATTCTTACTGAACCAAAGAATTCTATTACACGCCAGTTTATGGAACTGTTCAAGCTCGATGGAGTTGAACTTGAGTTTACTAAAGAAGTGCTTGACAGAATTACAAAAGAAGCAGTCAGTCGTGAAGTTGGAGCTCGAGGATTAAGGTCAATTTTCGAAGAGATTATGCTGGACCTTATGTTCGAAGTACCTTCAGAAAAAGATGTTAAGAAAAAAATCGTAATTGATGAGAATTTCCTCAAAAAAATGAAATGGATCGCCTGAAACGATCAAATATAAAAGTACCTCTTATTCCGTTAAGAGAGATTGTCTCTTTTCCGTCCACAATAATTCCGATTCTTGTGGGACGGAAGAGATCTGTTATCTCCTTAAAGACAGCTCTGTCAGATTATGAAGGGTTTATTTTTCTTTCTGTTCAGAAGAATCAGATAAGTGAGGATCCCGGCTCAGAAGAGATTTGTAATATTGGTATAGTTGCCAGAATTGAAAAATCTGTTGAGCAGAGAAACGGAAGTTACAGAGTAATCGTAAGAGGCCTTACAAGAGGCCGTATTAAAGATTTCGGTACAGAAAAGGAATTGTACCTCGTAGATGTAGAACCTCTCTCAGAGCAGATTAATGAAGGGGAACCTGTTGTAGAACTGGCAGAGAACCTTATAACGGTATTTGAGCAGTATGCAGAGTATAACCGGATAAAACTGAGAGGAATAATATCTAAACTGGATAAATCCAATTTATCTGAAATAACAGATATTATAGCTTCAGTAATAAATATCCCTGTCAGAATCAAGCAGAGTATTCTGGAAGAGCTGAAAGTATATGAGAGGGGTATTAAAGTCTATAATATCCTTAAAAAAGAGCTATATGCAGCGCGGGGACCCGCATCGTCTGTTTCCGGTAAACAGGAAAAGAGTGAAGATGCCGCAGATAAAGATATCAGGGAATATCGAAACCGGATTGAGAAGGCTGAACTTCCTGATCATGTTAAAAGAAAAGCAGAGGAAGAGGTGGATCGGTTATCTATGATGCCTCCTTTCTCGGCTGAGGGCTCAGTTTCCAGAAATTATCTGGACTGGCTTCTTACCATACCGTGGAAAAACAGTAAGAAAGAGACCCGTAATATATCTAAAGCTTCTGTAATTCTTGATGAAGATCATTTCGGGCTTGAAAAAGTCAAAGAGAGAATTCTGGATTACCTGGCAGTACGTCAGCTGGTTAAGAAACCTTCAGGCGAAATCCTCTGTTTTGTAGGACCACCGGGAGTAGGGAAAAGTTCTCTGTCAAGATCAATTGCAAGGGCGCTGAATCGTGAGTTTGTAAGAATTGCTCTGGGTGGTGTCAGAGATGAAGCTGAGATCAGAGGGCATAGAAGAACATATATAGGTTCTTATCCCGGCCAGATTATAAAAGGACTGAAAAAAGCTAAAGTTAAAAATCCGGTTTTTCTGCTGGATGAAATAGATAAGCTTAGTTCTGATTATAAGGGAGATCCGGCTTCTGCTTTGCTTGAAGTTCTGGATCCTGAACTTAACGGAGAATTTATTGACCACTATCTGGATCTTGAATTTGATCTGTCACAGGTCTTTTTCATTGCTACGGCAAATTCGGTAGATCCGATTCCTCCTGCACTTAAAGACAGAATGGAAATAATAGAAATTCCCGGTTATACAGAACGGGAAAAACTTTCTATTGTCAGAAACTTTCTTTTGAAAAAACAGGCTGAAAAGTGTGGTTTGAAAGCTATTGATATAGATATAAGTGATGAAACTATTATAAAGGTTATTAATCAGTACACCCGGGAAGCGGGAGTGAGAAATCTGGAGCGTCAGGTTTCGGTGTTAATGAGAAAAATAGCCAGAAAAGTTGTGGAAAAGGGTAAAACCAAAGCCCGTAGTGAAGGTTTCGCAATAGATAAGAAGAGCTTAACCGATTTTCTGGGTATTCCACGGTACAGTAAACAGAACCTTAGTGCTGAAGATACGAGAGGGACGGCCTTCGGACTTGCCTGGACTCCGGCAGGTGGTGATGTACTGGTAGTTGAATCCCGCTATATAAAAGGTAAGGGGGATCTGATCCTTACCGGAAGACTTGGAGAGGTAATGAAAGAATCCTCAGCAACTGCATTCAGTTTTGCAAAAATCAAGCTCTTTGAACTGGATTTTGATACTGAAAGCCTTGGTGGGTATAATATTCATCTTCATATTCCTGAAGGAGCTGTACCTAAAGAAGGGCCTTCAGCAGGTGTGACTCTCTCAGTTGCTCTTGTCTCGCTGATAACAGGTATACCTGTGAAAAGTGGTTATGCAATGACAGGAGAGATTACTTTAAGGGGTAAAGTACTTCCAGTGGGAGGAATAAAAGAAAAAATTATTGCTGCCCACAGATATGGAATCAGTAATGTTATAATTCCTGTGGATAACGAAAAGGAGTTTATAGAGGATTTACCTGAAGATATTAAATCAGAGGTAAAAATACACCTGGTTGAAAATATGGATCAGGTACTGGATATTGTGCTTGAAAATCCTCTTAAAATAAATAATATTAAAAGTATATTGATCAAGCCGGCTACTGATTCAGGGCTCCAGTAGTTAATTTATTTTTTTCCGGTTTTTTTATATCAGGACAAATGATTATCAGAAATATTGAACTAGAAGCAACCGTATTTAATGGAAAACAGTTGAGGGAGTATAAAAATAATTCTCCCAAAATTGTATGTATAGGGCGATCAAATGTGGGTAAATCCTCACTGATCAACAAGCTTGTAAATCGTAAGAATCTTGCTAAAACAAGCTCAAAACCAGGTAAAACTGTTAGCATAAACTACTATAAAGTAAATGATTCATTTCTGCTGGTGGATCTTCCTGGCTATGGGTATGCAAAAATATCAAAGAAAGAGGGGGAGCGTGTAAGACGTTTAATCTCTGATTTCTTCAGAACAGCAGATAATGTTAAACTTCTTATGATCCTTATTGACTCACGCAGAGGCTTTGGAGAAGTGGATCTGGAGGTTATGGAAGAGCTTGTGGATAAAGGTTTTCCTATATTGACAGTTTTAACTAAAAGTGATAAATTAAAAAATACAGCATTAAAAAATCAGGTCAACAAACTCTATGAAGAATACGGTCTGGTTTCTCTTCCCTTCACTATTAGATCAGAAACAAACAGGGATGAGTTGTTGAACTACATCAAAAAAGCATTATAAAAGGAGTGTTTATGCATACTTTAAAAGATCTCCAGAATATGAATGTCACAGAGCTGAAAAAAGTAATTAAAGAACTTGGTTTAACTAACGCGGACATCAATGATCGAATTTCTCTCAATTTCAGTATCCTGAATGCACAGGCAAGCCAGAATGGTAAACTCTTTGCAGAAGGCGTAATTGAACTCCATAATGAAGGCTACGGCTTTTTAAGATTTCAGGAAAATGCCTATCTCTCAAGTTCAGAAGATATATATGTCTCTCCTGCACAGGTTAACAGATTTGACCTGAGAACCGGAGATACAATTTCAGGTTCAGTAAGACCTCCAAAAGGCGGGGAAAAATATTTTGCTCTTCTATCAGTTGAAGCTATCAACTTTGAAGATCCTGACTATGTACACAAACTGAGAAAGAACAGAAAGTTTGAAAAGCTTACCCCTCTGCATCCTGATGAAAAGATTGACCTTGAAACTTCACCTTCAAATATGACAGGCAGAGTAATGGATCAGTTCACACCAGTAGGTAAAGGGCAGAGAGGATTGATTGTTGCGCCTCCAAGAACTGGTAAAACAATGATTCTGCAGAGTATTGCAAAATCAATTGAGGTTAATCACCCGGACGCAGTACTTATAGTATTGCTTATTGATGAAAGACCTGAAGAAGTAACTGATATGGCAAGAAATGTTAACGGTGAAGTAATTGCATCTACTTTTGATGAACTTCCTGTACGTCATACTAAAGTTGCAGAAATTGTAATGGAAAAGGCAAAACGTCTTGTAGAGATGGGTAAAGATGTTATTATCCTTCTCGACTCAATCACAAGACTTGCAAGAGCTTACAATACAATTACTCCTGCATCAGGTAAAGTACTTTCCGGTGGTATTGATGCAAATGCTCTTACCAAACCAAAAAAGTTCTTTGGAGCTGCCAGAAATATTGAAGAAGGTGGTAGTCTGACTATTCTTGCTACAGCTCTTGTAGATACCGGCAGCAGAATGGATGATGTAATCTTTGAAGAGTTCAAAGGTACAGGTAATATGGAACTTAATCTTGACAGAAAACTTGTTGATAAGAGAGTATTCCCTGCAATTGACCTTCTCAGATCCGGTACAAGAAAAGAAGAACTTCTTATTAGTCCTGAAGATCTCAACAAAATCTGGATTCTGCGTAAAGTTCTTTCCCAGATGTCAGAAGTTGAAGCTATGGAACTTCTTATAGAAAAAATGTCTAAAACCAAAACCAATAAAGAGTTTATCGTTAAGATGACTCAGGGCTTCTGATAAGTTTTTTAGGAGTTTGTGATGATAAGGAATTTTAAAGAGCTTATTGAAGAAGCAAAAAAGAGAGAAGGAATTGTCGTAGGTGTTCCTTCTCCTGAAGATTCAAATACAATTCAGACAGTAATAAATGCTAAAAAAGAGGGACTTGCTGATTTTATTCTTTGCGGAAACAGGGGAAAAACAGAGGTGCTTCTTAAAGAGTATGGAGCTGATATTAAGGATTACAGAATCGTAGAAGCTGAAACAGAATCTGAGTCAGCTGAAAAGATTGTTGAACTTGCAAATAAGAATGAAGTACATGTGATTCTTAAAGGCTTCCTTCCTACAGGTACGCTTCTCAAACCTACTCTTGATAAAGAGAAGGGGTTAAGAACAGGGAATCTGTTTTCAGATATCCTGTTTGTTGAAAACCCTGCTGAAGGTTCAGAAGGCTTGCTGGGCATGACAGATGGTGGAGTAAATATACTACCTGATCTGAACCAGAAAAAACAGTTAATTGAAAATGCTGTAGCAGCATATCATAAACTGGGGTACAAAAATCCTGCAGTCGGGATTATGGCAGCAAAAGAGGCTGTAAGCGATAAGATGCAGGCAACTGTAGATGCAGCTGAACTCACAAAGATGGGGGAAAACGGTGATATTACCGGTTGCACAGTTTATGGACCTCTTGCTCTTGATATTGCTGTATCAAGAGAAGCAGCAGAACATAAAGGAATAACAAACCCTGTAGCTGGTAATGTAGATATAATGGTAGTTCCCAGTATTGAAGCCGGAAACCTGCTGGGTAAAGCATTTACATACTATCTGAAATTACCTGTCGGACACGTTGTCATGGGAGCACGTATCCCAATACTGATTCCTTCAAGAAATGAAAGTGAAGTAGATAAACTAAACTCCGTGGCATTAGGAGTAATTATTGCATAAAGTAGTTGTTCTTATAATAACCCTGTTAACTATTGCTTCGGCTTCTGTTAACGGGGAAGGACTACTTGATAAGTTAAGAAAAGATCTGAAGAAAGCAGCGCCGTTCAAAGCTGCTTTTACCCAGAAGGTTATGGATGGTGATGAAGTCCTTGACGAAGCATCCGGTGACCTTATCTATAAAGACCCTCAGACATTTAAGCTAATCTATACTGAACCAGAGTATAAAATTGCTCTGTTCAGAAAAAACAGCTACATCTTCTACGATAGAGATAGCGAACAGGTAACCACTACAAAAAATATCAATGAAAGAAAAGATTTTTTATGGCGTTTCATTTTTAATGATTCTATGAAAAAGTATATCCTTGTTAATAAAAAAAAGAGAACTCTGAAAATTGTTAAAGAAGACGAAAATATAGATATAACTGTAATTCTGGATAAAAACGGCATGCCTGGAAAGGTAATTCATCAAAGTGGTGGAAATCCGAATGTGTACTTTTTTAGTAAATACAGGAAACGTGTTACAATAGCAGAAGGGGAGTTTGATTTTACTTTTCCCGATGGTGTTGAGATAATAGAGATGTGAATAATAAACTTTTTGACCGGAAAAAACGTAAATGAAATTGGATGAAGATCAGGTATTGATTACTAAGATACTTGAAGGTTGTCATTCATCCTTTGAGGAACTTATGAGGAAGTATAATCGTAAGATGTACAATTTCATTCTGCGTATGGTCAGAGATGAAGAGATTGCTATCGAGTTAACTCAGGATCTCTTCGTAAAGATCTATACAGTTCTTGAAAAATACAACTTCAGTTATAAATTCTCAACCTGGGTCTACAGAATCTGTTATAATCTTGTGATCGATTACATAAGGAAGAAGCAGGATAATGTGGATTCCTTTGATTATACTCTGCTTACAAAAAAGCAGATTATAGATTCCGGTAACTATTCCGGTGAAGATGGCTTTGAAGTCTGTGAAAAAGAGGAAATGAGTCAGTACTTATGGAGTGTAGTTGAAAGATTGCCTGATAAGTTCAGAGAACTCATTTTCATGAGGTATATTCAGGAACTGAAGTATGAGGAAATAGCTGAAGTTGCTGATCTGCCTGTAGGGACAGTCAAAAACAGAATATTTAAAGCTAAAGAACTTCTTAAAGTGGAGATTGATAAAGATGGCGTGTTTGACAAAAAGTAAATTAATAGAATATATTGACGGCGAAACAGGAAGTATTGAATCATCAATGATTCGTGATCACCTGTTAATGTGTGATAAGTGTTCAGAAGAGCATCGTAAGCTTGTAAGACTTGAGAAACTTCTCCGTGAACCGGAAATGGTTATTCCACCAGAGAAAATTATCTCAGGTGTCATGAGGCGTGTCAGACGCAGAGTTCCTACTTACACTTCTGTAGCAGTTATGATTGCAATGAGTATGGTGCTGTTTGCCACGTGGATATATATTTATCTTGATTTTGCCAATAACTCTCTGGTTCATTCACTGAGCCATTCAAGTGGTTCTCTGGGTAATATACTGAGTGGAGGAATAAGTATTATTTCCACAATTTTTGCTTATGTATATTCAATCTTTACTGCTATAGATAAAATGATGAACATGATGCTTAATGTAAGTCCTGGTGTAAATGTTATAGGAGCATCCCTTATAAGCATAAGTCTCGTAATAAGCTATTTCGTATGGAGTCGGTTTACCAGATTTTTCAGGAGCACTAATTAATGTTAAAAAAGATTGTTCTTCTGCTGATAATACTTGTAGCTTCAGCGGCAATTCTGAATGCCGGCACAGCTGCATATGTTAATGAAGATGTTGAGATAAAGAAAACCGAAATCTGCAGTAACAATGTTATCTCAGTTGGCGGTGATGTAGTCGTTCGGGGAGAAGTTACAGAAAGTGTAAATGTTATTGGGGGAACCCTGAAAGTTGAAGGCACTGTAAGGAAAGATGTGGTCTGTATTTTAACAGACATAGAGCTTTCTGACAGTGCAGTTATAGAAGGCGATTTTATCGCTATAGGCGGCAATATTACCAGAAGCTGTAAAGCAAGAATCGGAGGAGGGATTTTTACCTCCAGGCTTCTTGATTACGAGAAAGTAGAGAATTCACTTATTCCTGTGTTTTTTGAATCAGGTAATAAAGTGGTTAAAGTAACTAAAATCTTTTTCTGGTTTATTCTGGCTCTGGTTTTCTTTGCACTGTTTCCATCAAAAGTTTATGATGCCTCGGATAAAGCCGCAAAAAAACCATTTAAACTCTTTGCAACAGGTATAGTATCAATTATTCTCATTTTTGTAATGGGTATTATTTTTGCAGCTCTCAGCCTTATTCTTATAGGAATTCCATTCCTGCTGGCACTTATAATATTCTGTTTCATGGTACTTCTGGTAGGAAGAACTGTGGTTTTCCATATTACAGGCGAGAAGGTTGTACAACTGCTGAAAATAGATAACCGGAAGATTAATCCGATATTTATGATTCTGGCTGGTGCAATAGTATATCTTGGTGTCAAGTTTATACCATTCGTAAGTCTGCCTGTAATATTAATAATCAATGTACTGGAGTTCGGTATCGGAATACGCTACCTGCTTGGAAAGCGTATAAAATCCCTTTAATAATTTAACCAGAACAAAACTTGAAAAGCAGAAATTTATGATATAAAATCTTTATTATAAATATTCAGCGAGGTTCAAATGGATCGTATTTCTATTCTGGAAAAATATTATAAACTTGCTACAGATGAATCTGTGGATCATTTTACCTTCATGGGGGTTCGTAAAACTGCAACTACAAAGGAAATCGAAGATGCCAGAGGAGCAATAATTCAATCTCTGCGCCTCACAGATGAAGAGAAGGTTACTCATCGTAGCAAAATAGAAGCAATCGGAGCAAGAATTAATAAAGCTTTTGAAGTGTTATCAGATTTTGATAAGAGAGCTGAATATGAGAAAAGAGGCTGTTCTGATAAAGAGGTCGAAGCAGAAAGTACAGATGAAGAGAGAGCAAGAGAGATGTTCCGTAAAGCTAAGACTGCTTATAAACAGCATCAGTTTACCGGAGCTGTGGCTATTATGAAGAGTGTTGTACAGCTTGATCCTTCAAAAGCAGAATATTTTCTGCTACTGGGACTCAGTCAGACTAACATTCCCAGCGATAGAAGAGATGCAGAGCAGAGCCTTCAGAAAGCAGCTGAAATGGAAACATGGAATGCTGAACCTGTTGCAGGGCTTGGTATGCTTTTCTATTCTGAAAAACTCTACTCCAAAGCTGCTTACTATTTCAGAAAAGCTCTGGAAATTGAGCCCAATCATGAGACTGCCAGAAAGAAACTGAACGAAATTGCTCCTGAAGAGAATAAATCAGTTGCTGATTCAGTAAAGAAAGGCCTTGCAAAGGTATTTCCAAGTTTTTTTAAAAAGTAGTTCTACAGCAGGCTGAATTCCGGTATATGGTATCTGCTATATATGGAATTCAGCAGAAAACGCTCTCTGATTTTATCTGTTCTCAAAGCAGGTGAAAGTCCATTCAGGAAGTTTTCACACTCCAGAGTAAATTTCTCATTATCAGAAAAGTGGCTGAGAAGTTTAGTATTCAGATCTGATGCATCTGGAATCTTACCTGAATCAAGTTCGTTTTTCAGATCATGCAATTCCGATCTGCAGAACTCAAGGTCAGCTGGAAACGAGTTGTAGAATGTTTCAACAGGATCTGAATTTAAAGTTGCATAACTACTCTCTTCATTGTGACTACCAGTCTGGAGTTCAAGAGCAGATTTATGGTTCTTCTTTACCTCATAGTTGAAAGATGAATAACTGGTTATAGTTTTCCCTTTCTTACACCATCTGGCATGAACTGTCTGCATGGATTCGATTATTATAGAGTGAGATATTTTCTTTTCCCACCACCTGTAAATAATATCGTAATCTTTAGGAGTAATAAAGATATTCAGATGCAGAAGATCTGATGCCTTTCTGACTGTTTTTATAATATAGTCAAAAGCTTCAGGATTCATTTGGACAATTTATGCTCAGCCGATAGAGACCATAATGAATAAGAGCTGGTTCCAGCAGGTTTTTATCTTCAATTTTATCCTGAAAGAACTGAATAGCTCCTCCTGTTAAGACTATCTTTGCGTCAGATGAGAGAGCTTTTTTATACTCTCTTATCATATGGTTAATTCCACCAATATTTATGTGATATATTCCGGCATTGATACAGTCAGCTGTATTTGCACCAATAATAGAATCCGGTGGCGAGAATCTTATCTTATTAAGCTTTGCTGCATTGTTTGCAAGAGCTTTGATGGAGATGTCGATGCCAGGAAGAATCGCTCCTCCCACAAAGGCTGAGGTTTCATCAACAGCACCAAAAGTGGTGGCTGTGCCTGAATCAATTACAATGAATGGAGGAGTAAAGAAGTGGAGAGCTCCGTATAGTCCGGCTATAATATCAGCTCCAAGATTCGCTGGAGTATCTATATTGATACTTATTTCACTTGCGGTTTTATAGTTTATAAAAACCGGGTAAATATTTGTAGCCTTATGCAGACCTTCTGCCAGAGGAGTATCTATAAGAGGCACAACAGATGAAATATAGATAGCTGAAATCCTGCTGATATAATCTTTTGTAATGAGGGAGTTAATGAAACGCTCTGAAATATGAGCTGGTGTTGCCAGCCGGTTTTTAAAAACTATGGAACTGTCTTCAAAAACGGCTATTTCGGTAGTTGTGTTACCGGCATCAATTGTAAGTAGCATGTCTGAATCCTTAAGCTTTGATGTTAAAAACTATTTTACCATCAATCAGAGTCATTACAACAGCACCTTTACCTTTAAATCCCGGAAAAGGAGAATTTGCGGATTTAGATGAAAAACCATCTGCTCCAACAGTGAATCCCTTTGCCGGATCTATAACTGTCAGATCAGCAGGTAAACCGCAGGCAACTCTTCCTCTGTCATTAAGTTTTAAAATAGAAGCCGGATTCAGGGACATAAGTTTTACAAGAAGATTGAGGCTCACTTTGCCACTGTTTACAAGATTTGAAAATAGTATTGGAAGAGCTGTTTCCAGTCCCGTCATTCCAAAAGCAGCACTTTCAAAAGGTAGACCTTTTTCAGATTCAGCATGTGGTGCGTGATCTGTGCCTATTGCATCAATTGTACCGTCGCATATAGCCTCAATCATGGCAACTCTGTCCTCTTCAGTACGTAGTGGTGGTTTAACCTTGTATAGAGGTGTTGAAGCTGTTATAACATCCTCTGTAAGAATGAGGTGATGAGGAGTAACATCAGCAGTTACTTTAACTCCTCTCTTTTTAGCTTCTCTTATTAATTGGGCAGAACCTTTTGTTGATACGTGGGTCAGATGAACTGAAGTACCTGACTCCTCTGCAAGAGCAATATCTCTGGCAATGATTAAATCTTCAGATAGAGCAGGAATTCCTTTAAGCCCCAGTTCTTCAGATTTTCTGCCTTCGTTAATAATACCGGATCTTGAAATCGAATGGTCTTCGGGATGCTGCATTATGGGAAGATCAAGTTCTTCAGCTTTTTTAAGAGCTTTAAGAAAGAGGCCTGCGCTCATAACACATGCTCCATCGTCTGTAAAACCTCCAGCTCCTTCTGCTTTCAGATTATCCATATCTGTAAGTTCAAGACCCTTTTCACCTTTTGTAATTGCAGCCATTGGAACTACTTTTACGCCATTAGCTTCTGAAGCTTTTGAGAGAATGTAGCGAACAACCAGTTTGTTATCGGTTACAGGTTTTGTATTGGGCATTGATGCTATAGTTGTAAATCCCCCGCGGGCAGCAGCTTCACAACCGCTCTCAATCGTCTCTTTATGTTCAAAACCAGGATCCCTCAGATGTACGTGGGGATCAATCAGTCCCGGAGTAATGATTTTACCGGAAACCTCGATAACTTCTGCTCCGGCTTCATTAATATTCTGAGCAATTTTCTCTATTTTTCCTTTCTTTATAAGAATATCTGTAACTGAATCAAAGTCTGATGCGGGGTCTACAAGATGCCCGTTCTTTAATACTATAGTGTCCATTATTTTCCTCTGAATTGATTAACCTGTTTCTTATACAGGTCTTTAAGTTGTTTGAAAAAAGCCATATATTCCGGTTTTTTAAAATCCGGATAAGTCCACGCCATAGTTACGAACTCATCTTTTCTCAGCATGTACTCAATATGTGCGTATATGCCTTTGTTCAGAGGTACTCTATGGTAATGGTTTTTGGCTGTACCTATAATGATATTTGCATCTGAGAGATAGCCTGGGTCCAGATTGATTAGTCTGGCTCCTCCATTCGAAAACTCTCTCTCCATACTATTTGTAAATATTTTTATATCAGGTAAATCTGAAGGGGGGATCAGTCTGCTGAAACCAGTAAATTTACGAAAAAGGGGAGTACCCATTTCAGAATCGTAGTAGCTTGTATTATCAAATGGAATCGCATCGGTTTCAATATCTATATCAGAGAATCTCTCAGTAAGAATGTTCTTTGCTTCATTGAACTGATTCTCTTCTTTGTATATAAACCCACAGAAGAGCTTTACAGGCAGGAAATCTCTCTCTGTTGCCATACTAATTACCGGTAACTGCTTTACGGAGTCTGATAATACACAACCTGCCGTTTATTACTGCGGCTACTTTGCTGAAATCCGGGTTGAAAGCGTGGTTAGTATCCGCAGGCGAAGGTCCCATGTATCTGAAAGCGTCATCTTCGTCAAGAACAAGAAGTTCTCCATTATTGGTGGACACAACGGGTAGTTCATCAATGGTGTTCTGGAGAACAAAACTCTTAATATCCCTTCTCTTCTTAAGAGTTCTTTTGAAATAAGGACTGAAGGTAACGATGTCAACTTCAGTTTCAGGGTAAAAAAGCCGGTTGGGTCTTTCAGTAATCATGAATAGTTTGTCAGTTTTTCTATTGTAGAGAAAATCCACCAGATCGTCTCCAACAAGAGTGAAGAACTTCGACCTGTAATTGTATCTTATAATATCAGAACTGTTTGAGCGGATAGTCTGGAAGAAAACTTCTGACTTCCTTGTGTTCAGATCAAGGATTTTAATACTTGAAAAGTTACGTTTCAGGTCAAAATCTTTACTGGAAAGCTTATAGACTCTGTTACTGGCAGGTGTATATATCATCGCTTCAAAAGGTTCTGTAAGATTAGTCTGGTGAATAATGAAACCTGAAAGATCCTCTGCAAAATCTATTCTTACACTTGTGGTTGAAGCAAGCCCGTAATCTATGCTTTTTTTAATCAGATCTGAAATAACACTTTTGGATAGAAAGGCGGCGTTTACAAGAAAATATTTTTTCACAGAAGGAAGGGGAATATTGGCTATTCCTGAAATATCTGTGATTCTTGAGAACTTATTTGCAGGAAAGTTGTATTTAAAAACCTTGAACTTGAACCTTGGGTAAAGAAGCATAGGTTTACCAAGTTTGTTCTCAATGGAGAAGGGAGAAGTAAATGCCCGCTGGGCCAGATCTCCATCCACCATATATGCAATGTTTCCAGCTCTGTTGAAGCCAATTGAAACAGAGTTCATATCGATGGCTTTACTGTTGAGTCTCCTGACCCGGATATTTCTGCGGTTTTTGTCTACATTTATTGCATATAACAGTATATTCAGGTTACTTTTCAATTTAACAGCTATGATACCTGCTGATCTGTCAGGGGATAGTTTAAAGGAAACTATCCGGTCAGCAGGGTTATTCAGAAGTGGTACAGTTTTCAATATTTTCAATGACTCTGAGTCAACTATATAAAGCTGTTCTGAATCTCCGCTTCTGCTTCGACCTGTCAGCAGAATTTTACTACTGTTGAGCCAGAAGATAGATGAAGTTGAAAAGAAGGGAAGGTGTCCCGGCATCTGTGCAGGCTTTTTGTTA
Organism: Candidatus Aminicenantia bacterium; assembly: GCA_965225955.1. Taxonomy (GTDB): domain Bacteria; phylum Acidobacteriota; class Aminicenantia; order UBA2199; family UBA2199; genus CBDDBX01. The sequence goes on from CBDDBX010000001.1 coordinate 114,074, forward strand.
AAGGTAGTCGACAGAGTTCCTGAAGGAATTCCTGCCAGAAAAGATCTTATTATCCAGTTCTCAATGAGAGAAGTGGCTTTGCTGTTTTTAAGCTGATGGTATCTACCAAGAAGAAGATTAGTATCTTTATCCCATGATGACTCTCTGAAAGCTTTGTAAAGATAAGATGGCGCCTGAGGATCATTGAGTTCAAAAAGAACTCTTCCCATCAGTTTATTGTAACCTTTAAGTGAACTTACTTTCCTGTCCTGTAGCGTAACTCTGGCTTTGGCAAACTTTCCCTGTGTTGTCAGCAGATCTGCTTTAAGCAGTTTTACTTCAGGAGAAGATCTCAGGTCTTCACACATCTCTGCATGTCTCAGGGCTTTAGCTGTCTTCCCCAGTCCAAACATAGTTCTGCTGTACTGATAATTAAGATGGAAGTTATCGGGTCTTGTTTTTACAGCTGATCCAATTGTTACCTCTGCTTTATTATACTGACCGGTATTATTGCAGAACCTTGCATAGAGTATTCTGAAAAAGAGACAATCTGTTTTTGCAAGAGCCTTTCTGAAATGTTTGTCAGCTTCAGGAATATTGTTCATCTTTACATACTCTTCTGCCAGACAGAGAGTAGCAATTGAGTATGATGGATTGATTCTTGCAAGTCTTTCAAGAAATTCTGTTGTAGAATTTATAGACATATCTGTTGTAGAAAGTGCTATTCCCAACTGCCCTTCAGGTGATCTCTGATTCATTGTGAGGTAGTAGTTGAATGTTCTTGTAGCATCCCATTTTTTACCGTTTATAAGCTCCGTATAGCCTTTTTTGAGCTGAGCTGATCCACCGGACCGGAAATACTGATTCAGGTGTTTGGCTGCACCTGTAGAGTCTTTTAAAAGATAGAGACAGACAGCATTATTCAGAGAATCAAGCTTTCCGTCTTTTACTGATGCTACGATTGTGAGGTTTACAATAAGTAAAATAGTTAGAAAATAAGATAATTTTTTCATGAATCTTCCTGCTTTGCAAAAATTATACCATATCGTTTCAAATAAATTAAAGTGTCCATTTCGTATAGTTCCAGGGAATAGTGGTAAGATTGGTTTCAATTCTTTTCAACTTCTTCGACTCTTCGCTTATGCTCAGGCTCAGGATTAAGACACAAAGAACACGGACCAACACTGACCCTCACAGACAAACACAGGTGAATTGGGATATAAGGCCGCCCCTATGCATGCATTTCAAATCATTAGGACCTGAAGAATTTGATATGAGATACACGAACTGTTGTAGTGTAGCCCCCATGTGTGCTACTGTTTATCAGGCATTGGAAACATTTTAAGGGTGGAATAATCACTCACAGCCTCGTGACTGGCAGAGCCATGGCATTTCCACCCTCTTTAAACCTGCCTTATTTCTGTATATACATGTGTTTGTCTGCTTAAGGCCTGAGCTTGTTGAAGGGTGAGGGGTTGTGTTGGTATGTACTTATTATTATTTTAATACTTATTTATTCGCTTATAAGAGCTTTTTCATAGTATAATGCTGACATAACTGTTAAAGTTTTAATTATAGATACTTTTACTATTCTTAAAAGATTTAAATAAATGGAGAACTGATGACCAGAACTGTACTGAAATGTGGTTTAACAATAATTCATGAATATATCCCGACCTTCCCATCCTTTTCTATGAGTTACACTCTTAAAAGCGGATCAAGAGCTGAAAACCGGGACAACATGGGAATTCACCATGTTATTGAACATATGCTGTTCAAAGGCACAGAAAAATATAGCCTTAAAGATATTGCGGAAATGTCTGACAGAATGGGGGGGAGTCTCAATGCCTTCACAGGAAAAGAGATAACTCAATATTTTCTTAAGGCAATGGACGAGCAGTATGATATGGCATTTGATCTGCTTACTGACATAGTTGTAAATTCGGAATTTACCGAAGAGGAGTTTGTTAAAGAGAAGAGTGTAATAATTCAGGAACTGAAAGAGTCAGAGGATAATCCTGATATGTACTCTTTTGAGCTGTTCTATGAGAAAACTTTTAATGAAAACGGACTGGGCTGGCCTATTGGGGGTATTGAGAAAGTTGTCGCAGGATTTACAAGAGATTATGCCTGGGATTTATATAAAAAACTCTATGTTCCTTCAAATCTGATATTGACTCTATGTGGAAATATAGAGCTGGATAGAGTAGTGGCTTCTGCAGAAAAAGCCTTTGCGGGTTTTGCTGAAGCACTACCTTCCACCTTTGAATTTGAGAAACCAGAGGCTGAAAAGGGAAACTATCTTATTCAGAAAGATAGTATTCAGCAGGGATATCTGCTACTTGGTTTACCCGGGATTTCTGCTGCTTCTGCAGATAAATACAGCTTTATGGTAATGAATGATATTCTTGGAGCAGGTATGAGTTCAAGATTGTTTCAGAGAATAAGGGAGGACCTTGGGCTTGCCTATACAATAAGTACTTTTCCTGATTCATTCTGTGATACAGGTCTTCAGATTGTTTATGGAATAGTTGAGCCGGACAGAGTGGAAGACTGTGTAAAAGAGATTCTGAAAGAGATCGGAAAACTCAGGAAAGATGGTATTGAAGAGAGAGAGCTTCTGAGATCAAGAGAACATATTAAAGCTTCTATACTACTGGGGCTGGAGAGTAATTCCGCAAAGATGAGATTCTTTACTAATCAGGAACTTTATCAGGAAAAACCAATGGAGCTTGAACAGCTGATAAGAGAAATAGACAGCATTACAGTAGAAAAGGTTAACTCTGTTATTGAGAGGTATCTTGATACAGAGAGAATGATAAAATTCTGTTACGGAGATTGTAGCAGAATAAAGAATTTCTGATTAAAGTGAGCAAATTTTTATCATCAATTATTTATGATATACTTGAACTAAAATGGAAAAATTAAAAGTTGTTTTAACTGGTGGTGGCACAGGGGGACACGTATATCCCAATATTGCTGTTTATGAAGAGATAAAAAGTAAATATCCCGAATCAGAATTTATATATATAGGTACTTCAAAAGGTGCTGAAAAAAAAATTGTATCCAACCTGCCGCATCCGGTAGAATTCAGGGAAGTGACCTCCGCAGGTCTGCCCCGCAGAATTAAAAGCCTTAAAACTATAGGTGTTCTGTGGAAAGTTTTAATGGGAGCTTTTAAAAGCTATTCAATACTTCGGAAATTCAGACCCGATATTGTCGTTGGTAGTGGTGGTTTTGTTGCTGCTCCTGTACTTCTGGCTGCGGCTCTTTTGAAATGCCGGGTCTTTCTGCATGAACAGAATGCTGTACCAGGAAGACTGAATCGTATGATGGCAGGAATTGCTGATAAGATTGGAGTCTCATTTGTATCAACTGTGAATTTCTTCCCCAAAGGAAAAGGGGTTTTTACAGGTTATCCTCTCAGAAAGGCTATTAATCTTGATAATAGCCGGGATGAGATTAAAAAGAAACTGAATATTCCTGACAACAACAGTGTGGTTTTTGCATTTGGCGGAAGTATGGGTGCAAGAACTATTAATGCTGCTATGGTGGAGATAATCCCTACTCTGATTGCCAGAGACGATATTACTCTTATAATGTCTACCGGAAGAGGGTATTCAGGTGAATATAAAGCTTATGATGATACTATCGGTAAACTTGAAAAAATCGGACTCTCTTCAGATGTTGATGGTAGACTGATAGTCAGAGAATATTTTGATAATATAGAAGAGATATATTCCATTGCAGATCTTGTTATTGCCAGAGCCGGTGCAGGAACAATTAAAGAGATTACTACTCTGGGACTTCCTTCAATTCTTATTCCTAAAACTGATCTCCCTGGGGACCACCAGATTCTCAATGCTGTTGAAGTTCAGAAAGTAGGTGGCGCAAGAGTGGTATTTGAAGAGGTGGAGAACAGAGATGGTGTCAGAACTATCTATGTACCGGAATACCAGCTGCTTCAGACAGTTATGACAACACTGGGAGATAGTGATGCACTTGAAGATATGAGATCGTCTCTCGGAGCTGTTGAGCATCGGAACAGTGGAGAGCTGATTCTTACTGAAATAGAGAAAATTGTTAAACAGGACAGTATTGAAACTGTGGACAGCGGTCGTGTCTATATTATGGACAAGAAACACGACCGAAGTTATGAACTCCTCTTTGAAGAGAATCTTGTAGGAAGATCTCTGAAGAGCGATATTGTACCTGAAGATCTGAATGCACTATTCAGCATAAGAAGAGATAAAGAGAGTGAACTTCTCAGTCTTAAAGCTCTTAAAGGGGATATCTCTGTTAATGGGGCACCGGTTAAGGGTCTTGTGCAACTGAAAAAAGAGGATACTATTACTGCTGGTGAGAGTGAATTTCAGGTAAGAGTTTATCAGGATGATAATGAAAATACTGAACCATGCAGTTGTGTAAAGAGAAGCAAAAGACGCAACATCATGAACTATATAATAAATCTCTTTACAAGAGGAACAATCTTTCTGAGAGAGATTTTTCTGGCAGCTTTTTTTGGCGCCGGAAAGGTAATGGATTCTTTCGGTGTTGCTGTATCAGTGGTTGAAATTTTCAGAGGGCTTATTGGTGATCAGTCCTTAAGTAATAAATTGTCCAGAACTTTTGCAAATTCCATGAACAGGGAAAATATGCAGAAGATTAAACTGGCTATATCAACTGTTTTTAATCTTCAGTTAATTGGATCTGTAATTCTTGCAGCTACAGGGATGCTGTTTTCGGGACAGTTTGTTGGTAGTGAAATTCTGTACTCTGATATTTTCAGACTTATGGTTCCATATCTTGTTCTGAGTACAGTAACAGGATTTATCTGCTTTATACTGAAGCAGAGAGGGTATCGTGAAATAGTTACTCTGTCTGTAGCTCTTCTGCCTTTGAGTATGATAGCCATTGTTCCTTTAACTTACTCAATGCTGGGAGTATACTCAATTGCTGCAGGTTTTATAGGGTCAGGTGTTATTCAGCTACTGTTCCTTTTTATTTTTATGATGAAAATCAGAAAAAGAGGCTGTGGAGAGACCTTTTTCAGACCAGCTATGAATCTGTCTGGTGACTATTTCAAAAAATTTCTTGTTGTAAATGGCTCTGAATCAGCTGAGAGGCTTTTCAATATTGTACCGGAGTTCATCGGGCGACTTGTTGCTCTTGGAGCTGGTGTTGGTTCTGTCTCTTACCTCTATTTTATCCAGAAAGTATTTAAGCTCCCGTTTGAGCTTATAACCTCTCAGGTTAACCGCTTTATTTTTAAAGACAGAAAAAGCAGAATTGCAACTTTACCACCAGATGATCTGAAAAAACTTTTTCTTGAAGGAGTTAATACCAATGTATTTCTTCTCGTTCCTGTTTCGATAATTATCTTTGTGCTGGCTCCACAGCTGGTAACTCTTCTGCTGGAAAGATTCAGCTTTTCTGCAGCAGCATCTCTGAAAACAGCAGAAGTTCTGAAATATTATGCTCCAGGCCTGGTGGGGTGGGGGATCTACTCTTTTACATCAACTCTTTTTAATTCAAGAATGTCCGGTAACAGAGCTTTTCGTTTTGACCTTCTGATGTTCATTGTGCATACAGGACTTATTTTCGGATTATCAGGCTGGCTGGATACTCTCAAAGGAATTGCTCTTGCCTCATCTGTTACATATATCCTTTTTGGAACAGTAAGAGTAACTTCACTGTACAGGCAGTTAAAAAGTGAAGGCCTGAACCTCAATTCAGGGGAATTACTTAAACCTGTAGTAAAGACTTTAACAGCTACACTTCTTATGATCATTGTCCTTGCTGAAGGACAGAATGTCTTTTCGAGAATTGCACTCGGGTCAGGGCTGATTGAGAGCTTTGTTCATATAGTTTCACTGGCATTTATTGGTATTGCAGTGTATCTGATGGTATCACTCATCTTAAAAAATTCTGAAATTCTTATTTTTAATAGAAAGAGAGATAACGGAGATTGTGAAGTTCCTGTTTCAATGCTTTCACCTTCAGGATTTCTGGCAAAAGTATCCAGAGCTCCTGAGAAGTATAAGAAAGATTTTATATACAAGATAAATATCTATATAACCAGTAACAACTGGGCCGTAAGAAATGTAGGTATAAAACTGGCAGGAGTTTTTAAAGATCAGAGAAAAGCAGGATTTCTTATAAAGCTTCTCTCCGAAGGACGGGAAAACGGATTTGTCCGCAGAAATGCAGTTAACTCCCTTAACTCACTGGAGATCTGGAACCTTGAGGTAAAAGATCTGATGGCAGAACTTTTAAAAGATCCATATTATGAAGTAAGAGTGGCTGCTTTTAAATATCTGCTGAACAATATTGGAGCTCCTTCAGATTATGCAATTTACAGAGATAAGGTTAATGAGACCATGGTAAAAGGTAATATTGAAGAGAAAATAGCCTGTATAAGACTCATAGCCGGATATGGTGGTGTAGAGGATCTTTATCTTCTTAAAGGAATGCTACTGGGGAGTAATTCACTTTTAAGGGAAGAAACAGTAAAACTCTTTCACTCTTTCTACAAGAGAGAACTTATTGATAATGATGATCTGGAACGTAAAATTTCCTCTGTGCTTATTACTTCAAATAATCTTGTGCCGGTGTTTAAACTGAAATCTATTATAAAGAATATTTACAGGGAGATTGATTAACAATGTTTTTGTGGCTGGCTGATATAGTCGACTGGATACCAGGTAACCGTCTGGTAGGATATATTACTTTCAGGGCTCTTATGGCAGTTCTGACCTCTTTTCTGATAGGTATTCTTTTTGGTAAGAGATTGATCAATATTATCTATCAACTCAATTTCAGAGATAAAACAAGAGATTATGGAGATATTTCAAGTAGTAATAAAGATGGAACTCCTACTATGGGGGGGCTCATCATTTTTCTCTCATTTCTGATATCTGTACTCCTCTGGGGGCAGTTGAACAATATGTATCTTGAAATAGTGCTTTTTGGTGCTTTCTGGTTCACTGCCATGGGCTTTTTTGATGACTATCTGAAGAGTGTAAGAGGTAATAGTGATGCAGGTATGAGCAGAGGTGTAAAGCTTATTCTTCAGTCCCTGTTCGGACTGATACTGGCCTTTCTTGTGTTATCACCGGAATCATCACCTTTCAGTGCAGATCTTATAACTAAACTACAGGTGCCGTTTTACAAGCAACCTCTCATGGACCTGGGGCTTTTTTACTACCCCTTCATAATTCTTGTAATAATTAGTATTTCCAACTCAATAAACTTCGCAGATGGTCTGGATGGACTGGCAACAGTTCCAACATCCATGCTTGCTGGTGTTTATGCTGTTTTTGCATATATTCTGAGTAATGTTAAAATCTCGGAACACTTTCTCTTTCCCTTTCTTGCAGGGTCAGGGGAACTTGTTATAGTACTGGGAGCCCTGATTGGAGCTCTGGCTGCGTTCCTCTGGTACAATACATATCCTGCTGAGATATTTATGGGAGATACTGGTTCTCTCTTTCTGGGAGGAGTAATAGGGACTTCAGCAGTTCTGTTGAAGCAGGAGTTGCTGTTCCTTATTGCAGGTGGAGTTTTTGTTATTGAGTTTCTTTCGGTATTTATTCAGGACTATATTGGTATAAAATTTCTTAAACGCAGAATCTTCTACAGAGCACCTATTCACCATACATACCAGTTTATGGGGGTAGGGGAACCTAAAATAGTAGTAAGATTCTGGATAATTGCAGTTATATTTACACTTATCAGTCTTGTGAGTATAAAAATAAGGTAGGAAAAATGGGGTTCATAGCTAAAATAAACAAATTTGTTGGAAGCCAGACAAAGGCTTACGTAAGAAATATGCTTAGATATCTTCTGATTCTTGTAGTTTCTCTGGCATCACTTATAACTGTTTTTATTATAAAAAATGGCGATATTGAAGATGTTGGTGCAATGATGGCAGGCCTTGTTGCCGGCACTTTTATTGTGAAGATGATCAGATATAACAGGCAGTTTGCTTTTACTCTTCTTGAGTATACCGGGAAAGAAGATTTTGAAATTAAGAGCCTCTGGCTTGGGGGAGTTATTAAGGAAATTAAATCAACAGTTAATCCGGTTGTTTTCTTCTTTAAAAAAATCGGAGTAGTTCTCCTTATATCTATTCCTTTTGTTATTGCTACAGTGGTGATGTTTTCAATATTTAAGCCTGTTGTTAATATACAGTTTCTTGTGGGATCTGTTGGTTTGCTGTTTATTATGTTTCTTAACAATGCGATTGTTGAGCCTCTGCTTGCAGTTTGTGAAATAACAGATTAGTAGAAATATTTTACCTGTACTTTTTGTAAGTAATATAATTACGTTTAGTTTTAAGTTACTACTCTATATCTTCTGGTTTGCCTCAATTCAGAATAAAACTCAGGGTTAATTCTATATAAATCAGAAACTGATTATCGAAGTATATATTTTAGTACATGTATAAGATATAAATAGATCAATTTAATAGTAATGTGCCTGTTTTATAGTGTTTTTGTTCAGAAATCTTTAACTTTTAGGTAGAAATCTGTTAAATTCAAAAAAGTGAACCTTTTGTGTTGACTTTTAAATTTATGTTGTTTAAACTGAAAACGTAACTTGGGATGTTTATACGAGATACATATTTATGAGATTTTGAATTGGGACACATTATTAGTGCAGTTGGGTTGTTCATGCACGAGTCTTTATTTTAATGTGACACCTTTAGTTTAAATGTTTGTAAATCAGTTTAGAAACATGCAGTAGAGGAGTACGTTTTATGAGCAGTAGAAGTCTGGAAGAGTTTATGAGATGTTTTGTGAAGTACTGTCAAAAATAGGAATAATCGGGGCATTACCTGTGCGCTGTTTTATCTGTGCAAGTAAAGTTGTTTGTATGTCCCTTCAATCCAAATACCTTATCTAACACAATTAAAGGAGGATGTTTATGAGTAAAAAAGGTTTGAAAGAGTTTATGGAATTTCTTAAAACAAAAGAGGAACTTGCTAACAAGTTGAAAGAGATCGGATCTGATGTAAGTAAAATTATTGCTTTGGGTAAAGAGCATGGTTATGAGTTCGGTATTGAAGACTTTAAGAGTCTTCAGGAAGAGTTGTCAAAATCAAATGCTGAATTCAGTGATGAAGATCTTGAAAAAGTTGCCGGTGGTGTTGTAACTGCAGTTGTTGCAGCCTGTGCAGCAGCAGCGGTTGTTGTTGCTGCAAGTGTTAGTGAACTCGAATCCAGCAGAGTAGTTGAAAATTAAACCCCGGTTTTATTGTAGGTAACAAGATAAATATACAGGGTGATTGCCTATACGTTGTGTCTGTTTATACGTAAAGTTGTTTGTGCGATTCCCTTTAATCTGAATAACTAAGCAAACATAATTAAAGGAGGATGTTTATGAGTAAAAAAGGTTTGAAAGAGTTTATGGAGTATCTAAAGTCAAATGAAGAAGCTTCAAACAAACTGAAAGAGATGGGCTCAGATGTTAACAAAATGATTTCTTTTGGTAAAGAACATGGTTATGAGTTTGGTGTAGAGGATCTGCAGAATCTTCAGGCAGAACTGGCAAAATCAGATGTAGAGTTCAGTGATGAAGACCTTGAAAAAGTAGCTGGTGGTATTGTGACAACCAGTGCAGTTGCAGCTGGTGCTGCTGTTGTAGCGGCAGCAACAATGATTGCCGCAAACCTTAAAGATATTGGTGTTGAGCACAGTCGTGACTCTATTGCCAACTAAAAGAGAATCTTAAGGCTATTTAAAAGGGCAATCATTTGCCCTTTTAATTTTTATTCAGATTTTATGTAGGAGTAAAGTTGTGCAGAAAAAAAAAGTAAGTAGCTATAGAGAATTTGTTAAATCTTTCAGTAGTGAAGATTTTAAATCGATAACCCAGATCAAAAGGTTGCTTGAAACAATATCCTGTGATTCAAAATTCAGGGAACTTGTTGAAAACAGTCCCGATGACCCTACTATTAATGAAAGAATGAGAGCGGTTGGGGTTGATATAAAATGTGAAGATGTTTCAGGATTCTGGTCAAAAAAACATGGGCATTTATATACAAAATTATTAAGAGGTACCTCAGAAAATGTTGAACAATACCCTGAAATTAAAAAGGAACTGGACAGGTTTCCTTTAATGAAGTTGTGGTTCAACTGGTCCAGGCAGAGAGGGGATATGCTTGACTCCACTATAGATGCCAGAGTTGATGAAGCTTCTAACAATGTCGATTCCTCAACAACTAAAGGTAAATATGAACTTTGGCGTAATAGAAGAATAGTGGCAGCTAAGAGTGAACTTGGGCATTTTGGTAACCAGATAGATCACCCTACTTTTGCTTTTGAACTGAGCAGAGGATGTTCAGTTAATTGCTGGTTTTGTGGATTTGATGCAAAGAAACTGAATGGAGTTTATGAGTATAATGAGGAGAACCAACAAACCTGGCGGAATATTGTAGCTGCAGGAGCTGAGCTTTTTGGAAAAAATGCCAGAAACGCTCTCTGTTATTATGCAACCGAACCAATGGATAATCCCAGCTATCTGGATTTTATCAAAGATTATCAGAATCAGACAGGCGGTTATGTGTGCACAGCTACGGCAGCTCCTTTTAAAGATCCTGACGCTTTTCGTAATCTTCTGAACTACTACAGCGAAGCTGTAATTCCCTGGCCAAGAGTGTCAGTACTTACTGTATCTATGATGAGGAAGCTTCACGAAACATATACTCCTATGGAGTTAAGAGATGCATCCCTGCTGGATCAGACAAGAGATTCAGGTAGGGAGAAAGCGGTATCAGGTAAGACTCTTGAAATGGATAGAGACGATCTGGGAGGAGAACGGGAGAACGAAGATGGACTGGAACTACTTCCTCAGGGATCAATTGCCTGCGTTTCCGGTTTTTATGTCAATATGATTGATAAAACAATTCAGCTTGTCAGCCCCTGCAGAGCAAATGAAAAATACCCATATGGTTATAGAGTATTCGGTACGGAATCTTTTACCAATGCTTTTGATTATAAAGAAGCAATTTTAACACTTGTCGATAGGTGTATGAACCCGGTTATTTCACCAGATATGAAGATCTCTTTCAGAGATGATCTCGAAATGATACCAACTGATTCCGGTTTTACACTAAGATCCTTTTATCAGAAGCACTACATAAAGGGAGGAGCTGAATTGACTGAATTGGGAAAAATTATCTATAATTCCAAACCAACATACGACGAACTTTTTCAGAAGCTTATGGGCTATGGAGCTTCTCCATTGACTATTCCCGGAATGGTTAAAAACCTGTTTGATAAAGGTTTTCTTGATGAAACAGTTTTCTGATTATATGGGCTGGCTGGAATTAACGGATTGTACAAAGACAAAGCTGGAGATTTTATGGGATGTAATAACAGAGAATTTGATATAGTACTTGTGCTTCCTTCTTTTGAAGGTGTTAAAGATTTAAGCCTTGGACTGGCTTCAATAGATAGTTACCTTAAATCAAAAGGTAGAAACAGCGTTGTTATAAATAGTAATAATGTTGATGCATATATTGATAAATCAGAGATTTTTGGATTCTCAATATTGGATCATACACATCATATTGCAAGAGAAATTACCAGTAAATTAAAAGATAAAACTGTGATATGGGGAGGGGCAACGGCCACCTCTCTTCCCGAATATCTACTTAAAGAAAATCCTGCTCTTGACTACGTAATTTTGAGTGAGGGTGAAGAGAGATTATTACAGTTACTCGAATCATTTGAAAATCCTGGTGTTTTTGACAATATTGATGGTATTGCATTCAGGGATTCTGTTGGCCAGATAGTTATAAGGGAAGCTGTGACTTTTATGGATATGAATGACCTTCCATTGTCTATGAATCTTGTTCAGCTTGGAGATCTTATAATGGTGGATATGACCCGGGGATGTTATGGAAGGTGCGGGTATTGTCAGGAAACTTTTAAAATGCGTTTTAAAAGTCCTGAAAATACAGTTAGAGATATTGCTCACTGGTATGAGAAAGGGTACAGGAAATTTTATCTTGGTAATGCAAACTCTGTTGCAAACGGTAAACTGCTTTCAGATGTTATTGACCTTTTAGAAGAGAAAGAGCTTGAAATACAATTGTGCATTGTTGGACGACCCAACGATTATCACAGAAACATTGAGCTTATTGAAAGGATCTTCAGGAGTAAAATACTTAAGATACATATTCTCGAAATCGGAGTTGAATCTAATTCTGAGAATGGCCTTAAGTTACTTGGAAGAAACATTCCAAAAAAAATCAACAATGAGATGATGAAGAGGTTACTGCTTTTTAAAGAGCAGTATTCACCAGGTACCAATGTAATGGCTAACATGATTCTTTTTCCTCATTTTGACATGGTTCTTGATGATTTCATAGAAAATGTCAGGTTTATCGGAGAATACAGGTGCTCAAGATTTACACTGTCTCCAAGAGTTATTGGCTTATCAAATTCTGCAATATGGAAAGAGATGAGAAAGAAGGGTTTTGGAGCCATCAGCGATGGTTTGAGGATAGTTCAATACAATTTTACAGATCCGGTAGTGGATAAATTATATAAAAAACTAAAGAGTGAGATTGATGAGAGCATAAAAAAAGATAATCTGGAAAATAACTCATCTGTTTTCATGGACAGACTCCACGATAAGATTATTGAATTTTATGAATCAGGAAATATTGAGGCCACTGTGCTGGAATATGTTGCTTATCATAGGAGAGAGTGTTGTTAAAGCCGGTATTTAAATATAAATTTAAAAAAGTTGTCATCAGAGATGAAGCCTTAATATATCTACTGAGTGAGAGAGGGCAGTATGTTCTTAAAGGCAGGATCTATATAGATATTGCTGAACTTATGGATGGCCTGAACAGCAGAGAAGATATAAAGATTCAGCTGAAAGGCAGGTATGCTGCTGATGAGATATCAGAAGTTATTAACCATATGGAGAAGAAAGGCTATATTACCGAATCTGTTAATGATGATATAGATGCTGCAGGTTTCTGGAGCTCCATGAATAAAGATATAGGTGAACTTCAGAATTCACTTAATAACAGAACCGTTACGATTAAGAACTATTCTGAAAGGTCCTGTGAATATCTTGAAACCCTTCTTGTAAATTCTGGTATCAGCCCGGGAGAAGATGGTGACTTATGTATTGTTATTGTGGATGATTATACACAAGCTGAACTAAAAGAGTTTAATCATAAGGCACAGGAAACAGGAAGCCCCTGGCTTCTTGTTAAGCCTTTTGGAACAATTCTCTGGATCGGTCCATATTTTATTCCTGGTGATACAGCATGCCACGAGTGCCTCTACGACAGACTGGCTGGTAACAGGGAAGTAGAGACAACTCTTCATCATCTTACAGGGAGTTCTGATCCTTTTGTAGTTAAAGGTGCAGGAATTGAGGCCAGTATAAATACAGCATATTCATTATTATCTGTAGAGGTGCTGAAAATACTTGGTGGAGATGATTCTGTCTTAAAAAGAGAGCTTAAGACTATAGATTTGATGAGCCTGGATATTCAGAATCATGTTCTTACCAGAAGGCCTCAGTGTAGTGTCTGCGGTGATAGTAGTATTAATTCAGGTATGCCTTTGCCTTTAAAACTACAGAACAGAATAAAGAAGTTCACAGCTGATGGAGGACACAGGATCTATACCCCATCTGAAACACTGAGAAGGTTCGGTCACAACATAAGTTCTTTAACAGGAGTTGTAAGTGATGTTAAGCCTATCTTCCAGGATGCTGGAGGTCTTGTGTCCATATTCTATGGTGGGCATAAACTATCAGATGGTTGCAGTAATCTTGAAGAGTTGAGGTTATGTCTCAGAAACAAGAGTACAGGTAAAGGTAAAGGGGAATTACAGTCCAAAGTAAGTGCTTTCAGTGAAGCCGTTGAGAGATACTCTGCCCTTTACGATAAGAATGCCTATAGTTTCTGGAAATCTCTGAAGGATGTGGATGCCGGTTATGTGAGACCGGAAGAACTGATGCTTATAAGTGATAATCAGTATAACAACAGAGATGCCTGGAATCTTATTCAGGGAGCTCACCAGTTTATACCAGAAAGAATAGATCAGGAAAAACAGATTGAGTGGACTCCTGCCTGGTCTTTTACTGAAAACAGATTCAGGTACGTTCCTTCAGGATTAATCTACCTCAGGTATCCGGATCAGAATGACCCTCAGACTTTTGCCGCCAGTTCAAATGGGCTTGCTGCGGGTAACGTTCTGGAAGAGGCTATTCTGCAGGGGTTCATGGAGGTAGTTGAAAGAGATGCTGTCTCCATGTGGTGGTATAACAGAATAGATAGACCTGCAGTAGATCTGGAGAGTTTTAATGACTCCTATTTCAATGCTTTAACTGAATATTACTCTTCAGTTGGGAGAGATTTATGGGTTCTGGATTTAACAAACGATTTTGGTATACCAACTTTTATTGCTCTATCCAGCCGTAATGATATCGATAAAGACGAAATCATATATGGGTTCGGAACCCACTTTGATGCTTCAATAGGAATAAGCAGAGCTCTGACTGAGATGAATCAGGCTCTCTATCTTATTGCAGATAAGAGACTGGAATATAAAAAACGCTCTAATAGAGAGACCTGTATTAATAACTGGTTCAGTACGGCCAGGCTTGAAGAGAATCAACACCTGCTTCACAAAAGGGGAATGAGTAAGAAAGTATCTGCTGATTATGAGAACTCCTTCAGTAATAATCTTAAAGATGATGTGGAAAGATGTATAGATATAACCCGGAATCTTGGATTGGACCTGTTGGTTACGGATCTTACCAAACCAGATATAGGATTCAGTGTTGTGAAAGTAATTGTTCCCGGGAGCCGTGAGTTCAGAGGCAGGTTTGCTCCAGGCAGACTTTATGATGTGCCTGTAAAAATGGGATGGCTTGAAAAGCCACTTAATGAGGAGCAGCTTAATAGTGATTGTATAAATATTTGAGAGTGTCGGGTTGATAGATTCAGGTTTTACAGATTCAGAAAGAGTTTTTGAGATGTACGGGCAATCTCCTTGTCAGAAGGAGATCGTTCCAGTGAATCATTCTGCAGAACCATGTGTTGAGGACTGGAGGAGATATCGAAACCTTTCCGGTAACAAAGGCGATTTCAATACTCTGCAGTCATTGATTGAGAGATTCAACATTCCTGTGAAGAGTGGAATCTCTGAAACCGAAGCATATAAAAACATAGTACTCAGAGGTGAAAAGTTTAGACCTGAAGATTCTGGTGGAAAATTTGCACTTAAAAAACCTGATGATTTTGAGTTTCTTATCTATGAACATCCTGCAGGAGCACTACCTGTTATGGTTAGTTCCTGCCGCGAAGATTTTGTCAATCTCTATTCACTTATCGGTAACAGGTGTGAACCTGTTAATCTGAATTCAGGAATTAATGCTCTCATTGTATCGGGTTTCAGCAATTGGGAAAGAATCAACAGGTATCGGGAACAGTGGTCAGCATCTTTGAGTTTTTTCGAAAAAATGAGATGGCCTGATGAATTTAAAAGAGTAGGACGTGAAGAGCCGGAACTTTTTAATGACAGATTAATACTGTTAATGAGGGGTGTTGGATATGGTGGTACAAACAGAGCGTTCACGGGTATAGAGTGTACTGCTGATGAGTGGATGGAGTATTCTCTGAAAATAAGAGCAGAGCACGAATTCACTCATTATGTTATGAAGAGAGTTTTTGGTGTTATGAGGCACCATGTCTGGGATGAAATTATCGCAGACTTTATGGCTCTGGTAAGTACATTCAGGGATTTCAGATCTGAGTGGTTACTCTCATGTATGGGAGTTAACCCGGATGGAGGATATAGGGGGGATTCCAGAGTAATGCACTATCTGAAAAACGAATCAGATCTGATAGTTAAAAGTATAGTCAGTCGTTTGCCTGATATTGGTAAAGGTCTGGAAAACCTTTACCGGAAAAAATTAAGCAGTAAAGAATGGATGAGTATTCTTTTGATTGTGGCCCGGATGTCTTTTAAAGAGATGATTGAAACAGGGAAATCGTAGAAGTGATTTTCTCTGAAAAAATAGAGGATTTAGGTAGTTTTAATGATTGTCAGAGGTAGGTAAACATGGGACAAAAAGAGTTGTTTCGCAAATCCGCACTTGATAAGCTGGCTTCTCCTGAGAGACTTGACCAGCTTATCCGAATTACGTCACCCCTTGGGTGGATAACATTATGGGCCCTTATTTTTCTTGTTCTTATTGCAGTTATATGGGGATTTGCAGGTTCAATTCCTACTACAGCAAATGCCAGCGGAATTTTAACAAGAACCGGAGGGATCTACTCAATTCAATCTCCTGCAACAGGCATTATTATGTCCATTAATGTCAGAGAAGGTGATGTGGTTAAAGCTGGTGAAGTAGTGGCCAGATTAAGTCAGGTGGATCTGCTTAATAGTATAAAAAGGAAAAAACAGCAGTTAAGGGATCTAAAAACTGATCTTCGTAAGAAAAGAGTTTTCTCAGACAGGGATCTTGGAAATAAGGTCAAATATTATGACCAGATGGTTCATAATCTGGAAGTAAGTGTGAAAAATATAAAGAGCAGACTTGAGTGGCTTCACGAACAACTTAAAAACAAAAAAGAGTTATATCGAAAGGGGCTGATTACAAAAGACAGATATCTGGCTGCCCGAAAAGATGTGGATTCAGCCAATTTGCAGCTTAAAGAACAGAAAAATGAGATAAAAAGAGTACTTAATAACAAGTTTGAGTTATCAAAAACCACTGAACTTGATGAGATTGGCCGAAGGAGCAATCTGAGAGCAACGCAACTGGAATTACAGCTTCTTGAAATAGATCTGGTTCTCAACTCTCAGGTATTCAGTCCATATGAAGGCCGGGTTATGGATATAAACTTTAAAGAGGGGAATTATATCAGTAAGGGAGTCTCTCTCTTTACTATCGAAAAGAGGGGTAAAAGTATAAGTAATCTTAAAACTGTTCTCTATATAAGAGCCTTTGAAGCAAAAAATGTGAAAGTTGGTATGAAAGTTCACATCTGTCCTGCTCATGTTAAGCAGGAAGAGTATGGTTATATGGTTGGACTTATAACTTTTGCCGGGCAGTATCCAACCACATCAAACAGTATGATGAAGGAGCTGGAGAATAAGTCTTTTGTACAAAGTCTCTCTTCAATGGGGGTTCTATATAAATTTGAGGCAACCATTATTCCTGATCCTGGTTCCTATAATGGCTATATGTGGTCAACCGCCAGAGGGTATCCATTTGAAATAAACAGTGGAACCATCTGTAGTGGAAAAGTTGTGGTAAAAGAGCAGATACCCGCAAGTTTTGTAGTGCCGATATTTAATAAATATATTCTGGGTGAAGGTAGTGAATAATCAAAATAGTGGCTCCGGTGAGTTTCTAAAATGGAGTAGCCCGAAGATAAAAGTTCCTGTAGTACTACAGATGGAAGCTGTTGAGTGTGGTGCCGCTGCTCTTGCTATGGTGATGGCTCATCATGGCCGGTGGGTTCCTCTTGAAGAGATGAGGGTGGCCTGCGGAGTCAGCAGAGATGGTAGTAAAGCCAGCAATATGATGAAGGCTGCCAGAAAGTACGGCCTTGAAGCAAAAGGGTTCAGGCTGGAACCTAAAGATCTGAAAAAGTATGATATGCCGGTAATAATTTTCTGGAACTTTAACCACTTTGTTGTACTTACCAGAATAAAGAACAATGTATTCTATATTAATGATCCTGCATCTGGTCCAAGAGAGATTCCTTTTGATGAGTTTGATGCAGCATTTACAGGTGTTGTCCTTACTTTCAAACCAACAGAAAAGTTTGAAAAAGGTGGCCAGAAACCCAGTATAATAAACTCTCTTAAGCAGAGAATAAGCAATACAAAATCTATTCTCACCTTCATAATTCTTGCGGGACTCTTTCTGGTAGTGCCGGGGATTCTTATTCCAACCTACACGAAAATATTTGTTGATAAGGTTCTGATCTATGAGATGAAATCCTGGACTATGCTGCTTCTTGTTTTTATGGGAGTTACAGCTCTTGTAAGAGGAGGACTTGTATGGTTGCAGCAGTACTATCTGCTTAAACTTGAAATGCAGTTGTCCCTGGTTAATTCATCGAAATTTTTCTACCATGTACTGAGGTTGCCGATAAAGTTCTTTTACCAGCGTCAGTCAGGTGAAATCAGTAACAGAGTACAACTTAATGATCAGGTAGCTAAACTGCTTTCAGAAGATTTTACCAGGAATGTGTTGAATGTTGTTATGGTAGTTTTTTATGCAATACTGATGTTCTACTACGATGTGGTACTTACTCTTGTGGGGATCTCTATTGTAGGTATAAATTTTATTGCACTTAAACTCATTTCTGAAAAGCGTTCTATAATTAACCAGAAACTGGCTCAGGAGTCCGGTAGTCTTGTAGGTACATCGATGAACGGCATTGAGCTTATTGAGACTCTGAAAGCTTCAGGTTCTGAACACGATTTCTACAGCAGATGGTCGGGAACTCAGGCCAAGGTGCTTAATGCTCAGCAGAGTCAGGGGGTTATTGGCAGAATGCTGGGACAGCTACCGGGTTTTCTGACGGCTATTAACAAAGTAATAATTTTTGGTATCGGTGGTATAAGAGTAATGGAAGGAAACCTTACCCTTGGTATGTTGATTGCTTTTCAGTGGTTAATGAGTAGTTTCGTTCAACCAGTTGAAGAGCTGGTTAATGCGGGTGGTAAGATTCAGGATGCTACAGGTTTTATGCGAAGACTCGATGATGTTTATAAACAGAATCGTGACGACCTATTCTCTGATACCGATAGAGATGAACAGG
The DNA here is from genome assembly GCA_965225955.1 of Candidatus Aminicenantia bacterium. Taxonomy (GTDB): domain Bacteria; phylum Acidobacteriota; class Aminicenantia; order UBA2199; family UBA2199; genus CBDDBX01. The sequence continues at coordinate 132,879 of CBDDBX010000001.1, forward strand.
TTGAGGAGCATAAACTAAAAGGATATCTGGAAATAAAAGATGTTAAATTCGGATATAGTCATCTGGCTCCACCTCTTATTGAGAATTTTAACCTGTCACTTACACCGGGTTCCAGAGTGGCTCTGGTTGGAGGGTCGGGTTCAGGTAAATCCACTGTTGCAAAACTTGTAGCAGGTCTCTATAAACCCTGGAGCGGGGAGATACTTTTTGATGGAAAACAGAGAGAAAAGCTGAATCGTGAAGTCATTAACAACTCTATGGCAATGGTGGATCAGGATATCTTCTTATTTGAGGGAACGATTAAAGAGAATATCTGTATGTGGGATTCCACAATTAACGAAAAAAATATTATAACTGCCGCCAGCGATGCTGCTATAAGTGACGATATAACAACAAGACACGATGGCTATAATAGTGAAGTTAAAGAGAAAGGGGCAAATTTCAGTGGTGGTCAGAAACAGAGACTTGAAATCGCCCGGGCTCTGGCAATTAATCCTTCAATTCTTATATTTGATGAAGCTACCAGTGCTCTTGATCCTACAACGGAAGAGAAAATAGATGAGTTTACCCGTCAGCGTGGGTGTACAATGTTGATTGTTGCACACAGACTAAGCACTATAAGAGACTGCGATGAGATTATTGTTATGGACAAAGGGCAGGTTGTACAGAGAGGAACCCATAACCAGCTAATGGAGCAGGGTGGAGAGTATGCGGATCTCATAAAGGCAGAGTAGGGGAATCAGATATGAAACAGTTTTCAGATAAAATAAAATCTCTTGGTAAGGTTATTGAAACTGCAGGTAATTCACCTTACTGGATGAATGATGATGCAATCTATTATGTTACTAATGGATCTATAAATATTTTTGTTGCAGAAACCGGGGAAGATAACTATCCATCCGGTTCAAGATTACATCTGGGTAATCTGACAACAGGTTGGATCTTTACTGGTTTCGGTAATATTACAGATTATCCGGGAGTTGGAATAATTGCAGTTGGAAATTCTAAATCAGAGGTTTACAGAATAGAAAAGAGCAGTTTTTCTGAACTAATGACAAATAGTTCTTATACCGAATCAGCAACTGATGTATTGGAGAAGTGGATTGAAAAATTACTTACCGATACATATGAACCTTTCAGGGTTATGGACTATTCAGATTGTATGCCTTCAGAAAGGATGGAGTACGGGAAAGATACTGTTGTATTGGCAAAAGAGAGAATGCTATGGCTAAAACATCTTAGCGGCAGCTCTTCTCTAATGGGTTTTGAGGATGAGGTGATTGCTGGAGATTTGTATTATCCTGTTTCAGAATCGATCTATCTTAAAACTTTAACTGAAACGGCTGTTGAATGTATAACCACCATTGAGTTACTTGGAAAAGATGCTCTGTGGGATTCTCTGGAAGTAGTTCTTAACAGAGTTATAGGGAAGCTGCTGAGAAAAAAAGATGAGAGTGTCATACAGGAGAAGGAGCGTCTTGGAAACAGGGAGAAACTGAAAGAGGCTACTCTGAAAAAGGGTGTTGAGAACCTCATAAGTATTCTGAAGCGTAGCAGTAAGAAGAGAGTCACTGGTGAAGTTTATCACCATAATCCGGTAAAAGCTGCCTGTTCAGTTGTCTGGGACTATCTTGGTATAGATTATCAGGCTGAAGTTAAATATGATGAAAACCTCGATTTCAAGGAACAGCTGGAGGAGCATGTAAGGCTTTCCCGTGTAAAGATGAGGAAAGTTATTCTGAGTTCTGAATGGTGGAAACAGGATAACGGCGCTCTCATCGGTTTTAATAGTAATAGTGGAGAACCAGTTGCTCTTATACCTGTATCTCCTGGTAAATACAGATGTATTGAGCCCTCTAAAGGCACTGATAAACCTGTTGACAGGGAACTGGCATCTGAATTTGAACCTTTCGCTTTTTTCTTTTACAGATCTTTTCCTGAAAAAGAATTGAATTTATGGGATATCATCCGGTTTGGCACTTTCCGCAATTTTAAAGACCTTATAACTGTAGTGCTGGTTGGAATATCCGGGGCACTTCTTGGTCTGCTTAATCCATACCTTACGGGAATACTCTTTGACAGGGTAATTCCTTCTGCCTCAATGTCAGAATTATCCCAGATGGTATATCTGCTTATTTCTGCAACAATAGCTATTACTGTTTTTCAGTTAACCCGCTCAATTGCAATGTTAAGGTTTGAGGGTAAAATGGACAGGGATCTTCAGGCTGCACTATGGGATCGATTACTGGCATTGCCGGTGCCTTTCTTTAAAGACTACTCTGCTGGTGATCTTGCTACCAGAAGTCTTGGTATTGGAACAATAAGGCAGGTAGTCTCAGGAGTAACTATTCAGTCTGTACTTACTGGAATCTTCTCTGTATTCTACTGTTTACAGCTGTTCTACTACAATATGGAACTTGCACTTATTGCAATTCTCCTTGGATTACTGGTTATGTTCCTTACTATGCTGTTAGGTTACCTTTTTGTAAAGTATCAGATGCCTCTTCTTAAACTACAGGGGCAGATAAGTGGTATGGTGTTACAGTTTATAAATGGTATAAGTAAAATAAGAATAACAGGAATGGAAGATTTTGCTTTTCAGTTCTGGGCAGACAAATTCGGGGAGATGAAGAGGTACTCTTTTAAATCGGGAGTTGCTCAGTGTAGTTTAAGAACCTTCAATTCGATTTTCCCTCTTTTTGCTTCAATGACTATTTTTGCCTATATAGTCTATGGACTTGAAGATGTGATCTTTACGGTTGGTGATTTTGCTGCTTTTACTTCTGCATACGGACAGTTTCAGGGGGCTTTACTGCAGATGGGATTTGCTATAACAACTTCTCTTACAATTATTCCTGTTTATAAGAGGTTAAAGCCGATTCTTCAGGAAGTACCTGAAGTTGATGAGTCCAAAGTAAAACCTGGTAATCTGAAAGGTAATATAAATTTATGTAATCTGAGTTTCAGATATTCTGAAGATGGACCACTTATAATAGATAACCTCTCTCTGGAAATAAAAAGTGGAGAATTTGTCGCTCTTGTCGGGCAATCCGGCTCGGGGAAATCAACCCTCACGCGTCTGCTTCTTGGTTTTGAAACACCGGAAACAGGTTCGATTTTCTATGATGAACAGGAGTTGTCCAATGTAGATATTGCGGGTATTAGAAAACAGATCGGAGTTGTGCTGCAGAATAGTGCCATAATGCAGGGAAGTATTATGGAGAATATTATTGGTTCAACAAATCTGACTGTTAAGGATGCCTGGAGAGCAGCGGAAATGGCAGGTATTGCCAATGATATAAAAGAGATGCCTATGCAGATGGAGACTCTGTTAACCTTTGGTGGTGGTACGCTTTCGGGAGGTCAGAGGCAGAGGGTCTTAATTGCCAGAGCTCTTGTAAGAAAGCCTGGAATTATACTTTTTGATGAAGCTACCAGTGCTCTTGATAACAGAACCCAGAAAACAGTTAGTGACAGTCTGGATAATTTCAATGTCACCAGAATAGTTATTGCTCACAGACTTTCGACAATAAGAAATGCAGATAAGATCTGCTTTCTTGATAAAGGGAAGATTGTTGAGCAGGGTACTTTTGAAGAATTAATGAAGCTTAATGGAAAGTTTGCAGCTCTGGCTAATCGCCAGCTGGTTTGAAGGAGTGGGATGTGAAACGCTATATTAATAATCTTATTATTTTAATTATTACAGGGTTTATCTTCTGGGGTTGTGGTAGTTCTGGTAATTACAAGCAGGAAAGAGAGAATCTGGCTTCAGAATCAGATGAAGATATTATAATTGGAGCTGTTGCAGCCTGGGATCTTGAAAAGAGTAATATGATAAAAGAGGGGCTGGAGCTGGCACTGGAAAAGATCAATAGCAGCAACGGTATTAAAGGCAGAAAAATTAAGATAGTTTATAAAGATGATGAAGGTAATCTGGATAAGGGGCTTGTCCATGCAAAAGCTTTCTGTTCCAATCCGGAAATTGTTTCGGTTCTGGGGCACTCATACTCATATGTCTCTATTCCATGCTCTGCTCTCTACCAGTTTTATGGTTTACCACTTCTGTCTCCAACAAGCGATAACCCTGAACTCTCTGCAAGAAGTGGCTATGACTATGTAATGCAGATATCTCCTGTGTCCTATAACTATGTTGATAAACTTGTAGCCTATCTGAAGAAAGCCCGGCTCAACAGAGTCGTAATATTCAGTCAGAACGATCTCTTTGGTAAAAACTTTGGTGATTATTTTGAAAAAACAGCCAGCAGAAATGGAATAAGCACAATTACCCGGATACCTTATTCTGAAGCTGCGCCTGCAATTTTCTTTAAAAACCGCCTGCTTGCATGCAGCTATTTTTATGATTTTAATGCCCTTGTTGTTGCAGGAGATGCAGCCGGAGCTATTCCTTTGGTTAATATGACAAAGAAGTATGGAATCTCTGTGCCGGTTATAGGAACTGAAAAGTTTGATTCAGCAGGTATGATGGATGTTGTCAGGAAAACAGGTAAACGGGTAATTTTTCCTTCTGCTTTCAATGTTCATGCTGGGAACAAAAAGGTGGAAGCCTTCGTATCTGCATTTAAGAGTAAATATGGAGTATTACCCCGTTCCGGTGCTGCAAGATGGTATAATGCTCTGATTTTTCTTGCAGAAGCAATGAGGAAGGCTGAAAAAGTAAGTCCCGCAAAGATAATAAAATCTATTAAGAGCATAAAGATATGGAATGGAGTTCTGGGAACCTTACATTTTGAAAGCAGAAACTATCTGAAAATAGTCAGAGATCAGATTGTAATTAATACAATAGATAGTAATGGGCAAGTCAGAAATGCTACTACTGATGATACTAAAGAGATGGCAAAGGAGCCAATAAAAGGTAATAAGAAATGAGTATAATCAGAAGAGTCACCGTATTTTCTGTAGCAGCTTTTCTTGTTCTGAATATAAACCTTTACACCAGAGAGAGCAAGGGACTGACTATCAAAGAAGTTATTGCAAACTGTTTGAAAACAAACTATGGAATACGATCTTCACAGGCAGCAAAAAAGATTTCCGAAGGTGTACTACAGGAAGCCAGAGGCAGATTTGATTACAATTTTAACCTGACTCTGTCTCAGAGACACAGAGAAAAGAGTGTTAAGGAGATAGAGAGCAATATTACAGATTATAACTTTTCTATTGGAAAACTACTGGGTAATGGAACTGTAATCGGTCTTAATGTTATAAATCAGCGTCTGGATTATCCTTCATCAGGAGAGCCTGTAAATTATTCAGAAGTCAATGTTACCTTTGAGATTCCTTTTCTCAGAAATAGTGGCAGGAAGGCTGTAAGAGCAGATCTTGATGCCAGCAGATTAAATTTTGATTCTGAGAAGCTGAGTTATAGAAATCAGGTACGAAAATCTGTACGTGATGTTCTGATAATGTACTGGAAGTATGTAGAAGAGGCTATGATTCTTAAAGAGAGAATTACCGCTGAAAAGAGAGCTGAGAGATTAATAAGAGAATCAAGGGAGTTAATAAAGAGAGGAGAAGTAGCTCCTTCTGAACTAATTGCATATCAGGGAAACCTTGGTAATAAAGTCTCTACCAGAATTGCACAGGAACAGAGGCTGTTTGAGACAAAGTTGCTGCTTGGGAAAATCATGGGAATGAAACCGGGTTTGAGCAGCAGGCTTTCTGCTCCCATGGATAAGCTTCCTGAAATATCCGGTATGGATGCTGGGAAACTGGATGAGATTAACAGTACCAGAGGTATGGAAGTAGTGCTAAAAAGGAGGAAAGATTATATAGCTCTTGATAAATCAGTCAGTGCTGCGGATATTCTCCTAAAAGCTGCAGAAGCAAATCGTAAATCGGATTTGAAAATGGTACTTAAAACAGGATATAATGGAGCCGATACCGGAAAGGGGGCATCTGGTTTTTTAGGTGCAACGGGAAAAAATATTAAAGGGTTAAATTTCAGTGCAGGACTGAGTTATAACTGGCTTACCGGTAATAATTACAGAAGAGGGGTCAGGAAACAGAAGTTTTATAATCTGAAGCGACTGATCTTAAGAAGAGATGAAATGAGAATTGATATAAGCATTGAATGCATGAAATATATAAACAGAGTCAAAGGACTGATAAAACAGTATCGCTATATAAGACAGTCAACAGATAATTATCTGAAAGCTCTGAAGAATGAGCAGATAAAATACAAAATGAACATGTCAACTCAATTGAGTATCATTGAAACTGAAGAGAATTATATGGAAGCTGCTATAAGAGAAATTGGTATTAAAAGAGAGTTGGCGGAAGCTATTACGTTTCTTAAATACACTGTTGGAGATCTGGGAATATTTTCTGAAGATGGAAACTATATTTTAAGAAACGGAGATATTGTTAAGTTAAATATAGAATCATTTACAAGAGATATAAAAAAACAATATTAAGGAGATTATTATGTCAATTGAAAGTGCAAGAGCATTTTTTAAACGCTTTAATGAGGATGAAGCTTTCCGTGCCAGTCTCGAAAGTTCAAACTGCAAAGAGGGGCGTGCGGGAATAATTAAACAGGCGGGTTATGATTTTACAGAAGATGAGATTAATGAAGTAATGTCTGAGCCTCAGGAACTGGATCTTGATGATCTGGAAGCGGTTGCCGGTGGTGTTGGCGGTGATTCTTCAGATACCGATAGTAATAGTGATGACGATGATGATGGGGGCTCTTCCAGTTCAGCAGCTGCAGCAGCTGTTTAGATTTGTGTAGAACTGATTTATATCGATTCAATAGTGATTTCTGACAGGAGACGTGTGTGACAAAATATTTTGTAATAATGGTTTGTATATCCATAGTTTATGGAACTATCCTGCTTGCTTTGCCCAGGCAGAGTGCAGCAATTCAAAACAGAATCTGTAAAATTCTGAAGATAAAAACTAAAAATGATTATGACAGCAGTAAGAAATTAATAAGCAGAAGAATTAAAGGAGCAATTTATCTGCTTATAGGAGTCATGTGGTTTCTTATTACAGGTACACATCTTCTGTTTAACTATTCCGGCAGTAAGCTGAGATGTGAAGGAAGTGTTGCTAAAGATAAAATTGCAGAAATTGTTGGTGAATATATTAAGGAACGGAAGATTCCAGGCGTTGTTGTAGGAGTAATTTCAGAAAATGGAGAAAAGTTCTATTCACAGGGATATTCTGATCTGGACAAGGGAAGCTTTGTGACGCCAGATACCCAGTTTGAAATCGGATCTCTTACAAAGGCTTTTACAGGTGTTTTGCTTGCTAAAGCAACAGAAGATAAAGAGGTTGACATAAGTAGTACAGTTGGAGAGGTTCTGCCGGAAATGGATACCGGGGATATTAAGAAGATCACATTAACAGAATTATGTACTCACACTTCAGGGTTACCAAGAGTGATCTTTTCTGTGAAATATTTCGCACTCTCTGCATTAAAGACCCTGTTTCTGAAAGATCCATACTCTTTTTATACAGATGCTTATGTTATGGATTATCTCAGAAATATGAAGATTCCTGAAGAGAAGAAATTTGGATATTCAAACCTTGGAACAGGTTTCCTTGGTCACATTCTTGCGAAAAAGAGAGGTGTGAATTATGGAAAACTGATTAGCGAGAGAATACTTAAACCTTTTGGAATGAGCCGGTCCGGTCTGATTCCCATGTCAGAGAATGTAGCAAAAGGGTATGCAGGATTCTACTGTCTTGTGCCATTTTCAGAAACTTTCAGTCTTCCGATTGTTTCAGAAGGAGAGCCCTGGGATATGAGTGAAATACTTAAGGGAGCTGGTGCCCTGAGATCCACTGGCAGAGATATGGTGAAATTCCTTAAACACTGTATAAGTGGAGATTCTGGATTCAGAGTTTCAGTTAAACCTCTATTCAAAGTTAGTGACAATTTCTCCATGGGAATGTTCTGGGGCCTTTATCGTAGCAAAAGTTTCTCAGAAACTCTTGTATTCCATGATGGAGAAACCGGTGGTTTTAAAAGTTTTATGGGAATATTTCCTGAACAGAAAACCGGAGTGGTTATTCTAACCAATACTACTAAAGATGTAAGGCCTCTCGGAGTGAAGATATTAAAAACTCTCCAGAAAGAAGGTGTATGAAGAGATGTCTGAAGATGTAATAGACAAAAATGTTATAAAGTTCAGAAATAAGATAATAAGAGGTACAAAGCAGTTTATTAAGGGGACTCACAGAGTGTGTCCACCGGAAGTAACTCTTGAGAAGATAAAGCCTTGTTTTAAGAGAGTAGGTTTAACAAGGCTGGCAAATATAACCGGGCTGGATAGGATAGGAATTCCTGTGGTTCTGTCAATAAGGCCTAACGCAGGCTATCTGGCAGTAGATGCCGGGAAAGGGGCGACTGTTATGGCAGCCTCAGTTTCAGCTGCTATGGAGTGCATTGAGCGTTACCATGGAGAAGTTGCTGAGTTTGATAGTCTTAGTGCCACCTTTAAAGAGGTTGAGGCGAACTATACTACAATTCCTTTTGAGAAGCTGCCACTTATTAAAAACTCTCTGTTCAATAAAAATCATAAAATAGAATGGACCTTGTGCTGGGATATTATAAATCAGGAAGAAGTAACAGTGCCTGTTGATCTGATATCAATGAACAGCCACAAAATCAGAACAACAGAGCTGATACATTTTCAGGGTAGTTCAAATGGCCTTGCTTCAGGGAATACTTTTTCAGAAGCTCTCTGCTCAGCTCTGTACGAACTTGTAGAGAGAGATGCTGTAACCTGTCACAGAATGGCTTCACTTAATGGGGTATACAAAATACCTGTAGTAATTCAGGAATCAATAGATTTTCCTATTGTGAAAGAGCAGTTAAAACTTCTGAATAGTGCAGGAGTAAAAGCTATTATTAAAGACTGTTCTATCGATACAGAGATTCCGGTATATATGGCATATATCTATGATACTGTACGATCTGATATTGGTATATACAGAGGTTATGGCGCTCATGCTGAACATGAGATAGCTATGAGCAGAGCAGTTAATGAAGCTGTTCAGGCGAGGGCTATATACATAGCAGGGTCAAGAGATGATTTTTTCCAGTACAATTTTTATAAAAATAAGAAAGTAAATCAGGAATTAGCCATAGAGCGCCTGAAGAGTACTCCCGCAACAGTTGATCTCAGTAATGCCTATTCAGAAAGCACATCAACTTTTGAAGGAGATATTAATTTGATAATCAATAAATTACAGAAGGTGGGGATTAATCAGGTTATTGCAGAAGATTTGACTCTCGAAAACTTCGATATATCTGTTGTGAGAGCTGTTGTACCAGGGCTTGAGGGATATCTGTTTAACTACTATCAGCCTGGTAAAAGAGCTCAGGGTTTCATGGCTTTACAGAATATTTTAGCCAGAGGAGTTGCACAATGAAGGTAGTCGTTTTTCTGGGCCCCACACTCCCTGTAGAGGTGGCACAAAACATCTTGCCTGATGCTGTCTTCAGAGCACCTGCAAGGCAGGCAGATATTCTTAGTTGTGTTCTCAACGATGAACCTGATGTTATAGGTCTGATTGATGGTGTATTTGATCAGGCTCTTTCTGTATGGCACAAAGAGATTCTTTTTGCTTTAAAAGAGGGTGTGAGAGTGGTTGGTGCAAGTAGTATGGGAGCTCTCAGAGCAGTAGAAACAGCTCCTTTTGGAATGGAAGGCGTTGGGAAGATTTTTGAGCAGTACCAGAATGGTGAGTTAACTGATGATGATGAAGTTGCCATAGTTCACGGCCCTGTTGATTCCAACTACTATTCAGATACTCTACCAATGGTTAATATAAGAGCAACCTTTGATAAAGCTGTTTGTATGGGCATTATCTCAGATGAGTCCAGAAACAGGCTGGTAGAGGCAGGGAAGAGTATCTATTTTCCCATGAGGAATTTTGAAGAGATTTTTGCTGTTTCAGAAAGAGACGATCCGGATAACTGTAATATAGAAAAACTAAGGGAATTCTGTCAGGATAATTATGTAGATTTAAAAGCTGAAGATGCTGTTGAGATGCTGAAATATATATCACAGATGGAACTGGTTGATAAGTTAACAGAGGGATCTCAGGATTATGAGTTAACCAGAAACTATATGTTTAATACTCTCTACAGTAGAGACCGGTTGATAAGAAGAGAAGGTATGGAACTTTCTCTGGATACGGTTACCAATTATGCTGCTGTTCATATGGAAAGCTACAACGCCGTTAATTTCAGTTCACTGAACAGGCGGGCAACTCTTATTCTGGCAGATCTTATGGAGCTGGAGGTTAAAGATGAAGATGTTGAGAAAGAGGTCACAAGATTCTTTCTGATCAGAAAACTGTACAGTGAAGAAGAGAAGAGAGAGTGGTTGAATAAAAACGACCTTACAGAGAAAGATTTTAATGTTCTTATGAGAGAGAATGCCTTATGCAGAAGGGTTCATAAATATATATTAACCAGAAATCAGGGGGGTAGTAATAAGTGCTATATTCTTGAAGAGTTGAAATTGCAGGATAAGTACGAAGATTGTGCTGATATGGCAGCTAAACGTGAGAAGATTCTTCGGGAAAACTGTTATAACCAGAATGGAACAGATTGCAATGTAAATATGTCTGAACTGGTTGTGGAGCATATGCAGAATAGTAACTGGAATATAGATACTCACTATAAGGAGTGGGCAGGGGAAGCGGGATTTATGGGACAGGATTTCCTTAAATACGAACTTCTTAAAGCCAGAAAGAGCAGAGAGATTCTTAAAGAAAAATTAAGTACTCTTCTGGATCTTTAAATACTGAGCAGGGGGAGGCCCCCTGCTGAAATATCAGCTTTTGTGTCTATTTTTTAGTCTTTGAGTTATGGAACTCAACTACTCCTGATGGTGGAACTGCTACTGTGTGTACTCTTTTTGTCAGATTAATAGTACCTGAATCTTTAAGCTCTCCCATGCAGTTAAATACTTTATAATTATATTTCCCGAAGTTATCCTTACAATTCAGGTGTATCTCTTTTGATGTTGTTGCGTTAATAAGGTCAAAGTTACCTGATTCAGGAGATATAATCTGGTTACTGTATAGTGCGTAGACAGATTTCTTTTTACTGTGAGCAGATATTACCGGATAGTTCTCTGCAGGATTCTGTGGTTTCAGTTCTCCATTAAGAAGAGTCTCTCTGTTTCTGTTACAGTATTCTGTAATGAACTTAACCATTTTAAAATGATCTTTGGGAATATCCTCCAGTCGAACAGAAATCTGAGGTACTGAGAAAATTATATTAAGAAACTGAAGAGCTGCATCTTCAACTCTCTCTTTATAGGTCCACATGATCATATCTGAGTGTACAGCAGTATTACCACTTATAAGCCTCAGATCAACCATACCAACTCTGTTGACAACATATGAGTTGGGGCAGTCGCCAACTCTGAACATGTTGCCGTATTTCCTCATAAGAGGGCCGGTGTAGGGCTGTCTGAACTCAATCATAATGTCTTTGTTAACTTTTCTGAGTTCTCTTATAATATCTGTCATAAGGCGATCTGTTGCTTCATTAACCGAGGCATAATCCCTTCCGTTGCTTCTGGTAAGTTCAGTGTTTGAGTTTGCTACAAATCTGCCAAGAAAATCCAGCTTAAACCCATCAACACCCCAATCAGCTATTGCTCTTCTGTAAGTATCTATAATATGGTGTCTTACTTCAGGGTACCTTGGATCAAGTTCCCATGCTCCCTGACCCTTCCACTGTCTCAGGTATTTACCTTTAAACCTGGGGAATGTCTCTGATTTTTCACCTACCAGAGGAACACCATACCAGAGTATGAATTTCAATCCTTCTTTATGTACAGTATTAACCAGCTGTTTCATTTTTGTCAGCCTTTCAGGTTTCCAGTCACCAGTGTAGGCATAGCCTCTGTTGCTATCAAGAGTCTGCCAGCCATCATCAACAATAATCGCTTTAAATCCCATTCTGGCAGACACTCTGACTTCACTTATAAGTTCCTGTTCACTCATATTCTGGTGATAACTATACCAGGTTGAGTACATCGGTTTTGTTGCAATTTCAGGTACTTCAGCAGGCTCAAAACCTTTGTGGGAGGCCCACCAGGAAGCAACATTATTCAGGCTTTTGTAAAAAGGCCTTTCTGTTCTGTCTATAAGAATCTCTACACTATACTCTTTTATAGCTTTATGCTTCTCTTTAAACAGGTTTATTACGCAATATATCCTTCCATCTTCTTCTCTTACTCCGGTGGAGAGTTCTACTGTATTAAGAGCATCAGATACCGCGAAGGTCAGAATGTTATTGTTGCTGTTTCCAAAGAGTTGTATAACCGGAGCATTTTTAGCCAGCATGGATTTTACTTTTGATGGGTACCAGTCGGGTTTGATTGTCTTATTCAGGTAGCTGTTACTCTTCCATACTCCTGCAACTCCACAGGAAGGCTGGGACCATTTAATTTTAACCGGAGAAGGGGTGGTGGGAACAGGTGCTTTCATGGTGATTGTAATAACAGAGAGTCTGTTGCTTATTTTTTTCTCAGATGTTCTGAATGAAAAATCAGCTGAACTTCCTTCGACTCTTAAATTGTACCCGCAACTTTTAAACTCCAGAGGAAGCCTGGAGTGACGGTCTGCATAAATACCAATAGTTATAAGTAATACTGCAATTGTTAATAGAACTGTTTTTCTGATCATGAGGATATAGTATTGGGCATACTTTTTCATGTCAATAGGTTGTTGAAACGGGGTTTATACAGAAATCAGATTAATATTGACTGAATACTATTATTGTTCAACAAAACACAGAATATAATCTGCAGGTATTAACAGATATATGGTTTTTTACCATATAGCCGGATAAAATTTTTTTACAAATTCTCAATACTTTTTGCAATTGTGAAACTGAATCCCTCAATACAAAGTGTTTTTATCCTCAGTAAAGATATCTGGCAACCTGTATTGAAGAGCCTCCTGAATATGTATGGTTTCAATAGTTTCAGATTGACTAAGATCTGCTATGGTTCTGCTTAACTTAAGAGTTCTGAAGTAACTTCTTGCACTTAGTTTCATACTCTTTGCTGCTGCCTCAAGGGTCTTTTCTGCCTCTTTCACCATTCTTCCAAACTGATTAATCTCACGGTTTGTCATTCTCCCGTTGGCTTTAGTAGAGCTCCCTGATTCAGCAAATCTTGCTTTCTGTATTTCACGGGCAGCCGATACACGGGCTCTTATATTAACAGAAGGTTCTTCTCTTATCTTAGAGGTTATATCTGATATCTCTACAGGTTTTACCTCAATTTTAAGATCTATTCTATCCAGAAGAGGTTTCGATATTTTATTGTAGTAACTACTCCTTCTGTAGCTATTGGGAGATTGATTGACGCCACTGCTGTCTTCCCATGAATTCATTGCTGCAATCAGCATGAATCCTGCGGGATAAGTAGCAGATGTTAATGAACGGCTGATTGTTATCTTACCATCTTCTATAGGTTGTCGCAGGACTTCAAGAGCATCACGACTGAAGTAGGGCATCTCATCAAGGAAGAGAACACCGTTGTGGGAAAGGGATATCTCTCCCGGAACAGGATATTTTCCTCCTGTGATTTATAAAAAAAAATGCAAATGAAAATTAAGTCGAATCTAAAAAGTTTCATATGTTATTTGCTAGTCTCTACAAAGTGCAATGCAAATGATTACTTATTTTTAACAGAATGATTAGTAATAAATGGAGGTGAATAATGCATAGATTTTATAGAAGTAACTTTCATCACACAATGCCTGATTGCTTGAATAAGCTTCAAGGTAGTAAAATTGATGTGAAACAAATTCCTTTACATCACAAAGATTTCATTTATACGTTGCATATGAACATTTGTGTGGATTTATTCAAGTATAAATCTGAACAAGTGAATAGCTTGGGTAAAGATTTTGTAATTACCTTTCTGATAAAATATTCTGGGTATTATTATTCTGGAGAGAAATACCAGTATAAAATTTATGAGATCTATAAATCTAACAAAGAACGAGAAGAAGATAGGTGTAGAATTAAGGCACTATCTGAACACGCTAAAGAGAATAATATTGGTTGTGAGGTTTTAGTTCATGAAGACCTAAAAACCCACTATTTGGAGAACATTAAATTTTTAGCTCATTATTTTGAGTTGAATTTAGATTCAACAGATCATTACAAAGTAAGAGCTCTTAGAGATATGATGCACAGGCTGAGAGCGACAGATATAAATTCATTGTTACAAGCAATTTGTTCAGATCAGTATAACAGAGGTAGGTTAATTCCTATGTTATGGTTTTGTATAAGTAAAAATCTGATAGGATGTGATTTGTCTGTACCTCTGACGATGGATAGTAGATTGTGGGCTGTTGAATTATTGGATAAGAGAAAATAAAATTAATGTAGCATGAAAATATTACAATTCAATAGAGGGTCTAAATTCATTTTGAAGGAAGAAGAGTATATTGTTACAAATTTAGTAGATTTCGATATGCTCATGGCTAAGAAGATAAGAACTGGTGAATTACTTAATTTTTCAATCAAAGAGCTATCTGAGAAAATATCAGAATTATCTGATGAAAAGGATGAAAAAGAAGATTTACTAAACGTATCTGAAAAAGATTGGGATATAGCTGAAAAAAGATTTAATGCAATAAAGAACATAATCAATGTAAATAACCGTACAGCTCTTATGGTAAAGGGGGTTGCTAAAGAGCTTGGGGTTCATTATACAACCATATATAGGTGGTTGAATGCATATAGTGAAACAGGGCTTATTTCTGCTCTACTTCCGGGAAGCTTACGATGTGGAGCAAAAGGTAAAAGTAAACTTTCTGAAGAGAAGGTGAAGATTTTAGATTCAGTTATAGAAGAATTGTATTTAACCAAACAAAGAATCTCAGTACAGAAAGCTTACTATGAACTTGTTCGGAGATGTAATAATGCTGGAGTAGAAACGCCTCATATCAATACTTTAAGGAATAGAATTAAGGCTATTTCAAAGCAACATCTGATCACCAAGAGGTTTGGAGCTAAAACTGCTAAAAAGTTATATAGCACTACTAAGAGTAAATATAATCATGCTCAGTATCCCTTGTCTATTGTACAGATTGACCATACAAAGCTAGACATAATATTGGTTGATGAAGAGGATCGGCAACCAATTGGTCGACCATGGATTACTCTGGCAATAGATCTTTATAGTCGTATGGTTACTGGATATTATATATCTTTAGATCCACCTGGTTACATATCTGTTGGGCAATGTTTAACATGCTCCATATTGCCAAAAGATAAACTGCTGGCCAAATTTAACATTGATCAAATTTGGCCTATAAATGGTTTTATGAATAAGATTCATGTTGATAATGCAAAAGAATTCAAGGGAACAATGATTCGAAGGGCATGCGCAGAATATAATATAAATATACAATGGCGACCTATTGGAAAACCTGAATATGGAGGGCATATTGAAAGGTTATTAGGTACTCTTGCTAAAGAAATTCATAACCTTCCTGGTACAACTTTTTCTAATATTAATGAAAAGGGTGAGTATAATTCTGAAGCAAGTGCAAGTTTTACTTTGAAGGAGTTTGAAAAGTGGCTCTTAACTTATATTACTGAAATATATCACCATAAATATCATATGGGTATTGATACAACCCCTCTCAGAAAATATGAAGAGGCAATATTTGGTTTAAATGGCAAAGTTGGTATTGGTGTAATCAATAGTTTGGTAGATGAAGAAAAATTAAAATTGGATTTCTTACCATACCAGGAAAGAACAATACAGCAGAAAGGCGTTGTTATAGATAAAATTCATTACTATAGCGATGTCCTGCGACCATATGTCAATGACAAAAAGAAATATATTTTTAGAAGAGATCCAAGAGATGTAAGTGTTATTTATTTTTATGATCCTAATCTTAGAACATACCACCAGATTCCGTATAGAGACATAACTAAGCCTCCAATGAGCATCTGGGAACTAAGAGAAACTATAAGGAGTTTGAAAGATAACTCTATTGATGTTAATGAAGAACAGATTTTTTCTTCTTATTCTCGACTTAGAGAACAAGAAAAACAAGTGATCAAAAAGACAAAAAAAGCAAGGTTGGAAAAGCAGAGAAGACGTGATCATGCCGATATCTTAGTAAAGCCAGATGCGGACGATAAAGATATAGGGAATTTCAATATTGATGATATGGATATTAAGCCGTTCGAAGAGATTGAGGAGTTATAATGTCTTTAGAGCACTTGGATGAAAAAGTTAAATACCATATAGAGCAGAATGCAGATGAACGAATCCTTAATATTCTTAAGCCAAAGTGGATCGGATATAGTAGAGCTAAGACTATTTTGAAAAAACTTGATGATTTAAGTAAGCACCCTAAGATTCATCGAATGCCTAACTTATTGATAGTTGGTGATACCAATAATGGTAAAACTATGATTATAGACAAGTTTGAGCGTATGTGTCCTGCATCAGATAATTCATTTGGAGATGAAGCTTATGTACCACTATTAACTGTTGAAGCTCCATCAGTACCAGACGAAGGTCGTTTTTACAATAGGATTTTAGATACACTGTTTTGTATCTATAAGCCAAGAGATAGTGTTGATCAAAAGTTACACCAAATTATTACTTTGCTTAGAAGAATAAGATTAAAACTTTTAGTTATTGATGAGATTCAGCATATTTTGTTTGGTTCAATGATGAAGCAGAGACAGCTGCTTAATGCTATCAAATCATTGGGAAATCAACTTCAAATACCAATAATTGGTGTGGGAACCAGAGAAGCTTTTAATGCATTACAATCTGACCCGCAGTTATCAAATAGATTTGAACCCGTAATTCTTCCTAAATGGAAGCTGGATGAAGAGTATTTAAGGCTTCTGGTAAGCTTTGAAAGAGTGCTTCCTCTTAAAAACCCATCTAATTTGATTGAGCCAAATACAGCAACTAAGATACTAACCATGAGTGAGGGGACAATTGGGGCGATATCAACTCTTCTAAAAAAATGTGCTCAGAAAGCGATAGAGACAGGTACAGAGTCGATTACTATGGATATATTAAATGGTGTCGATTGGACTTTACCTTCAGAAATGAAGTGGAAAGGATAACAAAATACAGAAGAAGTAATAAATTATCTGGTAATTACTGGCCTGTTCATACTAAACCTTTCTATGATGAATTATTGTCATCATGGATTGCCAGAATAGCCATGTCGCATGGAATAAAGTTGCATACATTTTCAAGTATGCTGTGGCCCAAAATAAATTTATTAAATAGCGATATTGATAGACGAAATAATTCTGCTCTTTTCAGAGTATTATCAGAAAAAACCAATACTCTATCTGCAGGAGTTCACAATACATCTTTAATAAGTTATGAAGGGAAAGTATTTGATGAACTTAATCAGTATGGATTAAGTAGCTGGATATTACCACAAGGCATCTATCATCGAGAACATTTGTTAAATGGCTTACAATATTGCCCTTTATGTCTCAAAGAAGATTATGAAGCCTATTTTAGAAAAAGTTGGCGTTTATCTTTTGTGACTGTTTGTCATAAGCATAAATGTTTACTACTTGATAGATGTCAGCAGTGCGGAGCTTCGGTTAATTATATTAGATGTAGCGTTAGGAAAGATAGAACAATGCTTGATTCTATAACAAGATGTCATATTTGCAAGAAACATCTTTTTGAGAAAACTAATGATACATGGATTTTGAATGAAGACTTCATGTTATTTTCTGAACAGCTCTTAATTGCAAGTGAAACTGGTTGGTTTGAGTATGGCAATTTTAAGATGTATTCTATCTTGTTCTTTCATGCATTGAAGTTACTTGTCAAATTAGTCAGGTCTAAGAGGGTTTGGAGTAAATCATATAGATTTTTAAAAAGAAGAAATATGGATATTCGTGAACCTGGTAGCATGTTCGATTTTCTTGATACCGGAGAACGCTTTGAAATAATGAAATTTGCTTACTGGCTGATAGATAAGTGGCCTGTCAATTTTATATATTACTGTTATACAAACGGTATACTATCATCAGATCTATTGAGGGACATGAAATATGTGCCGTATTGGTACTGGTCTATTGTGAATGAACATTTTTATCGGCCGGACTATAAGGTAACTAAAGAAGAAATCTTGAGTGTGATTGGTTATTACAAAGCTGGTGCTGAAGAAATTACTGAAAAGAAAATTGCAAGTTTCTTTGGTTCAAAAGAATTATTCAGAAAACGTAAAGAACTAAGCAAGTATGAATTAAAGCTAATTTTAAAAGATCTCTAAACTATTTCAATAATCTTTTCTGATATTGATTTTGGTAAATTGTTCTGAGAGTGATATATAGCTTTAGTTGTTACTAGATGACTACATTCAATATTCCACTTTTTTTCATCTTTTAAGATTTTAATGTATTTTTCAATATGATTTTCTAAGGACCTGACACCAGCCGGTGCAACTACAAGTTTCATACTATAAGCTTCACCATTTTTGGGAGCTAAGTCCAGGAGATAATAGTATTTGGATTCATAAAATATTTCAGCTATGAATAATTCCCTATATAGCGAAGAAATATCTTTATTATCTATTTTGTTTTTGGTGAAAGTTCGCCACCTTATTTTTTCAGAATAGATGTTATAGTAAGCATCTTCAAGGATTTTACATGTTTCCTCTATAGTTTCTTCAAAGTTAAACGGCTTTTGAGTCTTGTCTCCAGGTGATACATTAATTTCTCTTGGCTCTTTTTCAGGGTTTTGCTTTGTTTCTGGTTTTCCTGTTGCTGCAGTAGTATTGGGGCCATAAGTAGTAACTGATTTATTTTCATATTTCTGTTGTTTTTTGGGAGGCTTAATCCATTTTAGTTTTGTTGGAGGAGGATCTGCAATAATATTAACATTTGTAGAGTTTGAAGCACTAACAAGATTGCTACTGGCAGATATTACATCTTCCCCATTTTCATCTGTTCTTAGATGATTAACTTTCCAGCCATGTATTAGAAGATTATTACCATGCTCAGCTTTGCGATTGTCATTAGTTCTTTCAAGTACTATGTCGGAATATTCAATATCTTCTGAACATGAAATTATTTTGTAAACGAGAAAATTAGTTTCGTCACCAAAGACAAGTGGAACGCCCCATACTTTTAAGGATACTTTCCCTTGCTCAGGTAGGTATGTTTTAGGAAATGCAAACCTATTCTTCTTATACTGCCTATTCATATTAATTGTCATTTGGTCAAGTCTTTTAGTATAAAGTGGAGCAAAGCACATCTTAGTAAAGAAAGGTGATAGTTTATCGCATGCCTTAGTTGTTAGTGTTAAGTGGTATTTTGCTTCAGTAGGAGCTTTGTGAAATTCTTTAACATAGCTCTCCATATTATCAAGAAAGCTGTTTCTAAAAATATCTCTTGTTATTCTACTTGAACGTAGGTAAAAATACCTTAATACTTCAGTACAAGGTATAAGAAGGTATTGGTACTGTTTGGTGGAAGTTTTTCTTAATTGTACCCTTAATAGACTTGTATGTCTTAATCTATAAAAATCATCGTGTGATAAAGAAGCCCAGAGTGGAAAATTTATCTTTGGAATATAGAATATATTCTTTTGGTTATCTGAGTGAAATTCACCATCTTTTGTTGAGTTAGCAGAGATTACTTTCTGATTTCTTTTATTTTCATCTAGATCTAAGACAAAATTTAAACGTTTCAAGTGTAATTGATGATGTGAAGGTATATATTTACCTAATTGTTTTTCAAAAGGTTCTTTAATCAGCATTGGACTTTGTTTGTAAAACAACATCCCCCA
The DNA here is from genome assembly GCA_965225955.1 of Candidatus Aminicenantia bacterium. Classification (GTDB taxonomy): domain Bacteria; phylum Acidobacteriota; class Aminicenantia; order UBA2199; family UBA2199; genus CBDDBX01. The sequence continues at coordinate 152,690 of CBDDBX010000001.1, forward strand.
TGTCAAGAATGGAAAATAGTCAATACTAATTTTGGTAATAATATAGTTCTTGTAATCTAATTCGTTAAAATTGAGATCATTCTTAAGATAACTATATAATTGTTGTTTGTCGTCTTTCCATATTGATTGCGGAATTGGAGATAAAACTATATCAACAAATGTATCTCGCCTGTTATAAGAATTTGGTAATATCCGACCAGTCCACGTTAAGCACCATACATTATCGTCATTCGGTAATTCGCTAATTTTTATTTGGCTTACATGATTTAGTAACTGTTTTTGCTCTTTAATTTTATATACTAACTTCTCTTCGCTCATGTGTTACACTCACAAACTCTTAATTATTATAGTGGAAAATTTATAAAGAAGATATGCTATTTTTCCTTAATCCATCAGAATTAAGTATAAATCGTTACTGAATCAGTAATAGGTTAAGTTTCACACAATTTTATACATACTATTTTTTAATTCCTCAAAGAGAAAATGTCGAGCATAAAGAATAAACCTAAGTGTATTTATAATGCCCTATGAGATTAAGAATGAAGTGAATACTAAATAAAATGGAGAAGAGTTAAGCTTTCTATTGTTAAAATGTGTTTTTTTTTATTGTTAGTATGAATAGAGTTGCTTTTTTTGTATAATTATTAAGGGAGAAATAATGAAGGAAATCAAATCCATTGAACTGGAACGATTATTATTAGACAAAAAGAATCCTCGTATTCATCAAGAAATTTCAACAAAAATTACTCAAGTGAATTTGGCGAAGTTTCTTTATATTGAATTTGGTATTGATGATCTCAAAGATTCAATATTAAAAAATGGTTATTTTCAAGTAGAACCAATGGTTGCAATTCCAGATGAAGAGGATGAAACGAAATTTGTTGTAGTTGAAGGAAATAGACGATTAACTACAATCAAAATACTTTGCGATGAAAGCTATAGAAATTCAATAATTTCAACTGGTAAAAGAGAAGATTTTATAGCTAATGAAAAACTACGAAAGCAATTAGAGAGAATACCTGTCGTTATTGCTGATAAAAGAGACAATGTACACGCATATCTAGGTGTTAGACATCTTGGTGGCGTTGTGAAATGGGAGCCTCTTGCTCAATCTAAATATGTCTACAGTTACATTATAGTTCAAAAGAATAATGATCAAACAATACTAGTAAAAAATGTTATAGATACATTTGTCGAACAAACTAATAATAAAAGGGTAGATGTTATAAATCATTTTTACAAATATTGTATATACGAAAATATTAAGAGAATAATAGAGGATGATATATCAATAAAAACGAACATTGAGGATAAATTTTCTCTTCTTGAAGTAGCTTTCGGAAAAACTGGTACAACATCTATTGCAAAATATATAGGAATAGATAGTTATAGTAGACTAGATCCAGAGGATTATGAAAATATAATTCCTTATGATAAAGAGAATGAAGTCAAAAATTTAATTCGTTGGGTTTTTACTGAGAATTCTATAATAAAAGAAAGTCGTCAAATTAATGAATATCTTAAACCAATATTGAGGAATGAAACTTCGACCAAGGCTTTGGAGCAGGGTGAAGATAAAGAGACAGCACTTTTGTTATCTGATTCTTTTGACAATATTATAAAGAAGTCTTGTACTGCAGTACATAAGTCTCTAACTCATATACAACAAAATTGGAGTAGTACAAAACCTGAGAGTAGAGAGGCATTAAAAGAATTTTATATAGCTAATGTAAAAGAAAAAGTAAAGAAGACAGATATAAGTTTGGATATAACTTAAAAATGAAATGGGCGAACTAGATTGTATTGAGAGTAAGATTTCTTTATTAGATGACATAATTGATTTCGATGAGATTGTAGATGATTTTTTAAGTGAATCTTTTAAAGAAGAAGATAGGTTACAAAGTGATGAAATAAATCATAAGAAAAATTATTATAGAAGTTTGAATTATAGGTTTACTACAATTTATAATTTAGACATTTTACATCCCGATAATGGTTATAGTCAGTTACATGTCAATTCTGATAATGAGAATAAAGTAAAAAGGTATTTACATCGTTTTTTAACATTGAAAGATTTAAATGGTGGAGAAAATGCAAATACAGATGGTTCAGCAGAACTATTTGAATGCATATCTGCAAATGCAGTAAAAAATTATCTGGGCCAAGACTCTAATATAATTATGGTTGGAGAAGGGAAATCAAATTTAACAGAAAGTAAATTGAAAGAAATTATTGATCAAATGAAAGAGAAGACAGGTTCATTTTGTCATCTACCAGATCAAGCTAAAGATGATGGTGTTGATTTTATTGTTTACAAGCCTCTTGATCCCAGAAATGTTGGTAATAATGTTTTTTTAGGACAAGCGTGTGTAGGGAAACATTATCAGTATAAGAGATCAATAGCTGATCGATGGAGGTCAGAATATATAACTTTTGCTGTAAAACCCCCAACAACTATACTCAGTGTGGTCTGTTTTTTAGAGCAAGATCAATTAAGAAAAGTACATTCAAACTTTTCAGGCTCTATAATATTTGATAGAGGTCGAATTCTAAGGTATTATGATATTTCTGATGATGAGTTAAATAAACGTATTATTAATCATATAGATAATATAACCTTTGAGGAAATGTAATTTGAGATATATAGATTTATTTGCAGGTATTGGTGGATTTCATGTCGCTTTACATAATTTAGGCCATGAATGTGTCTTTGCTTCGGAATTAAGTGAAGAGTTACAAGATCTTTATGAGAGAAATCATGGTTTAGAATGCCACGGTGATATTACAAAAATTGCTGTTGAGAATATACCTGAACATGATATCTTATGTGCAGGATTCCCTTGTCAAACATTTTCTAAGGCTGGCAATCAAAAAGGTATGAAAGAAGCAAGAGGTAAATTATTTGATGAAATAATAAAAATTCTTACTTTTCATAGACCCAGATATTTTTTATTAGAAAATGTAAGAAACTTAATTACTCATGATAAAGGAAAGACGTGGGAGTATATTTCAACATCATTATCTGAATTGGGATATGCTATAGACAAAAGAATTTTGTCACCACATTTTATTAATATACCGCAACATAGAGAACGAATTTTCATAGTTGGTAGCTTAAACAATTCTGATATCGATAATATCAAATGGCCAGAACAAGAAGAGTATCATACTTCTATTCGAAGTATTATAAATGATGATGAAGTTGAGTCTAATTTAGAAACAGATAAAATTGAAGTTTTAAAAGTGTGGCAAGAGTTTCTTGATTGTTTCCCAGAGAATTCAGATCCCTATACACCTCTTTGGTCAATGGAGTTTGGAGCCACATATCCATTAAAACAAAATTGGGGGGCTTTATCTTTAAGTGAATGGCAAAAGTATAAAGGAAGTTATGGATATCCACTTTCATTATGTAGCTCAATTAAAGAAGTTTGGGAACATCTTCCAAACTATGTAAAGACTCAAGATGGAATACCTCCTAGGTGGAAACAGATTTTTTTAAGAAATAATAGGCGTTTCTTTCATAAATCAAAAGCATTTATTAAACCTGAAATAATTGATAAAATAAAAGATTTCAAACAAGAAAGTTGGAAGAAATTTGAGTGGCATTGTCAAGGTTTGAATAAAGACTTTAAGGATAAGCTTATTCAATTCAGAGGTTCGGGGATAAGAGTAAAAAAAGAAGATTATTTACCATCTCTAGTAACTATTCGTACGCAGATACCTATTATAGGCGAATATATGAGATACCTTCGATCAGAAGAAGGTGCAAGAGTGCAATCCCTTCCAGAAGAAATACTGTTACCTACTTCAAAAGCTGGACAATTTAGAGTGCTTGGAAATATGGTAAATATAGAACTGGTTTATAGAGTTGCAGCTGCACTATTAGAGCATACTAGTTGTGTAGAAGAAGTTAGAGAATGTGCACATGTTGATAATCACCGTGTGGCTATATAATCTGTTTTTTTATATAAAGAATAAGTTTTGTAATGACCCCTTCGTTTCTGTACAGTAATTATGCAACATTTTCCTCATCTTTAAAAGCAACTGGCGTCATATAGCCCAGAGCTTGATGAGGACGCTTTATCATTATTATCCAGGTTTTATCTTTCTTCTTTTCTACCAAATCCTTCTTAGCCAATAACCAAATCATACCTACTATATCTGAATAAAAGGCATTGAAATAATGCATGTAGTATGAGTTTTCGAACGCCAAGTCTTGTGATCAGATTTTTTAGTATTAAGTAATATGCTTTGACTATTTTTAAAGATTATTAAGATAATTAATCTTTCTTGTCAGATTGAATCAGACCTTTTATTGCTACAATGGAAAGGTACCCATTAGCAATTTATTTTGTATGTTTGCAATGTTTTTTGTGATTCACACCTCCACCACTTATACCTACAGAAGATATTGTGTGGTGAGGGTTGCGAAATGGTCTCTGGCTAATAAGACCTTTTTTATTATCAAGCATTCCTGCAGCACTGTATATCATGGAAGTTTCGATTATCTCCTCTTCAGTCATCTCCGGCAGAATAGAAGGCAGAGCTTTACTTATCATGGATTTACCTGACCCCGGAGGGCCTATCATCATAAGGTTATGAAAACCTGCCGCAGCAATCTCCATGGCTCTTTTTACCAGATACTGTCCTCTGATTTCAGAAAAATCTGCATCGTGTTCAATTACAGAGTTCACAGGTTGGTATTTCTCAGGTGTGAACTCTTCAGGTTGTTTTATAAAACCGACTATATCCTGCAGACAGGAGAATGCATATACATCAATACCCTTAATTGAAGTGCCCTCTCTTCTGTTACCTTCTGGAATTATTATGCCTTTATATCCGTGTTTTTTTGCAAACACTGCAATATTGAGAACCCCCTTAACAGGATTAATTCTACCTTCAAGATTCAGCTCCCCACAGACTATAAAATCCTGAAGAATGCCACCGGATAACTGGTAGTGGTTCATAAGAATTGAAGTGGCAATAGGAAGGTCAAGAGATGAGCCCTCTTTCTTAATATCAGCAGGAGAGAGGTTAACAAGAATCTTCTTAACTCCCGGGAATTCAAAGCCGGATTTCTTAATAGCAAAGCGGATGCGCTCCCGGCTCTCCTTTACAGCATTATCGGGTAAACCGACAATAGTAATTCCGGGAATACCTCTAATAAAACCAGATTCAACCTCAATACCAATAACATCCATACCATTAATAACTGCAGAAGTTATTTTACTAACCATATCGCCCCCAAAATATAAAAATTAACATATATAATCTAATTCTACAAAATAAACCAAAAACAAGCAAATCTTCGTCGGGGACGGTACCTAAAAATATAAAAATTCTGAGTAGATATTTTTAATCAATCAATTGTTTTGTTGAAAATCATTTAATGAAGTCATCGATAAACTACTGAAAAGTAAAATTCTCTAAATTTCAGTCGGAAAATTTTATATATTTTTAGGTACCGTCCCCAGAGATAGAGTAGCTATCACTTTTTAGAATATGGTTCTTTATCCAGTATATAAGAAAGTTGACAATCTCCTGCATTGAGGGAGGGTTACCATCAAAGTATCTCATCTCATAATTTTTAATAGTCTGCATGAATTTCTCATGTTCTGTTTTATGCTTATCTGTATCCCGTGAACCGGATCTGGCAAGGTTGTACTCTTCAATAGTGAAATATTCTTCGCCGTATAATTCCAGTGCCTTTATTATTGCACCGGTATTTCTGGTGTTATTTCTCTTCATAGCCTGAATGCACTCCATTGTTAATCTGATTAAAGCACCATTCTGTTTATTCAGTCTGGATTGACCAATTAAATACTTGTTTGGTAGTGATGATTCAGGCACTGAGATTCTCCATGTGAATAATATGTATATCTGGTGTCTGTTAGTCAAATAGCTTTGATAAGAATAATTCACTACTGCTTTGAATAACATAAGTAATTTCTTTAAAATAAAAATATGGATACAAATATTATTATCATTCTGGCCTGCTTTTTAATAACCATTGTTGAACTCTTCATTCTCAGGAAATTTCTGAAACCTGCAGGTAAAGTAATCTGGCTTGCTGTCAGTACAGGTGCTGTAATTAGTAATATTATTCTGGCAGTTGTAGTTATTTATTTTGTTTTATAGTAGTTAAGTCGATATTTACAAGTGTTTCCTATTTAAATAACTATATTGACTTTGTGGCGTATATCTGATTATAAGGTCATGGAGTTTAATATGAATAAATTGTTATCAGTTGTATTAATTTTTATCACATGTTCCCTCTCAGGAACAGAAATCTCAAATAAACAGAAATTTAATGCGCTTTTAAGAAAGAGTGGTTTTAATGGAGTTGTTCTGGTTGCAGTAAAAGGAAAAGTTGTCTTCAGGGGAGCTTACGGAGTGGCAGATGTTGAAGGGAAAAGAAAACTGACCTTAAAATCGTCTTTTAATCTCGCTTCTGTATCAAAGCAATTTACTGCTACAGCTGTAATGTTGCTGGTAGAAAGGGGTAAAATCAAGCTGGATGCAAATATAGGGATTTACCTGCCACAATTGTCATATGCCAGGGAAGTTACTGTGAGACACCTTTTGAATCATACAGCCGGGTTCCCCGATATTTATCGTATACTGAGAATAAGAAACTCCGAAAAAAGAACTGTTGGAAATGAGGATCTGCTTAATATATTTATGGAAGAAAAACCTGCTCTTCTGTTTAAACCTGGGGAAAGAATGAACTACAGTAATACAGGTTATATAATACTGGCCAGCCTCATTGAAGCCGTATCAGGACAAAGTTTTGAAGATTTTATGGGGGAAAATATTTTCAAACCATTAAAGATGAATGATACTTTTGTTTATTATAAAGGTATGAAAAGATTCCCGGGAAAGAATAGAGTCTGGGGACTGAGGAAAGTTGATGGTAAGTTAAGGAAAGATGATCTGATATATTGTGATGGTATGAGAGGGGATGGAAATATCTACTCTTCAGTCAGGGATCTTTTTAAATGGGATCGGTATTTATATACATATTCGCTTCTAAAAAAGAGTAGCCTTAAAGAGATGTTTACTCATGGAGTGTTAAATTCAGGTAAAAAGATCTCTTATGGCTTTGGATGGGGATTAAGTAAAGACGGAAAAGTTGTTTCTCATGGAGGACGATGGGTTGGGTTTCGTAGTTTTTTTATACGTTATACAGATAGTGAAGATACTATTATTGTACTCATAAACTGCCCATCCAGAACTTCAGGTGGCATTACTAATGCTTTAAAAAAGGTCTTTCTGAATCGTTAATCATTATCATGAGGGATCGTCCCCGATGTATAAATTTTGTAATTAGTTGGAAATTGAGGGAAGGGTGAATATATTTTATACAAAACAGTAATGGTAAGGAGAATCTTATGAATTCTGGTGCCGGGCAAAATGAGAAGAGATACCGTAATATTTTTCACTCTATGAGGGTTGGGGGTATATATTTAACTGTTAACAGGGAAGAGAATTGTATCGAAGTAGAGGACTATAACAGGGCCTTTCTGGAGATTACCGGTATTGATAAAGGTGAACTGGAGGTTGAGAGGGGTATTGCAAATCTGCGATGCGGCAGGAGATCTTTGTTTGAAGAGATTTTTGATCTGAAGCATGGCACCGATACTGTTCTTGATGCTTTCTATGCTCCAAATTCCAGGCAGTTTCTTGTATCTCTGAGTTTCATTGATAAGGATCATATTTTTGCTCTTTTTGAGGATCGGAAATTTATCAGGGATCTTGAAGAGAATGTGAGAATTGAACGTAACAGATTGCTGGCAATACTGGATGGAATTGATGATGTAATATATGTCTCTGATCCGGTTACTTATGAACTTATCTATGTTAATGATAGTTTTAAGGAGAACTGGGGGGATGATGTAGTTGGAAAGAGATGTCACAAAGTACTTCAGAATATTGATGAGCCCTGTTCTTTCTGTACGAATCATATTGTTTTTGGAGAGAAGCTGGGGGAGACTTATTACTGGGAGTTTCAGAACAGAGTAACCGAAGAATGGTTCCGTTGTGCAGATAAGGCAATTCAGTGGCATGACGGGAGAATGGTGAGGTTTGAACTGGCGTCCAATATTTCAAACCTTAAGAGAAGTGAGGCTTCTCTGGCAAAGGCTATATGTGAATTAAAAAGATCAAATGATGAGCTTCAGCAGTTTGCATATGTTGCATCTCATGACCTGCAGGAGCCGCTCCGCATGATTTCAAGTTATACTCAGCTTATTGAGGATAAATACAGGGATGTAGTGGACGAAAGAGGCAGGAAGTTTATCCATTATGCTGTTGACGGAGCCAGGAGAATGCAGAACCTGATAAATGATCTACTCACTTTTTCAAGGATCTCAACTCACGGGAAGGCCTTTAAAAAAGTGGAACTGGTAGATGTTCTGGATGAGGTGCTGGTTAATCTTCAGACTTTAATTAATGAACAGCAGGCTCAGATTGATATTGAAGAGCTACCGGGAGTTCGGGCAGATCACAGTCAGATGGTCAGGTTGTTTCAGAATCTTATACATAATGCAATTAAGTTCAGTGGTGAAGAGGTTCCACAGGTTGAGATCAGGTCAGAGCAGAAGGAAGGATATGCTGAAATATCTGTAAAAGATCACGGTATAGGTTTTGATATGAAATTCCGGGATAAAGTATTTGTTATTTTTCAGACTTTGCATGCAAAACAGGATTATGGTGGAACAGGTATCGGCCTTGCAGTGTGTAAAAGAATTGTTAATCGTCACAACGGGGAAATTAGTGTTGTATCTGAAAAAGGAGATGGAACGGAGTTTAAAATAAAACTACCTTTAGCAGGAGGAGAGAATGAGCTTTAGTATGGGAAAACCGATTGAAATACTTCTGGTTGAGGATAATCCGGGGGATGTGGAGTTAACCAGAGTTGCTATGGAGGATAGTAAGCTTATTAACCAGCTTCATGTTGTTGCGGACGGTGAAGAGGCTATGAGTTTTCTTAAAAGAAGAGATAGGTATAGTGATTACAGCAGGCCGGATCTCATTATTCTTGATCTCAATCTTCCAAGAAAAGATGGCAGGGAAGTTCTTGAAGAGATAAAGAAGGATGAGGAGCTTAAACAGATTCCTGTTGTAGTACTTACTACTTCCGGTGCAGAGGAGGATATTCTTAAATCCTATAATCTATATGCAAACTGCTATATAGTTAAGCCTCTGGATTTTCAGAATTTTCAGAAAGTTGTGCAGAATATTGAAAAGTTCTGGGTAAGTATTGTGAAGTTACCTGAGGGGAATAATCAGGCTAACTGAGTGCCTGTAGGAGTACTGATATGAATATTCTCATTCTGGAAGATAATCCGGGAGACGCAGATCTTATAAAGGAGTATCTTCTGGATGCTACAGATCTTTTTGTTAATACAGATTGCAGAGCATACCTTTCTGAATCTCTTGAACCTATCGGGGAAGGTAGATACGATATTGTACTTCTTGATCTGGGGTTACCTGATTCTCAGGGACTTAATACTCTTGAGAAAGTGCTTGAAGTAAGAGGAGAACAGATTGTAATTGTTCTTACAGGAATGTCAGATATTGAAGTTGGTGTGGAGGCTCTGAAAATAGGAGCTGTGGATTATCTTTTTAAGGGGATGATGTCCAGTAGTCTGCTGGTTAAGTCCATAATGTTTTCTCTTGAGAGATTTAAAGAGAGAGGATATCTGAGATTTGTTAAAGATATTTTCTGAGGTAAAATACAGAGTAAAAAGTGAGATACTTGACTCTTCAGATATTGACAGGCTTCTGGAAAAAATATGTGGGCAGCTGTTATCTGTGAAAGCGGTTATGTCAACCTGGGTTGGAATAAGATACGGTTGTGGTAATGGGTTCTTTATCCTTGTTGCCAATAGAAGTACCGGAGTGAGAAGGCTGGAGGTCAAAGATCTGGGTAATATTATATGTATGAACTCCTGTGAAGAGAGACTGGTAAAAAGGGTAATGGATACAAGTACAGAGTGCCAGTCATGTTTTATGAAAGATATTCATGAAGGAGATCTGGTTGTAACATCAAGTCAGAAAAACTCAGATAACGGTTGTTTTACTGTGTCCATATCTTTAGACAGGGTTTATGAGAACTATCCGGAGATAGATAATTTTGTAAATGACCTGTGTCTGGATATACTGAATGCCATGGGTAGATACAGATCCCAGGCTAAAATAATTGAGTTAAAGGAGATAGCTGAACGTAAGCAGCTTCTAATGGAGCATCGACTATCTCTTATTGCTTTTGCAGCAGGTAGTTCTATTCCTGTTTTTCTGGATGAAGTACTTGAAAGGCTTAAGAAACTCACTAATAGCAAAGCAGGATTCTGTTATCTGGTAAATGAGCATAGGGAGTGTGCTCTGAGTAAGTGGTCTGAAGGTAGTCAGTGGGAAAAACTACATAATCTGATAGAAGGCACAGGTTTGCTAAAGTGTTGTGTTGATTCAAAAAAACCGGTTATTGAGAATGGCTACAGGAAAAAAGGGAATAATAGAATCTATCGATGGCTTATGGTGCCGGTAATAAGAAACAGTCATGTAGTTTCTATTATGGGAGTAGGAAGTAAGAACGATTTTTACAATGATAACGATATTGAAGTTCTTACATATATTGCAGATGTAACCTGGGAAATTGTACTGAGGAAAAATTCTGATGCAGATAATGACAGACTTCTTGCAGCAGTTCAGCAGACAGGTGAAGCAATAACTGTAACAGATACCAAAGGTGTAATTGAGTATGCTAATCCTGCTTTTACTGATATAACCGGTTATGCTGAATCTGAACTACTGGGCTGTAATATGAGAGTACTGGACAGTAGTATTGAGAACAGGGATTTCTATGCAGAGATGCTGAATAAAATAGGCGAAGGAAAGAGATGGAGCGGCCAGATTGTTAATAGAAAAAAAGATGGTAATCTGTACACAGCCTATCTTACTGTATCTCCTGTTACAGATGAGTTGGGGGAGGTTATCAATTTTGTTGCAGTAATGCGGGACATTTCGGCACAGCTTGCTGAAAGGAAAGAGAAAGAGCTCCTTGAAGCTCAACTCTTTCAGGCTCAGAAAATGGAGGCAGTGGGGCGTCTGGCAGGGGGAGTTGCCCACGACTTCAATAATATACTGACTGCTATCTCGGGTTTTGCTGAGCTTGCAGGAATGAATACAGATCAGGATAGTATTGCATATTCAGATATTCAGGAAATAGATGCCGCCTGCAGGAGAGCTGCAGGGTTAACCAGACAGCTCCTTGCTTTCTCAAGAAAAGATATAGTCAAACCTGAAAATACTTGATATTAATGAACTTATTGTAAGGCTTGATAAACTTCTGGGGAGACTTATCGGTGAAGATATAAGCCTTAAATTTGACCTCTACGATAAATCTATAATTGTAAAAGCTGATCCCGGTCAGTTTGAACAGGTAGTAATAAATCTGTTTGTAAATGCAGGGGATGCTATAAGAACCGGAAATAAGAGAGACTTAAAGGAGATCTGTCTCAGCACAGATGTTGTCTATCTTTACAGAGAGGATATTACCGAATCAGAAGGTTACTACCTTAAGATGAGTGTACAGGATACTGGATGTGGTATTCCAGAAGATATTATTGAAAAAGTATTCGAACCGTTTTTTACTACTAAAGAGAAGGGAAAGGGAACAGGGCTGGGAATGTCAACTGTTCATGGCATTGTTAAACAGAATGGCGGAGGAATAAAACTTAATAGCAGCCCGGATACCGGAACTGAATGTATTGTCTACTGGCCAATGGTATCGCAGGATAATATCGATGATACCGAAGGAATGAAAACGACTGAATTATTTGATTCAGATATAAAGGTGCTCATTGTAGAAGATGATATAAAGCTGCAGAAGATTGCTACCAGAATGCTTGGAAATCTGGTTTCTTATGTAGAGTGTGTTGATAGTGCAGAGAAGGCTTTGGTAGTATTTGGTAATGGTTCATTTGATATACTTTTTACCGATGTGATTCTTACTGGTATGAGTGGTGTGGAACTGGCAGAGAAGCTCAGGAAAACCAGGGAAGATCTTACAATTATCTTCACATCCGGCTATACTGATGAGCTTTTAAATCAGACAGGACTTGATAAAGGTGAGATTTTCTTCTTACAGAAACCCTACTCTTCAAAAGATCTACAGAAGATTTTCAATAGAGCTTACAGGGAAAGCAGATTTTGAATTGCAAAAATTAACTGGTTCTGAACTGATTAATAAGTTCCTGTAACTGCTCTGTCTGTCTTGCCAGATCTTCAGTAGTAACGGCAACTTCAGATATTGCTTTTGCAGACTCTTCCGAGCTGTTTGAGATACTGCTTATGTTGTCGTTTATCTCTTCAATAGTTGCATTCTCTTCTGTAACTGCTGCAGCAATATCCGTGGTGGTTCGTAATATGTTTTCCACAGAGGATACTATCTTTTCCAGTATGTTAAGGGACTCTTCACCAAGCTCTCTGCCTTTAACAATCTCTTCAGAGGTTTCAAGCATTGCATTACTTGCTTCTCTTGATTCATGCTGAAGTCCTTTTATGATTTCTTCAATCTCTTTAGTTGCTTTACCTGTTCTTTCTGCAAGTTTTCGTACTTCATCTGCCACAACTGCAAACCCCCGTCCCGCTTCTCCCGCCCGGGCAGCTTCAATTGCTGCATTAAGAGCCAGTAGATTTGTCTGATCTGATACATCATTTATGACGTTGATAATATTACCAATCTTATCTGTTGAGTTTTCAAGGCTTCCTATTATTCTGGAAAGATGTCTGGACTGCTCTTCAATCTCTTTTAAAGAAGCAATTGAATCCCTGATTACTTTGTTGCCATCCTGAGTCATTGTAGAGGAAGTTTCCGCAGTAGTCTGAGCTGTTTCAAGGGAAGAGGTGATATCAGAGGATGTTACTGTAAGTTCTGAAGCAGAGTTTCCTATTGATTGTATCTGAATATTCTGGCCGTCAACAGTTGAAGATAACTCTTCAATAGCTGCTGATATCTGACTTGTTGCTGAGTTAACCTGAAGTGAGTTTCTCTGGGTTATATCTATAATTTTCTGAACTCTCTCTATAAATCGGTTGAATGCTTCTGCCAGTTCTCCGATTTCATCTTTACTTCTGGTTTCTATACGTCTTGTGAGATCTGCATCACCTTCTGAGAGGTCTCTTGATCTTTCAACCATTTCATTAATCGGATCGGATAGTGTTCTGGCAAATAGGGAAGAAATGAAGACAGATAAGATAAGACCTATAAAAAACAGAGCTATGGAAATTGCGTTACTGGTGTTGAAGTTTTCCCTCAGCACTTTCTCTTTTTCTCCAACAACCTTGTTAATATCGTCAATATAATTGCCTGTTCCAACTACCCAGCTAAAGGGTTCGATTGCAAGAGAATAGCTTCTTTTGGGAAGAGATTTTGTCTGACCTGGTTTGGAAACCAGTAATCAGTAAAACCGCCATCACTTTTACGCCCGTTGGCTATAATCTCTTTTATAAGATAGGTACCGTTTGTATCTTTAAGATCCAGTCTGGATTTACCTTCATCCCCAGGTTGTGTAGGAAACAGGACATTTATGCCATCGTATGCATCTATCCAGAAGTATCCATCTTTACCGTATCTGATATGACGTATGGATTCTTTGGCTCTCTCTTTTGCCTCTTCAAGAGTTAATTTTCCTGCCTGATGGTCTCTATATATACCCATTGCAAGAGATACTACATTCTGAACCTGGGTTTTTATATTGTTATCAAAGCTTTCAAGAAGCATCTGACGCTGTTCAGTGAGTTGCAGCTCAAGTTCTGAAAGACCGGAATACATGCTATATGATTGAGTGAGGAGTAGTACTATGAGGCAACTTAAAGAAGCTATAATTGTTACCTTGACCCTGATTTTCAGTCTATAAAAAAAGTTCATACTTAACCTCCTTTAATTTATAGTAATAATATAGTATGAATTTACCTGAAACCCATTAATAGAAAGGGATTCAGACTAAGTATGCTGTATATTATGTGAACAGGAGCCGGGAGTGAACACTCCAATGTTTATTATGGTTATGATATAATTATTTTATGAATGATTTAAAAGCTGTTAAAAATGAGTTGAAAAAGATATTAAGTTCAGGAATGATCAGTGAACAGGATCTAAGTAAAAAAATCAAAATAAACCGTACTACTCTTCAGATGTTTTTAAAAGAGAAAATTCTCCTTCCTGCCGAAGCGGTACAGAAAATCTACAGATATCTTGAAAAAGAGCAGAAAGAGAGAGAGAATATCAGCTCCCTCGTGGAATAAGTAATCTCTTACCAGGTTTAATAAGGTTTGATCTTAACTTATTTACCCGCTTGATTCTTCTTACAGAAGTACGGAATTTCCTCGCAATAGAGTAGAGATTATCTCCTCTTCTGACACGATACCATCCTGCAAAATATTTCTTTGAAGGGGGGAGGCGTTTCAGAGATGCTACAAAATTCTCTGAACTGTCTGAAGGAAGTTTAATCTCATAATATTTTTTATTAAAAGGAGTAAAATCTCTGATAAGTTCAGGATTAAGTTTCTTAATCTCTTTTCTGGAGACACCTGATAGTCTGCTCACACTTTTAATGTCAACGGGAGATGGGATCTTAACAATTTTCCAGTTGTGATGACATACTGGTTCAGGTATTTTAAACCCGTACTCTTCGGGTGACTTAACAATTATAAGTGAAGCAAGGAAAGCTGGTACATAATTCCTGGTTTCCCGTCTTATATATCTTGTTCTGGCAATCTTAAAAAAGTTTTTGGTTCTGGTTTTTCTTATTGCTCTGTTAAGTCTGCCGGGACCGCCATTGTAAGCTGCCAGAGCTATATACCAGTCTCCAAATCTCTTATACAGATATTTAAGATATTTTGCTGCTGCAACTGCAGATTTATATGGATCTTTACGCTCATCCACTACCCAGTTGACTTTCAGCCCAAAGAGTCTTGCTGTAGCAGCCATGAACTGCCACTGACCTTTTGCTCTTGCCCTTGAAGTAGCATGTGAACGGAATCCACTCTCAATTAAAGGAAGGTAGGCCAGGTCTTCAGGTATTCCGGCTTCCCTGAATATCTCTTTGTATTTGTAAATGTACTCTGCAGAGCGATCAAGAGCTCTCTGTATGCTTTTATGTTTAATGTTCTGGAAAGCTTTTACAAAAGATAGTACCCGGGGATTAATAGTAATCGGCACAGAGTAACCTTTACGGTTTTTGAGCTTTTTTCTGAAATTCAGAAGTTCAGACTGGGATGGTACAAAAAGAGGGGTGGTTATTACCTCATCAAGAAAAGCAGTCTCTTCTGAAGAAGTGTTTTTGTCTTTCAGTACCCCAAGCTCCATCTCTGCAATCTGTTCAACAATTGCATTCAGGTTTGCAGCTTTACTTCCGCTACTGTCTGATGAGTCAAGAAGAACATCTATAGATTTGTCGAAATGAAATACAGAATCTTTGTAACTACCTTTAATGATACAGTTTTTACCCTGTTGAAAGTGTTTTCTTGCAAGGTTAACTGATTGCGGGGCCTGCTGTTCTGCAGGAGGGGTGGTTACTATATCTGTCTTACTACAGCCTCCAATAATTGTGGCTGCCAGAATTAATGTGGTTATCTTATTTTTTAACATCGAATATCAGGGTTATTTTTTTTGTAGTCTTATCGATCTCAACATCAAATGAGTCGAGATCCGCTGAATCACAGCTTATGTTGACATTAATTGTTTTGCCTTCTGTTTTAAGTTTTCTGAGTACTGTAACAGTTTTCTTATCTTTAAGACTGTCCAGAATGTTCAGCTGCTCAAGATCTTTGCTGCTTTTTTCTGTTTTTTGTTTAACTGGAGATGTATCTTTAACAGCAAGAAGTTCGTCAACTCCGGTTGTATCTTTTACGACAATTTCCGGCTCTTCTTTCTGAATAACAGGTTCAGTATCAGTAACGGATTCTTCTTCAACAGGATCTTCATCCTGAATTTCAATTTCCAGCTTATCTTCAACAATTTCAGGTTCATCAATTTCCGGTGAGAGATCCACATCAGAAATTGAGTTTTCATCTATCTGGAAATCTACTTCCAGATCTTCATCATCGCTACTTATATCAATATCTTTGATTTCAAAATCGTCAGTTAGCTCAATCTCTTCAATCTCTTCTTCTGTCGGATTGAATACTGCCCGGTTTTCGGAAACCATCTCTTCAAGATTGGTTTGTGCAACTTCCGGAATCTCCTCTTCATCAGGTAGATCTATTGAGTGGAAATCTTCTTCTATTGTTGCAGAGATGGTTTTTACAGGAAGTTCTGATCTGTCAATCAGTTTTCTGTTACTGTCAGTATCAAAATTGATAGGCTGTTTTGATGTGCCTGAAGGAGATTGTGCTCTGTCTATAACTTTCTTGATTTCTATAAGTGTTCTGGCTGAAACCTCTTTTAAGGTTTCAATAACCCCTTCACCTTTAGAAGAGACTGCTTCAAAGAAAGGGAAATTATCCGGATTCAATGTCTCATTCATCTGATCTAAAGGGAGAATGTTTTTCAAATCTCTCTTATTGAACTGAAAAACCAGAGGTACCTTATGAAAATCCTGCCCCTGCTCTTCAAGGTTTGTGCGGAGGTTGTTGATACTGTCTATATTTGACTGTTCCATAAGTTCCTGTGAATCAGCAACAAAGACAATCCCGTCTGCTCCCTTCAGTACAAGTTTCCTGGTGGAATCATAGAATATCTGACCAGGAACAGTGTAAAGCTGGAACCTTACTTTGTAACCTTTAATTAATCCCACATTAACAGGCAGAAGATCGAAGAAGAGAGTACGCTCAACTTCAGTCTCCATGCTTACAAGTTCTCCACGGGTAGAAGGATTGGTTGTAGAGAAAATGTACTGAAGATTTGTGGTTTTTCCGCTTAGACCCGGACCGTAATATACAATTTTTGCAGCAACTTGTTTTGAGGCATGGTTTATAAACATAGATGAAATCCTTTCAGCACAGAATAATTTTCTCATTTTTAATTTTACCTGTCAAGAAATTTTGACAACCCTGAGCTTATGAGCTAATATGTTTCTCTTTTCAACAGGTATAATATGAATATAAGAGAACTCCTTAAGAATCTGGCTCCCGGACTTTTACCACTCTTTGTGTTTATTGCTGCAGAGAGCTTTTTTGATGTTAAAACAGCTATAATTATCGCTGTTGGCTTCGGACTTCTGGAGATGGGGTGGAAGTTTTACAGAGAAAGAGTAATCGACTGGTTTGTAGCTGCTGATATCGGTCTTATTCTTCTGCTTGGTGGAGTGTCAATCAGTCTTGATAACCCTGTGTTTTTTAAGATTAAACCAGGAATCATTGAACTGCTTCTTACTTTCATAATGGGAGTATCTGCTTTTTCTGGTAACAATCTCATCCTTCTTATGACCAGACGTTATATGAAGGGAGTTGAAATAACAGAAGAGCAGCAGAAGAAACTGGTAAGTAGTCTTAAAATTTTAACTGGTGTTTTTCTTATACATACAGCTCTTATTTTCTACTCAGCTCTCTATATGTCTTCTGAAGCCTGGGGTTTTATAAGTGGAGGGCTTTTCTATATTATTTTTGGTGTCTATTTTCTCTATGAATTAATAAAGAAGAGAGTGGATGGCCGTAAAATGGCAGAGCTTTACGGAGATGAAGAGTGGCTGGATTTAGTAACACCGGAAGGTAAAATTACCGGAAAAGCTCCCAGATCACTCTGTCATCAGGGGCCAGGGAAACTTCATCCTGTAGTTCATCTCCACGTAATAGACAATAAAAACAGAATCTTTTTGCAGAAGAGGCCTGATTTTAAACTTGTACAACCGGGCAAATGGGATAGTGCAGTTGGTGGTCATGTTGCCAGTGGGGAACCTCTGGAACAGGCACTTGCAAGGGAAACAGTTGAAGAAATCGGACTAGAGAAATTTAAACCGGAATTTATCTGTAGTTATGTCTGGGAAACAGAAATTGAGTCAGAACTTGTTTTTATGTTCTGGTGTCGTGAGCAGGGTGGAAACATTTCTATTAACAGGGAAGAAGTTGCAGATGGCAGGTTCTGGAAGATAAAGAAAATAAGGGAAAACCTCGGGAAAGAGGTTTTCACTCCAAATTTCGAAAAAGAGTTTCAGATTCTTATTGATAAAGTTCTCTGAAACTATTCAACATCAACAGTGCATGTATTTATATATGCATTATCTATTTTCATTTTAACAGAGGCTGCTGAAATTTTGTTAACGCTCTTAATCATAGTACCGTTTTGTGCAACAACGGTCATAAATGTACCCTGAAGAGTATCTTTTGATCTTGTACTTATAATTGCTACTCCTTTAGCCATAAGTTTGTCGACGATATACTTAACAGATTTTTTTGTAAGAACTTTTTCGTCGGCAATGATAATCAGAGCAGCTTTTTTCAGCCTTCTGATGTTGAACATTTCAGCTGCAATATCAGTCTTTCTTGCAACTCCGTAAATTGAAACCTTTTTTCTTGAAACCAGCTGAGCTGTTTTAGCTTCGCCGGTTATTTTGGCTTTAAGAGCATTAGGAAAGATAACAGCAATATTCTGTACTTCAGGAAGTGCCTTTTTTATAACAAAAGCAACCTGGGATACAGTCTGTGCAGATAATGTCGCTGAAAGAAAAAAAATGATTAAAACAGTAAATAATTTTAACTTCATTTTCACCTCTCTACTATTAGTAACAGAATCGCAGAGAGGTGTCAACAAAATTGGACGATAAAACAGAAAATTGAATATTTTGTCTGAAGAGTCCTATTTGTTAAATCTGAAATGTATTATATCACCATCTTTGGTTATATATTCTTTACCTTCAAGTCGTAAAAGCCCTTTCTCTTTAGCCTGAGGGAAGCCGCCTGACTCCAGGAAGTCACTCCAGTATATTACTTCACCACGTATGAAACCCTGCTGAATATCACTGTGAATTTTCCCTGCAGCGTTGTATGCAGTGCAATCTTTCTCAACAGTCCAGGCCTTTGTTTCATCACTACCTACAGTAAAGAATGATTGCAGGTTCATGAGATTATAGCTGGTTTTAATGAGGCTGTCTTTTATATATTCATAATTTTTGAGTCCATACTCTTCCTGGAAAATTTCCCTCTCTTCCTCTTCCAGTTCAAGAAGTTCAGTTTCAATTTTCCCACAGAACATTACAGTACATGATGAGGCAGTTGGCTCCTGCGCCATTTCTGAATATTTTTCAAGACTGTTCTCATCACAGTTGACAATATGAACTATTGGTTTCTGTGACAGGAATTTAAATCCTTTTACAATGATCTCTTCATGAGGGTTGAAATCAAACTCTCTCAGAGGTTTTCCATCTTCAAGGAAAGCGAGCATCCTCTGAAAAAGATCAAGCTCTTCGATTATCTCTTTTGATTTGATTTTCTTTCTGTCATGTTCAAGCTTTTCTACTCTTTTTTCAATACCAATGTAGTCAGTTGTTCTAAGCTCTTCTTCAATTTTTTCTATATCTGAAGCAGGGTTGATCTCTTCGTTAATGTGTATTATTTCATCATCAGCGAAACCACGTACAACATGTACCAGACCGTCACCACGTCTGACAAGATCTATAAATGTGGAGTTTTTACTTTCGCCAAAGGCTATTGAGCCAGTGTCAAGATATTCAATTTTCGCATATACCGGAGGGGTTTTGAAGTAGTCTGCGCACTTCTTAAGCCTCTCGTCGGGAACATCAACAATTGCTTTATGAAATTCCTGTGTAGTTGCTGAAAATTTTGAAATTTCAACATTCTGATCTGTCAGTAGATTGAATAATAACGTTTTGCCAGTTTTAGGGTATCCAAATATTGTGAGTATCATAAAGGCATTATACAAATTAATTGGAATCAGTCAATAGAGAAGGGAAAAGAATCTGTTAAAGCAGAACTATCTGTAACCCGTCTGTGTCAGTCTTTGTTTGTGCAGATTCGTTTTTTTAAACAGGTAACTGAACTGAGCCGTCAAAAAAGAACACGCTGATGGCTTTATATATGAAATAGCCACTGATAACTATCAGAAGATAGCCCAGATAGAATGTAATCTTTTTCTGTCTTTCCGGCGTGATTATACGCTTCATTTTTCTTGTTACGAAGATAACGGTTATAAAGTAGGCTAATGCTCCACAGGTAACTGTTATAAAGAAAGCTATTGTGTAATTCATTCCCGGAGGATTCAGAAGTTTCTGTTGTCTCAGAAAGGATAGTACAAGCATCCATGAGACTATTCCAAGAGGATTAACAAGTACCATTGTAAGGCCTTTAAGAAGGGACCATCTCTTTCTTCTTATTTTTACAACTATTGGGGTGTCGTTATCCTGTACAAGTTTTCTGGAATCTTTAAGAGAAATGATCCCAAGTACAGCAGTTATGATAGCAGTACCCAGCATGAAGCTACCTTCAGCTACCGGATTTGATGTAAACGGAGTGATACCAAAAAGTCCACATAAGCCCCACACACCGTCACCCAGTGCAGCTCCTGCTGCAATGCATATAGCTTGTGGATAATGCTTTTTGAGAGCTGTATTGAATATTTCAATATTAACTGGTCCGATAGGTATACACAGAAGCCCTGAAGCGAAGAAAACGGCTAAGTAAAACATACTAATTCCAAGGGGTGACATAACACAGATTGTATCAGATGCCTTTGGAATGTCAAATTCTCTATACAACTGTTCTGCTCTGTAAAAGCCTGTGAAAAAGAAATCAACTTTTCCACAAATTATGAGGATTTTGTAGTGAATTACCCCGGGAGATAAGAACTGATGAGGGTTCTGAAAAATTGCACAAAAACATGTGATGGAAAAAGTGGAAAATTGTTGAAAAAAACCAAGAGCCTTTCACAGAAAGGGTTTTGAGATTGAAAAAAATGTGGAAAAGTGAATTAAAGCAATTTTATGAGGATTTTTCCAAAGGGATTGTGCAAAAAACAGGTGAGTAAAAAAGTATCAGTTTCAGGTTAAGATATTGTGAAGTATTGAGGTTATCTGAAACGGTGGAAAGTAAATTTTTTTTGAGAAGGAGCTGTTTTTCTGAAATAAATTTTGAAAAACTCTTCACTTTTTTGTTTTTATCTGAATGAGCTATTGACAATCGTTTCTGTGTGAGATATTATTGCCGGACAAATTGACAAGCCGTATCTCTGAATAAGAACGGCCGGGAGGCGATAATGTCAAAAGTAAGTTTAATTAAAAGAACCAGTTCTATTATTAAAAGCTTTATTTCCATTATTGTCGTACTCCACTCAGACTCTCGACTTAGAAGCTTTATTATGAAGCTTAAAGGTATGCGTCCACTGAGTCTGGTAATCTACAGGGAGTATCTCTACTCCTGTAGCAGTTCTCCGCAATAGCGGAATCTGATTGCAGATGAACTGCACAGCTATACTCATATAAAACTTTACAGATACAGGTAGAAGTCTGTCTGCTTTCAGCGGACTGATATTAAGTATAGTTGTATACACACCTTTCACAATGAGTTTACAGAAAACCATCTCTCTCATTTTAACAGGGGAGAGGTCTGTTTAATAAAAAATCACTAAAAGGAGATTGTAAAATGGCTGTAAAAGGAACTGTTTATGGTTTAAAGAAAAACGAATCCCTGTACAAAGGGAATCAGGATCAGGAGAGCCCCATTATCTCTCTGATTGGAAAACTGAATGACTTCAGTTCTGAAGTTGCTGAAGAGTTGAGGAGCCAGGGGATTGAGTATATTTTAACAACTCAACTGTCTGAAGAGGACTATCTGAATCTGATATCCTCAGGGTTTTGTGTAATTGAAGTGGAAAACTCTGAAGTTGCTCCCAAAGGTTCTGAATTGACAATTGATTATGAAAAAGGCTTGTTGATAAACCACACTACAGAAATCATCAGTAAATTCAGAACTGAGCAGCGCAGAATGAAAGAGATGGCTCAGTTTGTACATGCCTGCAAAGGGAAGGTTGAGTATCAGGACTACATTAACTGTGTTGCTAAATACCAGTATGAAAGTAATGAAGTCCGGGCAATGTAGGGGGGTGAATATGAAAAGAAGAATCAGAATATTTGATACTACTTTAAGAGATGGAGAACAGGCTCCCGGTGCCTCAATGTCAATTCAGCAGAAAATCGAGCTGGCCCGGGCTATAGAAAGAATGGGAGCCGATAGAATTGAGGCTGGTTTTCCAGCCTCTTCTCCTGTTCAGTATGAGGCTGTAAGAGAAGTGGGGTCCCTGCTTGAAAAGGCAACTACAGTGGCTTTATCCCGATGTGTAAAAGGAGATATTGATGCAGCAGACAAAGCTCTTGCAGGTATTGACAGAAGAATGCTGCATCTCTTTATTGCAACTTCACCGGTTCACAGAAAATTTAAACTTAAAATGGACAGAGCTGAAGTGCTTAAACGCCTCACAGAGCATATGGAGTACGCTTCTCAAAGGTTTGAACTTATTGAATTTTCTGCTGAAGATGCTTCAAGAACAGAACCTGATTTTCTAAAGGAGGTAATAAGGGTTGCTATTAACAAAGGAGCTACAACAATAAATATACCGGATACTGTTGGATATGCTGTTCCTGATGAGTTTGGGGCTTTAATATCGGATCTCTGCAGGGATGTGCCTGAACTTGCTGATGTAGAGTTGTCTGTTCACTGTCACAACGACCTGGGGCTGGCTGTAGCCAACTCTATTGCTGCTGTAAAAGCAGGAGCTGATCAGGTTGAGGTAACAGTGAACGGTATTGGAGAGAGAGCTGGTAATTGTGCCTTTGAAGAGTTTGTTATGGCAACTGATGTCAGAGGTGACTATTTTGATTTTTCCACAAATATAGAAACTGACAGGATTTACCACACCTCAAGGCTTCTTCAGAATATTACCGGAATAATAATACCTGATAATAAACCTGTACTGGGAGATAATGCTTTTGCCCACGAAGCAGGTATTCATCAGCATGGTGTTCTTGAGAACCGTGAAACTTATGAAATTATGCGACCTGATACCATCGGACGTCCTGAAAACGAGATAGTTCTGGGAAGGCATTCAGGTAAACACGCTTTTAAAAGTCGCCTGGAAGCTCTGGGTTTCTCAATGGACAGGGAACAGTTTGATTCTGCATTTAGCGAGTTTACCTCTATAGCTGATACCAGAAAAGAGATCTATGATGAGGATGTCTGTGCTATAGCTGCATCAGTTCTTGGACAGGAAGAGAGGCAGTTAAGAATCATCGATTTTAATTCCCATACAGGGAACAGTCTTATTCCTACGGCTTCTGTGAAGATAAAAAGAGGAGTAAGTGAATTTATTGCTTCATCTACCGGAGAAGGTCCTGTAGATGCACTTTTCAGAGCGATAGATACAGCCCTTGAACTTAAGTGTATCCTTAAAGAGTATGTAACTGAAGCGACTGGTACCGGTAAAAATGCTCAGGGAAGAGTGAAGTTATCTCTTGAGATTGATGGAAATATCTATCCCGGTAAAGGGACCTCAATTGATATTATAGAAGCTTCTGCTTCAGCCTATCTTAATGCCTGCAACTGTTTCTTCATGTCTGGTATTAAAAAGGCAGGAGAAGAATAAGATGATCTGTTCAGGAACTATGAGTGAGCAGATTCTGTCCTTAAAGGCGGGGCGACAGGTGAGAGCAGGTGAATATATTATTGTGAAGCCGGATATTGCTCTGGCCAATGATATAACTGCCCCTGTAGCAATCGATCTCTTCCGAAGCAGAGGGTACAAAAAAGTTCATGACTCTTCAATGATTGCCATAATACCGGATCATTTTGTACCAAACAAGGATATTGAGAGTGCTGAACAGGTAAAGAAGGTCAGAAAGTTTGCAAAAGAGCAGAAGGTTAAATATTTTCTTGAAGCCGGGCGCATGGGAATTGAGCATGTTGTGCTACCTGAAGAGGGTTGGGTCGGACCTGGAGACCTGGTGTATGGCGCAGACTCCCATACCTGCACATATGGAGGGGTGGGAGCTTTCTCAACAGGAGTCGGCTCTACTGATATTGCAGGCTTGTACATGAAAGGAAAGTGCTGGTTGAAAGTTCCTGAAGCAATAAGAGTTAATCTAAGAGGAAGTCTGAAAGGCCATGCTTCTTCTAAAGATATAATTCTGAAACTCATAAAGATCCTTGGAGTGGATGGTGCAAATTACAGAGTTCTTGAATTTACCGGTGAAGCAGTTTCAGATCTTCCTGTTGAGGGGAGAATGACTATTGCCAATATGGCTGTCGAAGCGGGAGCTAAAACAGGGATTTTTCCTTCTGATACCAGATGTATGAAGTATGTTGAGGAGAGAGGGAGAAGGGGGATGAAGCTAAAGCCTTCAGAAGATGCCTCCTATGTTAAGGAAGTAGTGATTAATCTTGATGAACTGGAGCCTCAGGTAGCCTACCCTGATCTACCCTCCAGGTGTCATAATGTTTCTGATGCTGAGAAAGAGGAGATAAAGATTGATCAGGTAGTTATCGGGAGCTGTACAAATGGAAGGATAAGTGATCTTAAAGTTGCAGCAGAGATGTTGAAAGGGAAGCAGGTTAACGAAAATATCAGATGCATAGTTATTCCTGGTTCTCAGAAGGTCTATATGGAAGCTATTCAGAAAGGCTACATAGAGATCTTCATTCAATCAGGGTGTGTAGTATCAACTCCTACATGCGGACCTTGTCTGGGAGGGTATATGGGAATACTGGCAGGAGGCGAGACTGCTCTGGCAACTACAAACAGGAATTTCAGGGGGCGGATGGGACACCCGGATAGCAGAATATATCTGGCATCTCCGGCAACTGCAGCAGCATCGGCTGTTACCGGGAAAATTACTGCACCTTTTAATTCAGAGGAGTTATAGAATGGTTGTAAAAGGAAAAGTTTTTGTTTTTGGAGATAATATAAATACTGATGAGATAATTCCCGCGAGGTATCTTGTCTCATCCTGTGCTGAAGAGCTGGCTCAGTACTGTATGGAAGATGTAAGGCCAGGTTTTGGAAGCAGAGAGGATCTGAAAGGAGCTGTTATTCTTGGAGGAGAAAATTTTGGATGTGGTTCTTCCAGAGAACATGCCCCAATGGCTATTAAAGCTGCTGGTATAAGTTGTGTTATTGCTGAATCCTTTGCCCGTATATTTCTTAGAAACAGTTTTAATACAGGGTTACTGGTTATTGAGACTGAAGAGGGTGTTGTTGCAGGAGAGGGAGATTCAGTTGAAATTGATATTGAAGGTGGAGTCATTACCAACAGTAGTAGTGGGGAAACCTTTCGTTTTAAAGCTCTGCCTCCTTTTGTTGGTGAAATTGTAGATGCAGGGGGGTGGCTGAACTATCTTGATGAAATTATAAAGGAGGAAGAATAGTGTGGGATTACAGAGTCGCAGTACTTGCTGGTGATGGAATCGGGCCGGAGGTTATGGATGAGGCCCTGAAAGTACTTAATAAACTGGAGAGTATTTATAAACTGAAAATAGATTATAAAGAAGCCCTTATTGGAGGAGCGGCAATTGAGAGAACCGGAACTCCTTTGCCTGAAGATACTAAACAGTTGTGCATGGAATCTGATGCCGTTTTGCTTGGTAGTGTCGGTGGGCCCCAGTGGGATAGTCTGCCAAAAGAGAAGAGACCTGAAACGGGGGGACTGCTTGCTCTGAGAAGAGCAATGGGACTCTATTCAAATATCAGGCCTGTTACTGGTTATAAGGGACTTGAAGAGAGAACCCCACTTAAAGAGGAGTTATACAGGAAGCTTGATATGGTTACTGTCAGAGAACTATCATCGGGCATCTATTTTGGGGAACCCGGGTATGTTAATGATAAAGAAGCTCTCGACTCCATGGTATACAGAAGAGAGGAGATCAGCAGAGTTGCTGTTGAAGCTTTTAAGCTTGCTGAAAAAAGAAAAAAGAGGTTGCTCTCAGTTGATAAAGCCAATGTCTTAAACTGCTCCGGTCTCTGGAGGGAAGTGGTTTCTGATCTGGCAGGGAATTTTCCTGAGGTGGAACTGAAACACATGTATGTGGATAACTGTGCTATGCAGATGATTCTGAATCCTGGTGATATAGATGTTTTACTGACTTCGAATATGTTTGGGGATATTCTTTCAGATGAATCTGCTGCTCTAACGGGATCTCTTGGGTTGCTGCCTTCTGCTTCTCTTGGAAAAGGAGTCGCTCTTTATGAACCAGCTGGAGGTTCTGCGCCGGAACTTGCAGGTAAGAACCTGGCAAACCCGGTAGCTCAGATTCTGTCTGCAGCTCTGATGTTCAGTTTCTCATTTAATGTGCCGGAAGCTTCAGAAAGAGTGTTCAGAGCCGTTGAAGGTGTAATATCCGATGGTATACTCACAAAAGAGCTGGCAGGTGCTGGAAGTTATGTGACCTGTAGTGAGATGGGGTATGCAATCTGTAAAAGATTATAACTTTCAGGTAGGGGTGAAAAATTTTTCACCCTTACTTTACCTTATTGTGAAAAAAAATAAATTTTTTTTAAAATATTTATAAAGCCTGAAATCCCTTTATATATAAGGATAAAAAAATATATCTGTTATCTTTTTTTTCATTATGGGCTTGACAAAAACTTGTTACGATATTATTTTATCGGATGACTGATTATTGTAGAGGTTGCTAATGTCTGATGATGTATTGAGAAAAGTACCTATTCCTGTTTTGAGAAGAATGCCTCAGTATTACTACTATGTAAAGCAACTTCTTGCTGATGGTGAAACTCACGTTTCGGCTACAAAAGTTGCTGAGCACTTCTATTTTGATTCAATAACTGTAAGAAAAGACCTTGCTCTTACCGGGGCAAAAGGTAAACCCAAAAAAGGTTTTATAATTGCAGAGCTTATTGAGAAAATAGAAGATCTTCTGGGATGGGGAGAGCTTGATCAGGTTGTTCTTGTAGGATGTGGAGACCTGGGCTCTGCACTTCTTGGATATGAAGGTTTTGCAGATTACGGTCTGGAAGTTCTTGCAGCTTTTGATAACGATCCCGATAAGGTTGGTACAAAAATTCATGATAAAGCTGTACTTTCTGTAGATAAGGTAACAGATCTCTGTTACAGAATGCAGATTAAAATTGGTATTATTACTGTACCTGCAAGTGCAGCCCAGGATGTTGCTGATCGTCTTGTTTCCGGTGGTGTCAGAGGAATCTGGAATTTTACGCCAACAGCTCTTAAATTACCTAAAAATGTTGCTGTTCAGCAGCAGAGCATGGCTGGTTCTCTGGCGGTACTGGTTAAGAAGATAAAATCCAAAACAGATGAAGACGGGGATAGTCCCGAATAGAGAAAGAAAACCAGCGTTGAAATAAACAGAGGATGGACACACAGGTTCATCCCTACAGTCATAAATTCTGTGGGTGCTTAATTACTCTCCCTTTTTTATTGTTCTGTGGGAAAAGGTATATATATTAAAAAACAGACAAGATAATAAGGAGTATCTGAATGAAGATAAATATAAGGCGTGCTGATGAGAGAGGTGTTACTAATCGTGGATGGCTTAAGAGCTATCACAGCTTCTCTTTTTCGGATTATTACGACGAGCAGCATATGGGATATCATTCACTGAGAGTTATAAATGATGATGTTGTTAACCCGGGTATGGGATTTGGAACTCATCCTCATAAAGATATGGAGATAATCTCCTATATTGTTAGCGGTGTCATGGAGCTCCAGGATAGTATGGGAAACAGGTTTATTATCAAAACCGGAGATATTCAGAAGATGAGTGCAGGTTCCGGCCTTACTCATAGCGAATTTAACTATAACAGAGATAAACCTCTCCATTTTCTGCAGATATGGATAGAGCCACAGAAAATGGGAATAGAGCCTGAATACAGACAGATTGAAATTAAGGATGAAGATAAGTTAAACAGATTTAAGCTTGTTGTTTCACCTGATGGTGCAGACAGTTCGATAAAGGTTTATCAGAAGGTAAGAATATATGCATCTTTACTTGAAAAGGGAGCAGAAACAGATTTTTCAACTGATCCTGAGTCAAAATACTGGGTTCAGATTGTAAAAGGGGAGCTACATACATGTGGTGAAACTCTTCATACCGGTGACGGCGCTTCAGTTGAAGGGGTAGCATCTCTGAAATTCAGTGGAGCTGAAACAACAGAATTCC
This sequence comes from Candidatus Aminicenantia bacterium, assembly GCA_965225955.1. Lineage (GTDB taxonomy): Bacteria > Acidobacteriota > Aminicenantia > UBA2199 > UBA2199 > CBDDBX01. Next base: position 180,830 of record CBDDBX010000001.1, read on the forward strand.
TGCTTTTTGAGATTTTGTAGGAAGGTAAAGATATCAATCCGCAGATTTTATAACACGAAAATTAATACCGGCTAACAGGGACTGACACGGACTGACAGGAATGGTCTGGTTTAAATGGGAGACGCGTCAGCTTCATCAAAATAAAGTGAAGACTGGTTCTTTGTGTGACTTAATGACAGACAGTCTTCCTGAATTTCTGAATTTTAAGAATCTTCAGTACATTTTTTCATAAATGAACTATAATGGTTCACATGAAGTTTTTAATCTTAAAATTAATTGTTCTGCTGGTGTTATGTCAATGTATCTATTCTGAAGATAAGGTTGTTGCAATAACTATTGATGATGTGCCTAATGTGAAAGTTGTTGATAAGAGTGGTAATTCTGAATTACTGAAAGCTCTGGATAAACTGAATCTTCCTGTTACTATCTTTATTAATGAGGGAAACATATATAAAAAGGGTAATCCTTCTATTAATTTTGCTATTCTCAACAATTGGATTAAGAGAGAATATGTGATACCAGGTAATCATACTTTCAGCCACCTGAGATGTTCTGCGACGGATTCTGAAAAATTCAGAAAAGATGTAGTCAGAGGGGCAGCTGTAACTGATGAACTGTGCCGGATTTATAATAAGAAAAACCGATATTTCCGGTTCCCCTATAATGATCTTGGAAAAGACGAGGAGCATCAGAAAGATATTGAAGCGTTTCTGAACAGAAAAGGTTATATGGTGGCACCATTTACAATTGAGAGCTCTGACTGGATGTTCAGTTATCTGTATAACTACTATCTGAATAAAGGCAGAAAGGTGGATGCAGACAGAATTGCTACTGAGTATGTGAAAAAAACTCTGGAGTATTTCAGCTATTTTGAGAAAGTTTCAGAGAAGTTATATAAACGAAAAATCAGGCAGATCTATTTATGTCATGATAGCAGGCTTAACAGAGACTGTATGGAAAGGATCTGTAATGAACTAAAAAAACGGGGCTATAAATTCGCATCTTTAGATAATGTGATGGAAGATCCTCTATACAAAAGTCCTGTTAAATACTGGAAAAAGTGGGGTGTATCCTGGGTATATCGCTGGATAGAAGATAATAAAATCAGACGTGAATTTATGATAGGGGAGCCGGACATGTCTGAAGTTCTTAAAGAGTATAGAGAGGTACAGCAGCTCTCAAAAAAGAAGAGTGGTGGTTATTGAGAAGGTATTGCACAGTTAAAAATCTGCACTTAATCCAGGTTGTGTAGTGTAGCATTTAGTGACTGACACGGACATTCACGGACTGACAGAAGCTCAGGGTTATTTGCTTTGTACTTCTAAATCTGTGATTTACATCTTTCACCAATAAGTCGAATGTAGGGGCGCAATATTTTGCGCCCGTATCAGATTACAATTCAGAAATAGAACGGGCACAAGATCTTGTGCTTCTACGTTTTTTTACTATATTTTCAGATTCACAGGAATTAATAAACACTCAAAAGCCCCTTTGTAAGCCTTTCTATATGCTCTTTTTCTGATATTGCAGAAAAAAAATAAAAAAATATTTTTTTATCTATTGACATAATTCATATCCGATAATAGAATATCGATTCAAAGTTATCGATAAAACAATATTGATACTTTGTGATCTTTATTAAGCAATTATGATGAAACTCTGACACTGAGTTACCGGGAGCCTGAAGTTCCCGGTCTCAGGTTCGCATTTAGGAGGTTAAATGTCTGAAGCAAAAGAGAAGGCACAGGGCCTGATGAGGAAGTTTGAAAAAGTATGTGAAATCCTTGACAGTCACGGAAGAAGTGAAGCTAAACTGATTCCTATTCTTCAGGCTGTGCAGGAAGAGTACCGCTATCTGCCGGAAGAAGTAATGGCTTTTATCGCTACTTCTCTGGGAATCAGCCCCGCCAGAGTGTATGGTGTTGCTACATTCTTCTCCCACTTTGCTCTTGAAGCAAAAGGTAAATATGTAGTTAAAATCTGTAACGGAACAGCATGTCACGTTAAGGGCTCAATGGATATTTACAATGCAATGGCTAAAGAACTAGGTCTTGAAGATGGAAAGCAGACTACACCGGATCTTCTTTTCACTGTTGAAACAGTATCCTGTCTGGGAGCCTGTGGTCTGGCGCCTGTACTGGTTGTAAACGAAGATGTTTATGGTCAGGTAACACCGGAAAGTTCAGTAGAGCTGCTAAAAGAAATTATCAAAAAGGAAGAAGAAGGAGAAGGATAATGGCTGGACTCAATCTCAGCAAAATAGCCGAAGAGTACCGCAATTCAAGGGAAAAGCTGGATAGAAGAATTGTTCTCTGTGCAGGTACCGGTTGTATGGCAAATGGTGCTATGAAAATACATGATGCTCTTGTTGAGTATCTGAAGAAAGAAGATATTCCCGTTTCTGTAGTTCTCAAAAAAGAGAGTGAAGGGGTTCTGGTTTCAGGTAGTGGTTGTCAGGGTTTCTGCCAGATGGGCCCTCTGCTTAACATCGAACCTGATAATATTCTCTACGTAAAAGTCAAAGAAGAGAATGTTGAGGAAATCGTAGAAAAAACTATAAAAAAAGGTGAAGTTATTGACTCACTTCTCTACACTGAACCTGTAAGTGGTGAAAAGTGTCAGGGACAGCTGGACATTCCTTTCTACAAGAGACAGAAAAGAGTTTCTCTTAATCTCTGCGGAATGATTGATGCTGAAGATCTCAGTGAATATATCTACAACGATGGATATAAAGCTGCAGATAAAGTATTTAACGAACTTGATGCAAAAACAGTATGTGACGAAATCACAGCTTCTGGACTGAGAGGTCGTGGTGGCGGTGGTTTCCCTACAGGAAGAAAGTGGGAGTTCACAAGAGTAGAAGATAATGAAAAGAAATATGTAATCTGTAACGGTGACGAAGGTGACCCGGGTGCATTTATGGACAGAAGTATCATGGAAGGTAACCCACATGCAGTTATCGAAGGCATGATGATCTGTGCTAAAGGCATAGGTGCTGATGAAGGTTATGTATATGTAAGAACTGAGTACCCTCTGGCAGTAGAGAGAATGAAAATAGCCGTTGAAAAAGCGGAAGAACTTGGAATTCTCGGTGACAACGTAATGGGGTCAGGCAGAAAGTTCAAACTTCACGTTATGGAAGGGGCCGGAGCTTTTGTCTGCGGTGAAGAAACAGCTCTGATGGCTTCAATTGAAGGTCGCAGAGGTATGCCAAACCCAAAACCTCCATTTCCTGCTCAGAAAGGTCTCTGGGGCAAACCAACAGTAATCAACAATGTTGAAACTCTTGCTACAGTTCCACTGATCATCAACATGGGAGCAGCTAAGTTCCGTGAAAACGGTACTGAAAGCTCACCAGGTACAAAAACTTTTGCACTAACCGGTCATGTTGCAAATACAGGTCTTATTGAGGTTCCTTTTGGAACAACTCTGAGAGAGATCGTATTCAACATCGGTGGTGGTGTAACAACCAAAAGCGGCAAAATCGATAACAGCCAGTTCAAAGCTGTACAGATTGGTGGCCCTTCAGGTGGTTGTCTGACAGAAGATCATCTCGACCTTCCAATGGATTTTGATTCACTAACTTCTATTGGAGCGATGGTTGGATCTGGTGGTCTTGTTGTTATGAACAAAGATACCTGCGTTGTTCAGATTGCAAGATTTTTCATGGAATTTACTCAGCATGAGTCCTGCGGTAAGTGTGTGCCCTGCAGAGAGGGAACCAAACAGATGCTTGCTCTTCTTGATGACATTATTGAAGGAAGAGGGTCAGTTGAAACTCTTGATCGTCTTGAAGAACTGGGACGTGCAGTTGCCAAATCATCACTATGTGGGCTTGGTAAAACAGCTCCCGGACCTGTTCTGTCAACAATGAAGCTTTTCCGTGAAGAGTATGAGTCCCATGTATCAATGGGTCGCTGCCCTGCAAAACAGTGTAAAGCTCTTGCTATTCCTGAAATTACAGACAAGTGCAAAGGTTGTACTCTTTGCGCAAGAAAATGCCCTGTAAATGCAATAACAGGTGCCCCCAAACAGCTTCATGTAATTGATGCAGATGCCTGTATTAAATGTGGAGCATGTGCTGAAGCCTGCAGATTTGATGCAGTTGAAGGAGTATAATCATGAAAGAAACAATAATCATAGATAATATTTCTGTTCCAATAGAGGGAGAGAAGAATGTTTTAGCTCTGGCCAGAAAAGCCGGAATTGAGATTCCTACTTTCTGTTATCACTCAGAACTGAGTGTTTATGGAGCCTGCAGACTATGTCTGGTGGATATTGAAGGAACCGGAATTGTTACATCCTGTTCAACTATTCCAAGAGATGGAATGGTTGTGAGAACAAATACCAAAGAGATCAGGGATATCAGAAAGATCAATCTGGAACTTATTCTGGCTAATCATGAAAGAGAGTGTACTTCATGTCTTAAGAATGGAGCCTGCTCACTTCAGACAATTTCCAGAAAACTTGGAATCGATCAGATCAGATATAAATCAACAGACAAGGTAGAGAAACTGGATGTATCATCAGATTCACTTCTGAGAGATCCTAATAAATGTATCCTCTGCGGTGACTGTGTAAGATTCTGTGATGAGATCCAGAGTGTAGGTGCTATTGACTTTGCATTCAGAGGATCACAGGCTCAGGTTCTTCCATCATTTGGTAAAGATCTGGCTGATACAGAGTGTGTTAACTGTGGGCAGTGTGCGAGAGTATGTCCTACAGGAGCTCTGGTTCCAAAATCTGAAATTGATAAAGTCTGGACAGAAATAGATAATAGAGAAAAAGTTGTAGTTGCACAGATTGCCCCTGCAATCAGAGTTGCAATGGGTGAATATTTTGGAATGGAAACCGGTAAAATCACAACTGGTAAAGTTGTGGCAGCTCTTAAAGCCATCGGTTTTGATAAAGTATATGATACTTCCTTTACTGCAGACCTTACAGTAATTGAAGAGGCGAGCGAGTTCATCAGCAGGGCAGAGAAGGGTGAACACTTACCTCAGTTTACCTCCTGCTGCCCTGCATGGGTAAGATTTGCTGAGCTCTACTATCCTGAGCTTCTGCCAAATGTATCATCATGTCGTTCTCCTCAGCAGATGTTTGGTTCTCTGGCAAAAGAGATGCTCCCTGCGAAACTGGATGTTCCTAAAAAGGAGCTGACAGTTGTGTCAATTATGCCTTGTACTGCAAAGAAGTATGAAGCAAGAAGACCTGAATTTGCTACTGAAGGCGATAGAGATGTGGATTTTGTTCTTACAACTCAGGAACTTGGCAGAATGATTGAAGAGGCAGGTATAGATTTTGACAGACTCAAAGATGAATCTTTTGATATACCAATGGGCTTCAACACAGGAGCTGGTGTAATCTTTGGTACATCCGGTGGTGTTACTGAAGCTGTTCTGAGATATGCTGTTGAGAAGGTTAACAATATTGTTCTCGAAGAAGTGGATTTCGAAGAAGCCAGAGGCACAGAAGGAATCAGGGAAGTTGAAGTAGAGCTTGGTGGCAATAAGGTAAAAATCGCAATCGTTTTTGGACTTGCCAATGCAAGAAAGGTTTGCGAAGATGCTAAAAATGGTAATAGTCCCTATGCTCTCATAGAAGTTATGGCATGCCCTGGTGGTTGCATCAATGGTGCAGGTCAGCCAGTGTCATACGATCCTGACATTATTAAGAAGAGAGGACAGAGCCTCTATCAGGTAGATAAATCATTGCAGCTTCATAAAGCTCAGGATAACCCATATATTGAGCAGGCTTATAAAGAAGTACTTGGTGAGATTGGCGGAGAGTGCGCTCACAATCTGCTTCACACTCACTACAGAAACAGTCGCAGAATCAGCGAAGAAGGTATGGAAATTATCGCCAGGAGTGGTGATAAGAGTATCGAAGTTGGTGTGTGCGTAGGTACAAACTGCTTCATGAAAGGCTCACAGGATATCCTGAAAACTGTAATGGCGAATGTTGAAGAGAGAGGCCTTGAAGAGCATGTTCATGTTAAAGCTGCTTTCTGCTTCGAAGGCTGCTCAGGAGCTCCTGTTGTCAGAGTAGGAGAAGAGCTTCTGAGTAAATGCTCTGCTGAAGCTGTTCTTGCCCGTATGGATGAAGAACTGGCCAAACAGGGTATCAAATAAATTAAGATAAGCGTTACAACACAATATTCCTGCAGAGGCCCGGCTCAGTCCGGGCCTCTGTCTCCTGATTACCGGAGGTAGAAGTGATCAGAATCAATGAAAAACTTTCTGTGTCAGTCTGTATGGGGAGTTCCTGTTTTCTCAGAGGAAATAATAAAGCACTCATAGCTCTCCAGGAATATGTAATTAATGAAGGACTTGGGGGAAGAGTTGAATTAAAAGGTAATCTCTGTGAAGAGGAGTGCACCTGCGGTCCCAATATGAGAATTGGTGAAGAGAAGTATCAGAATATAGATCCCGAATCTGTAGTGGATATTCTCAGAGAGTATCTGGAGAAGAGGGGACTATGAACAGAACACAACCGGTTTATACTGTAGATGCGGAGTGCCGTGACTGCTATAAATGTGTAAGAAACTGTCCTGTTAAAGCAATAAAAATAGAGAATAGTGTCGCTTCAGTTATGGATGATCTCTGTATTCTCTGCGGAAATTGTGTGAAGGCATGTCCCGGTGGTGCAAAAAAGGTCAGAAATGATCTGAAAAAGGTTAGACAACTACTAAGGAGCGAGAGGAAGGTTTATCTTTCCATAGCCCCTTCATATATAAATCAGTTTCCCGGAATGTCCCCGGGAGAACTCACAGGAAAACTTATGAGCAAAGGCTTTGAAGGAGTATCTGAAACTGCTCTTGGAGCAGAAGAGGTATCTTCACATATTGCTGAGACTCTTAAGAACGGATTTAAAGGTGTATCCATCTCTTCAGCATGTCCTGTAGTGGTGGAGTATATAGCAAAATACAAACCGGAGCTTATAGATAATATATCTCCACTTCTTTCTCCTGCTCTTGCCCATGCAAAACTCCTGAAAAAGTGGTATGGAGAGGAGGTTGCTGTTATTTTTGCGGGTCCCTGTATTGGTAAAAAAAGAGAAGCAGATGAGTTTAATAATCTTTTAGATGCATCTCTCACTTTTGAAGAGTTAAAACAGCTCCTGGATGAAGTAAAAGGCAGATACAGTAGTGACGCAGAGTTTGTACCAAGACCTGCAGAAGAGGGAGGTCTCTATCCTGTTGAAGGCGGTATGATTGCTGGTATAAGCAGACAGTGTGGTGTCATTGATAACAGATTTATGTCTATTTCAGGAATGGACAGTATTGAAGATGCCCTTGAAAACCTGAATGCCGGAAGTATTGAGGAACCACTTTTCATTGAAATGCTTGCCTGTCCCGGAGGCTGTAGTGCAGGGCCTTTTATAAAATCAGAAACATCTCTGGTTTTCAGAAGAAACGATATAGTTAAGAGGCATAATCTTAAGAACTACCTCTATCCCAAAATGTCGGAAGAGGATATAGACCGGAGTTACAGTGTAAAAACTGATGAAAAAACGAAAATCACCAGTGAAGCTGTAGAACAGGTACTTAGAGATACAGGTAAGAACAGCCTGAATGAAGAGAAAAACTGTGGTGGTTGTGGATACTCCTGTTGCAGAAGTTTTGCAGAGGCAGTAGTTCAGGGTAAAGCTGAAACTGATATGTGCGTAACCTATATGAGACAGAGGGCTCATAAGAAAGCCAACAGACTTATTGCTGCAATGCCTTCAGGAGTTGTTATCGCAGATGAACACCTCAGAATTGTTGAATGCAACAGGAATTTTGCAAGAATGATCGGTGGTGATGCTGAGATGATATTTGATGCAAAACCCGGAATGGAAGGTGCTTCTCTTGATAAACTTATCGATTTTACCAATCTTTTCCGCTGGGTTCTGGAATCCGGCAGGGACATTGAGAATAAAGATATCAGAAGTGGTAATCTCAGGGTAAGATGTTCAATCTTCTCTATAGATCCCAAAAGGATTGTGGGAGGAGTTTTTCAGGATATAACAGAACCTTCTGTTAAAAGAGAAGAGATAATAGATAAGACACGTGAAGTTATACATAAAAATTTGCAGACTGTGCAGAAGATAGCATATCTCCTGGGTGAGAATGCATCAGAAACCGAGATGACTCTCAATTCTGTTATAGAGTCCTTTATACCGGAAGAGGTGGATTAGCTGTGAGGCCCGATTATGTTATTGAAGTAGACTCTTTCCAGAGATGCAAAAACCGCCAGAGAATTGGTGGTGATACTTTTATCTCAAGAAAGGTCGGCCGTGAAGGAAGAGTTGTTTCTGTTCTGTCTGACGGTCTGGGAAGCGGCGTTAAAGCCAGTGTTCTATCTACTCTGACAGCAACAATGGCTCTTAACTTTGTAAGAGACAGCAGGGATATAAGAAGAAGTGCAGGTATTATAATGGATACTCTGCCTGTATGTAGCAAAAGAAAAGTAAGTTATTCTACTTTTACTATCGCTGATATAGATGAGAATGGTAATGCAGGAATTATTGAGTACGATAATCCGGGATTTATTCTGCTGAGAGATTCAAAAATTCAGAAAATTTCTCCCAGAATAATTGAGTGCCAGGGTTCTGCAGGAAGAGATTACAATCTCCATTTTACTAAATTTGAAATTGAACCAGGTGACAGGATAATTTTCTTCACTGATGGTATAACCCAGGCAGGAATGGGTGGGCTGAATCACCCCATGGGATGGGGATGGAATCGTGACAATGTGGAAGAGTTTGTAGAGAAGATAGTTGCGGATGAACCCGGAATTTCTGCAGGAAGCCTTTCAAAGAAAATTGTAAACAGAGCCTATTTCTATGATCACTATACTGCAGCTGACGATATAACCTGCGGAGTTATCTACTACCGTAAGCCAAGGAAACTTCTGCTTGTTACAGGGCCTCCGGTTGAGAAAACAAAAGATCGTGATATGGCTGAAAAGATAGCTGATTTCAGTGGCACAACTGTTGTCTGTGGAGGCACTACAGCAAAGATTGTTGCCAGAGAGCTGGATCGGAAAATTGAGCTGGATATTGGTAAACTTGATCCCGACGTTCCACCAGGAGCAGATATTGAAGGTATTGATCTTGTTTGTGAAGGAATTATGACTCTGAATCGTACTGCAGAGATGCTGGAATCCTCAACCCCACTTAAAGATCAGAGAGACAACAGAGCCCGTAAACTGGCAGAGATACTTATGGATAGTGACTCAATAAAGATCATGCTGGGTACGAAGATAAATGAAGCACATCAGGATACAAATGTTCCTCTGGAAATGGGAATCCGAAGAAATATTGTATACAGAATTATAAGAGTTCTTGAGGAGAAATATCTTAAAGAGGTAGAAATTGAACTTGTATAGATATATATATCATTATTAGATTTTTACTGCTTTGAAAAGCTGATTATATAAACAAACCAGGCCAAATAATATTTTTATAGTAACCGCACCGGCAATCGCAATAGTTCCTGGATTTAGTAGTAGCCGGTGCGGTTACAGTCTCTTTTTCTTCTTCTTTTTCTTTTTCATAACTGAGAACCCGAAGAATCCCAGTTTTTTATCAAGACTGTAATATTTCCCATGAGAATAGCATATAGGGTTTGCCCGGGACAGATCAAAGGCTCCGGTAACAGGATTAAGATGCTCTTTATCGGCATGAACTGCAACAATATCTGATATAAACATATGGTGAGACCCCAGTTCCCGGATCTCTCTTACTTCACATTCAATGTTTACAGGAGACTCTTTTACAATAGGGGAGCATATTCTGGTGCCTTCAATAGCAGTCAGGCCTGTTTCCCTGAATTTATCAAAGTCCCTGCCGGATTTCACACCACACCAGTCGGTAGCTTTTACAAGCTCTTCAGTTGTGAGGTTTATTGTATATGCACCATCTCTTTTTATGAGGTCGTAGGAGTGTCTTTCAGGACGAACTGATATGTAACACATAGAGGGGTTGGTGCATATTATACCTGTCCATGCAGCTGTAATCAGATTATAATCTCCTTTTTCACTGTTTCCGCAACCTGCAAGTATAACAGGAAGAGGATATATCATGGTTCCTGGTTTCCAGGTTACTTTGCCTTCAATCAGATTTTCTGTGTTCTTCATTTAAACTTTCTTTATTGTTACTACTTTATCCATTTTTCTCAGCTTTTCGGCAAGAAGAGGAACTATCCGGTGGCAGGGCATTACTCCTTTACCCAGAGGGTTACGCTGCTTACCCACTATAAAGTCTATCTGTCTGTTATTCTCAACCAGTTTCAGCAGATCAACAGCTTCATCGATTGTACCTGCAGCAAACTCTTCAGTTACTGCTGAAGGTGTGTCCAGAAGAAGAAACAGATGACTCAGTACTGACTGGGTATGAGTAACCAGATCGATTCCCGCACCGGTTTCAGTTCCCGAAAGTTTAGCTATAAGATAGGCATTACCAATACCACAAATAACCTTCGGAGTTCGGATTTCATTGAAATATCCGGTAAATTTCCGGTCTTCTTCGGTGTTTTCCGGCATAGAGGTGAGAATGGTAAGCTTTTTTTTATGATCAGCAGTTGCAGTTAATACTGAAATATCGTCCCGTCCACCTGAAACGGAGTTTGATCTTATGCACTGCTGGATTATCTTTGCAGGCAGATCAGATACAGAATATTTCTGCTTTCTGTCGTTAATGTATGAGATAAGCCCTTCTGAACCCCAGCCTTCAGGTGCTGTTCTGCTTATACCTGAGTGAGTAACTCCATCAGATACCAGAACTACTGAATCCCTGGGTTCCATAAAACAGTTTATCTCTTTTATATCTTCACCGTTAATTTTTTTTATAGTGCCATTAATTGTAAAAACCCGTTTATCTCTTGATATCAGAACAGGATCAGGCATTCCATAGTTAAGTATAGTGGCTTTACCGTCTTTTAGCATTCTTACAGCCTGAACTACTGAATAGGGAAGTTGTCTGGAACCGGCTTTAGTCATAGTGTCGATAACAGAGTAGAATGCCTGTCTGAAAGAGAAACCCTGTTCAAGAAGGGATATTAACCTGGTTGTACAGAGTGTAGAGGCCAGATTGGCTTTAATGCCGGTTCCTTTGCCATCTGCAAGTATAATAGTTGTTGCAGAGTCTGTTCTGTTAATCAAATAGCTGTCTCCACAGGGCCATTCCGGCTTGAATGACTCCTGTTTTACAGAAGTCAGAAGATCAAGTTCACTCATTGCTCTCTCTGTGGATGTTTTTCAGATTATGATCTTTATGTTCATTACTGAAAATTGACATCATTGAACTCACAAGAGTTTCACTTCTGGAAGTAGTTTCTCCTATGAGCCTGACTATCTGCTGAGCCGCTTCTATCTGATGATCCTGAAGTTTCCTGGCCTGGGATACAGCTTTACGGCTTATCTCTTCAAGATGCTGTTCGTTTCTTACTCTTTTGTTTATGTTTATATATATACCTACAAACTCGTTGTGTTCAGTAATTGGATACAGAATCTGATGACAGACTGTGCCATCTGAACCGCAAGGTCCGGTTTTTTCAATTCTGGTTCTGTTTCCCACCGACAACTCTTCAAAATATTCAGGATCAAGAAGCCCTGAAATGTGTTCCCCGTTAATAGCATCAGAACAGTTGAAAAGCTTCTTAAATGAACCGTTCATTTTTATTATTTCCAGATCTTTATTCAGGAAAACAATACCGTTGGGACTTGTTTCTATTATTCTTCCGGTAATATCAGGAGAGGGAGGGGAATCAAAATAGTGCTCTCCATAATCTGTCCGGTTCTCCTCCTGATCTTTCAGAAATGTCAGAAGCTCTTCAAACTGAATTACTTCAATAGAATATTTGCTGAAGAGAGACTGGAAGATCATATCAGACTTATGACATACCAGAACCGGTGGCCTGCCTGATACTTTCTCAATATGTTTGCAGAATGGAATTGCAGGAAGGAGATTTTCCACAAGTTGCAGGTGTTTATCCGATGAGTCATTCTCTATCAGATCAAGAGCTTCTTTAAAGTCGGCACTGTTACCATTAATTTTATGAAGAAGGAATGTAAGCCCCGGAGGCGCCTGATATATTTTTTTTATCCCCATGACTCTGGCTATAGGTGTAAAGTCTGTATCTTCAATTGTAGATGATATGCACAAAGTTGAATTCTTTCTGATATTTATCATTATTCTTTACCTATTTAATAAGTGTTTCTGTTCTTGCTCTTCCTCTGGATCTCGTAATTATAAGGTTTTTATCCAGTCTCAGTTCAAGAATATCGCCCTTTTCAGAGCTACCTTCTTTAGTTCCCAGAGCTGCATTACCACTGAACAGCATTCTCTCTTTTTTGAAATACCATTTTACATCTCTTGAGGAACCACTTATTTTGCCTTTATCAAATTTTACATTTTTTCTGCCTGTTATAAAGGAGATATCTCTTTTATCATCAAGAACTATAAGCAGAATGTCTGCAAAGAGTGAGGAGCTTTCAGAATCAGACAGGAGATTGTCATTGCCTGTTTTCTGTTTCGCTTTGTTCCTGCTGCTGCGGATAATATAGTTACTGATTGAAATAACAGTGTTCAGGGTTTTTTGCAAACCGATATTTTTAAGTAATGGGGAACTGGATTCAGAAATATCTTCTTTAACGCTGTTCTTCATTGTCAGTCCCGATCCTCCATCTTCTGAATGAAGGTAGATTCTGTTGTTCTCAGCATCCATGAATATTCTGTTTCCTGTAAGAATAGTCTCATTGTTATCGGTACTGAAGCTCATTGAACTGCTACCATCAGCAATGATATCGCCATTTGCAGGTATCTTCAGTTTTGAGGTTTTCAGATTCAGACCTTCCTGCATTAACCGTACATTCCCACCATATTTAACTGTGCTGTTCTTATCATCAATTGTGAAATTACCTGCATTAACCATTATCTCTCCACTTGAGAGAAAACTCTTTTTCTGATTGGATTTTTTATGAATCACAGATTTTACTCCACTTCTGGAGGACAATATCTTTTTATCAGTATCAATGAAGAAGCTACTGGAGGTGAATCTGTTGCCTCTTTCGAAAATTCTTGATCCATTACCTTTAAGAAGAACCTGTTTTTTTACTACATCATATTTTAATTCAGGTGTGGAACCTGAGTATTCATCAATACTGAAATCAGTTACCTGTTCGGCTGTACAGTCTGTAATATCTTCACCTTTGAAGTTTATAAACATCATAGAGGCGCTTATTGTAAAAGGATTTTCGCTTTCAACTTTAACTGATCCTGGTTTAAGCATCTCCACACGTGTTATTCTGCCTGTTTCGGTGCTGAATCTGATCTTTATATCATCAGACCTCATAAACATAGTACTTTTTTTGCCAATAATTGTTATCTCCCCATTTTCCCTGAGATGTATCAAATCAATTTTACTGTTGTGGGGATATCTTGTATCTATTTTATTTCCTTTTATCTCTTTATAATCACCCTTTGCCCTGCTTCCCATAACCATGCGGCTACCCTGATGACTGGCTGTTCTGGTTATGTATTTACGATCTTCTGTGTAGAAGACATCAAGTTTGTCACTTTCAATTCTGGAGTCTTTACCATCAATTACGCAGTTCTTTTCAAAAATCACCATGTGGCGTTCATCCCAGAACCAGAGAATATCTGTTTTGTAATTATACTTCTTCTCTTCCTGCATGAAGGTGCCTTCTGTATCTATGAACTTATACATTTTCTGTTTAAAGTAGAAGGAGGCTCCTTTTTTGCCTACCCCATCGTATTTTTTTGAATAGTATTTTACTGGTTTTGTTGATGTAAGTTCATTCTGGGCTTTAAGAGTAAACTTAGGACTCTCCATTGTCATATTTTTGGAAACTATTTTAGCGTCTCCTGTAACTGTTATGTGACTCATATCAAGACTTATAAAACCGTCTTTTCCTGTAACAGTAATATTTCCAAGCTCTTTGTTTTTCTTGATTTTTTTAATCTCAATATCTTTAAGTCTGGTACCTTTGTCTGCAGGGAAGGATTCACTACTTTTGACAACCATGGAAACATTGTTGTGTTTATCGTAGGTATAACTGGTAAGTCCCTGGTTTTTACCAGGTTCAAATTTTCTCACAGGCTCATCTTCTGTACCAGAGATACTTACTATCAGGTATATGATTAGAATTCCGGGCAGTATCAGACCAACAGTTTTAATAAGTTTAATAAATTTTTCCATAATTCCGTAAATTTAAAATTATAATAGAGTTTATATGTATCTTCAGATACAGGGAAAATTTTAACCCTATTTAGAATCTAAGTCAATTTAGTGAACCCACAGGTTTCTGTCACTTTACGTGTTGCTATGAAATAGTTTTTGTGCTACATTGTAGTAGCTATCTGAAATTACTAAAAAAAATAGCAGTGCAGAGTGTTTGAAAACTTTTATTCTGGTAAACAAAATGGTGTAGTACATCGTACACAGATAGTTAACAGGCACCCTGCCATATTAAACCATCGGAGTTGTAATGAAGAGTTTATCTATTATTCTGGTTATTTTTTGTATGTTTAACATTTCTCTGTCTGCAGAGAGGGTAAGGAATCACAATATTCCTGAAGTGAAAAGTGAAATTAAGGCTGATGGTCTTATGGATGAGGCTATATGGCAGAAGGCACTAAAACTTAATCTGAAATATGAGGTTAATCCAGGTGAAAATATTGAACCTCCTGTAAAAACTGAGGTTTATCTTATATATACTAAAACTCATCTAATGGTTGGATTCAAAGCTTTTGATCCTGATATTAAAAAAATCAGAGCAAGAATATGTGACAGAGATACCATCGGAGCTCAGGACCATGTGTCAGTAGTTTTTGATACATTTAATGATGAGAGAAGTTCTTTTAATTTCTCCTGTAATCCTCTGGGTGTACAGATGGAGGCTATTGAAACTGCTCAGAATCATAGAGGAAGAACTTCCTGGGATACAATATGGGATTCCGGCGGAAGAATCACAGATTACGGTTACTGTGTTGAGATGCTTATTCCTTTCAGAGCAATGAAGTTTCAGAGAAGAGGGGATAAAGAGCAAACCTGGAGATTTGATGCACTCAGAATATATCCAAGATCCAGTCGCCATCGTTTAAGTATTTTCCCAAGAGACAGGAATAATAACAGTTACCTTAGTCAGGCAGATACTCTCACTGGATTCAGAGGTATCAGAGCTGGTAAGAGTCTTGAATTTGATCCGGTATTTTCTGCTCATGTTTCTGATAGCAGAGATGCAGGAACCCACGACAAGTTTGACAGAAAGAGCAAATATGAACCTGGACTGACTGCTAAATGGGGCTTTACAAATAATCTTACTTTAAGCGCAACTGTTAATCCCGACTTTTCACAGGTTGAGGCAGATGCACCGCAGATGGATGTTAATGAGCCTTTCGCAATATTCTTTCCTGAGAAGAGACCCTTCTTTACTGAAGGGAGTGACTACTTTAATACAAATCTTGATGCTGTATATACAAGAATTATAAGAGACCCCGCCTGGGGTGTTAAGGTTACAGGAAAAGAGGGGGCTCATACTATAGGGGCTTATACTGTTAAAGATACTGTTACTAACCTTCTTTTCCCTGGTAGTACAGGTTCGTCTTCAGCTTCTCTGGGTATGAATAACAGATCTTCTGTTGCCAGATATAAATTTGATATAAATGATAAGTACACCGTAGGAGCTCTTGTTACAGGGAGAGAGGGGTCAGGATACCATAACTGGGTGTATGGTGTGGATGGGGACTTTCGCCTGACCTCAAAAGACCGGGTATCTTTCCAGTTTCTTGGTTCAAATACTAAGTATAACAAACATATTGTTGAGGAGTATGACCAGAGAAAAGATAAGTTCAACGGCGGAGCTCTTGAACTATTCTACAGACATAGTTCACGAAATATAAACTGGTACGCTGGTTATAAAGATATGGGAGAAGATTTCAGAGCAGATCTTGGATTTATTCCAAAAGTGGGTTACAGATCATTTTTTGCCGGTACTACCTACAGATGGTATGCAGATACTGGTAAGTGGTGGGAAAGAACTTCCCTTGAGCTGGAGTATGACCAGGAGAAGGATTATAGTGGAATACTTCTCAAAAGAGAGGTAGCTCTTAAATTTGTACTGATTGCTGTTTCACAGATTCACGCTTTTGCTGAAGTAAAGAGAAAACGACGCTATTATGATGGAAAAAGTTTTGACCTGAATGAGTTCATACTTCACCACTGTATGAATATTGGAAAAGATACCTTCCTGTGGTTTACAGGGAGATATGGCGGTAGAATAGATTATACAAATGTAAGAGAAGGGAAGAGACTGAGGCTGGCAGGAAGATTACGTTATGAGCTTGGGAAGCACCTTAAGTTTAATCTGAATCACACATATGAGTTGATGCGGGCTGCATCTGCAAGATTGTATACAGCTAATCAGAGTGAAGTAAAGTGTACATGGCAGTTTAATCGCAAAACCTTCTTAAGAGGAGTTGTTCAGTATGCAGATTACAGATTCAATAGTTCCAACTATATAGATGGACACGATCCTGTTGAAAAACATCTGTTTACTCAGTTTCTGTTCTCATATAAACTGAACCCCCAGACTGTACTGTTTCTGGGATATTCAGATAACTACTACAATGACCCGAACTCAAGATACAGAAACCTTATAACTGCAAACAGAGCAGTGTTTCTGAAAATCGGGTATGCCCTTATTCTTTAGTGCGTGAATTTTTCATGATAGAGGGTAGATATTGAATCTACCCCTACATGCCTATTAATAAATCGCAGGGGCAGAATCTATTTCTGCCCTCTTTAAGGCTGCTTTGTTATTTGGTAGTTTTCATTGTAAAATGCGCAGATGAGTAAAGAGCAGAAATTCGCAGATATCAGTGTTGAGCAGGATGGTGTTGTAAGATCATTACAGTTTGAAGATATCTATTTTGATATGAATCACGGACTTGATGAATCCATCTATGTTTTTCTTAAACGCAATAATCTTCAGGAGAGACTTACTGAAGGGGAGGAGTTTACAATTATAGAAACCGGATTCGGCACTGGCCTGAATTTTCTGGCTCTCCTTGACCTGATTAAAGAAAAGAGTCTGAAAAGGAAGGTGAGGTTTTTTTCAGTAGAAAAGTTTCCTGTTGATTGTGATGTTCTCAGGCAGGCGCTCTCTTCATGGAAAGAGCTGGGTTTTACAGAAGAGCTCATAGATTTCTATCCTTCAGAAACAGGATGGCATAAGAAGAGGTTCTGTAGTGACATGGTTGAGCTAAATCTTTATATTGGGGATGTAGATAGTTTTCTGAAGGAGTTGAGTGCAGAAGCAGATTGCTGGTTTCTTGATGGTTTTGCACCAGACAGGAACCCAGATATGTGGGGGGCGAATCTTTTTGAAAAAATGGGGGAAATCACAAAAGCCGGAGGAACCTTTACTTCATTTACTTCAGCAGGTCTTGTAAAAAGAGGCTTAAGAAGTAATGGTTTCTTTGTTAAACGGTTTCCCGGGTTTGGAAGAAAGAGGCATATGATTGCAGGGATCTTTGAAAACAGGGATTGTGAGGCGTTTCCAGTTAGTTAAGTTCTTAATTTATAATGAATGCCGGATTTTTGTATAATTAATTCGGGATTTTGAGTGGACAGGCTGTTGAAAGCCGTCCGCAATAGTAATGATCCTGGTTTCTAATTGAGTGATAGATATTTTGTATGTTAAAAAAATTAACTAAAAGTGATTTTAAAAAAAATCGATACTTTTGATAGGAATTCGTAGTTTTTTGTGTAAAAAGTGATTAAAAAGCCTGTATTTTGATGATAAATAGCTGTTTTGCCTGATTTTATTGAAGTGGTAATTGTTTAAAAAAAATTTAAAAATAAATTAAAGTAAGGGTTATTTTTCCATTAAAAATGGTATATACTGAGTCCGACTTTTCGTTCAAAAAAATGAACGATAGGTGAGGATTGTTAAATTAATGGAGGACGCATGAAAATTTTGAGAACTATTATTGCCCTTATAGTTCTGACATGCTCCCTACATTTTCAGATTCAGGCTGATGACAGTAAAACAGCTGTCGATAAATTGAAGGGGCCGTTGAGAGATGTAGTAGAGCTTTACAGAACTAAGAGTAAAATCAGTGATGCAGATTTCGCTGATTTTATGACAAACACAAGCAGAAGAGCAGGCTTACATAGTCTGACTGCCGGTAGTAAGCCAGGACCATACAGAACAGGTCTGGTTACCAAAGTATTTCCAGTAAAACAGGGGAGAGCTGTTAATGGTGTGCAGCAGAAAGTCGCAGATAAAAAAGAGTCTGTACTAAGTGCTTTCATTTTGCCGGAAATCCAGAAAAGATGGGGGAATCCATCCTTTGATGTACTCAGTTGTAATGTTGTGGTAAAAGGTAGTGCATCATTTTTAAGTGGCTACAATGCAAAAGTAAGAACTGTAGTTACTGAAAAAGATGGGCATAAAATTGTTGCTCTTGAAGTTGCAGGACCTGATCTTGAAAAAATAGCAGAACATGGATCAGTTAAAACTATTACACCGGTTCTGAAGAAAGGAGATAACAACGATCAGGGAGTCTGGGCAACTGGTGCCAAGAGGTTAAGAATCGGTCAGAATGGTGTCTATACTAAAGGTTATACAGGTAAAGGTGTTATTGTTGGTGTAATAGATACCGGAATCGACTGGACACACGAAGATTTTATAGATCCAAAAACAGGTAAAACAAGAATTAAATATCTCTGGGATACTGATAATGATACACCTGGAAAAACTCCTGCCGATCTTATTGGAGGAGCGCTTTCCAGTCTGAATTATGGAACTCTCTGGACAAAAGAGGATATTGATGCAGGTTTATGTACCTCAACTGATACAAACGGTCACGGTACCCATGTTGCAGGCTCTGCTGCTGGTAATGGTTCTGCAACTGGTAAATACACAGGTATGGCTCCTAACTCAGATATAGTATTTGTTCAGGGTTTTGATAATAATGGTGTTCTGTTTATTTATGAGGTAGCTAAAAGAGATGGTAAACCATGTACCGTAAATATGTCTTATGGTCCATCAAAACCAATTCAGTATACAGCCTACTGGCCGGAGAACTATCCTGCTGACGGAAGTAGTGATGATGCCCGTAAATTCAAACAGTGGAACGAAACTTATGGTGGCGGTTATATTCCGGTAAAAGCAGCTGGTAACAGTGGTGACTGGGATACTTATGACAACTTTGCCGACTATCCTCACAAGCCTGGTGGTTTCCATTCAGGTGCAAGTCTTGGTGGAGTTTCATACCACACTCTTGATGTGCCGGATTACAGAGAAGTATGGTATCACCTTGGATGGGGAGCTCCTGTTCCAAATGATTATCCACAGATTAATATTGGTATGTGGTATGAGAGCCCTGTTCAGGTAACCTTTATATCGCCAGCTGGTGATGTTTTAGGCCCCATGGTACATGGAACAGGTACAGGTTCTACTTATGTTGCTGACCATGTAAATCACAGTGGTGTTGTATATTATCATATGAATAATCCTGCTGGTAACAACGGCCACTTCTATGCGAAGTTTCAGTTTAAACCATATTTCCCGGTTATTCAGTACTATCCACCTGGAAGATGGACTATAAAAGTTGAACCTATTGGCAGTAGAACAGGTAATGTGGATATGTGGTGTGGTCAAATGGATGCCTATAATGGCTCACTTTACTGGATGGATAATATTGACTGCAGATTTCTTAGTGATGACGGACACCGCCAGTATATAAGAGATGAAGGGGCTTCACAATATATGATAACTGTCGGTAACTATACAACCAAACTATACTGGGCTTCAAAGAAGGGTGGTAATTACAGTTATACAAAGAAACACAAAAAGTATTCACTCTGTCCCAGTTCATCTCCTGGTCCTGCAAGGAACAGATTTATGAAACCTGATATTGCTGCTCCTGGTAATATCATTATTTCTACTGCTTCAAAGGATGCAACCGCATATTATGGAAGTGAAACCTATCTTGATCCTGATGGAAAGCATGGTGGTATGACTGGTACTTCAATGGCGTCACCTCATGTAGCCGGTGGGCTTGCTATGGTACTTGAAAAGTATCCGAATCTGGATGTACCTGCTGCAAGAAACCTTATCCAGAAGTGGGCAAGAACAGATGGAATAACTTCAAGTGTCGGGGCTGATGGTTTTGGTAAAGGCATTTTCAGAATTGACCAGCTGAACGAGAAGCCCGTAGCAAAGATCACCTGTAGTAAACAGGAAGTTGTACTTGACGATGGCGACTATGCAGTTGTTTTTGATGGATCAGGTTCATATGATCCCGAAGGTTTTCCTATTACATATACTTTTACCTCAGCAACTACTCCTCTTAATGGTGCTAAATCAGCAGCATACGATTTTAAAATCGATGGTACAAAGAGTACACTTAAAGTTGATGGGGAGAATGAAGCCAGATATACAATACAGTTGGTTGTTAATGATGGAATTGAAGACAGTAATGTAGAGTGTAAAGTGGTTATTGATGCTAAATTCTACCCTGTGCTTCCGCCGGATGAGTTTACTCTTACAAGAGTTGAGAATGATCTCATCTTCATCAAAGAGTACATTAATAAGCTGAAGTGGAAGACTAACCCTGATAATAAATCAAAACTTAAAAACTATGTTATTTATAAGAAGGTAAAAGGTGCTGAAGATAGTACTTATACTG
>CBDDBX010000002.1:0-24462 GCA_965225955.1 Candidatus Aminicenantia bacterium
AAACCAATGCAGAGGATCTGACAGGTCTTTTAAATACCCTAAGAGACTATTTCAGAAATGAGAAAACTTCTCTTGAAAAAGAGAACATTAACAATATTATCAAGCTTCTGACTCCTACATTTGAATCTATCACAGAGAAACACAACATAGACATTGATATTAAACACGACTACACCATCCGGGATACTATGATAAATTCAGGTCAGATACAGTGTCTGATCATCAATCTTATTGAAAATGCTGTTGATGCTCTTGTAATAGCGAATCCGGAATACAAAAAGATAGAGATTTCTCTTGTTAATGACATAGACAAATATAAATTGATTATACATGATAATGGTGCAGGAATTCCTGAAGAGGAACTCATCCACATATGGACTCCTTTTCATACAACAAAGCATTTAAGAGCCGGAATTGGCCTATCAATCTGTGACAAAATAATCAGTAATCACGATTGCAAATGTAATGTAACATCCTGTCCAGGGGAATATACAAGATTTGAAATCGAGTTCCCTGTAAATACCTCTGAAAACCTGAGCCAGCAATACAGTAGTGCAGTTGACCGGAACTTCAGTTCCAATATTCTGATAGTGGATGATGAAGAGTATCTTCGCGATCTTATGAAAGAGATTCTTCTTAACGATTTTAATTTCAGAATATTTTCCTGTTCAAATGGTAAAGAAGCCGTCAATATACTGCAGAATAATGAAATAGATCTTGTTATTTCTGACATCAGAATGCCGGAAATGAATGGCATAGATCTCTATAAATACCTTGAATCCACAGGCATGGGGGACAGAGCAATAATGGTTACAGCTGATCCATACTCAGAAGATATTGCTGAATTCTTCTCTGGCCGCAACCTGCCTTATCTTAAAAAACCTTTCGAACTTATGCAATTTAAACAAATGGTAATAGAAAAACTATCAAATGGAGGAAAAAATGTCTGAGAAATTTGTATATTTTTTTTCTAAAAATAATACAGAAGGAAAAAAAGAGATGAAAAACCTTCTTGGTGGGAAAGGAGCCAACCTTGCAGATATGTGCGATCTTGGCCTGCCAATCCCCCCAGGATTTACAATTACAACTAACGCTTGTGCTCATTATTATGAGAATAACAAAAATTACCCTGAAGGTCTCTCTGACCAGATTGAAGAAAAACTTGTTCAGCTTGAAGAAGAGATGGGCAAAAAGCTTGGTGATGCAAACGACCCACTGCTGGTTTCTGTTCGTTCAGGTGCTGCAGTATCCATGCCTGGAATGATGGATACAGTTCTTAACCTCGGAATGAATGATGAAGCTGTTAAAGGTCTTTCTGCGAAAAGCGGTGAAAGATTTGCTTACGATTCATACAGAAGATTTCTACAGATGTTTGGAGATGTTGTTCTTGAAGTAGAGCACCATCACTTTGAAGAAATTCTTGAAAATCAGAAAAAAAAATCAGGCATCACAGATGACCTTGATATGACAGAAGCTGATCTGAAAGCTATTGTTGAATCATACAAAGCTCTTATTAAAAAAGAGACTGGTTCTGACTTCCCTCAGGATCCAAGAGAACAGCTGATTGCATCAGTTAATGCTGTATTTAACTCATGGAATAACCCAAGAGCTATCAAATACAGAGAAATCAACGACATCGTTGGCCTTAACGGTACGGCTGTTAATATTCAGACTATGGTATACGGTAACCTTGGTGATACATCAGGTACAGGTGTTGCATTCTCAAGAGATGCATCAACAGGTGAAAATGTATTCTACGGCGAATACCTGATGAATGCTCAGGGTGAAGATGTTGTTGCCGGTATCAGAACTCCTAAAAAAGTTGAAGAACTGGAAAAGCAGAACAAAGAGATCTATGACGAACTGATTTCATACAAAGATCTGCTGGAAAAACACTACCGCGATATGCAGGACCTTGAGTTCACAATCGAAGACGGTAAACTCTACATCCTTCAGACAAGAAACGGTAAACGTACAACTACAGCTGCTATCAAGATTGCTCTTGATATGGTTGCAGAAGGACTTATCACTAAAGAAGAAGCTATTATGAGAGTAGCTCCTGAAGATCTTGATCAGCTCCTCCACCCAAACATCGATCCAAAAACAAAATACACTGCAATTGCAAAGGGTCTTCCTGCATCACCTGGTGCTGCTGTTGGTAAGATTGTATTCACAGCTGAAGATGCTGAAGCTGCAGCTGCAAGAGATGAAAAAGTTATTCTTGTAAGAAAAGAAACATCTCCTGAAGATATCGGTGGTATGGCTACAGCTCAGGGTATCCTGACAGCTACAGGTGGTATGACTTCTCACGCTGCTGTTGTTGCACGTGGAATGGGTAAATGCTGCGTTGCGGGTTGCAGTGACTTAAACATCACATCCGGTAGTGAGTGCGAAATCTCAGGTAAAGTATACAAAGAAGGTGATGTAATCACTCTTAACGGTACAACCGGTGAAGTAATCGAAGGCGAACTTGCTCTTACAACTCCTGAAATTTCAGGTGATTTCCAGAATTTCATGGAATGGGTTGATGCTACAAGAACAATCAACGTAAGAACAAATGCTGATACACCTAAAGACAGTGAAGTTGCAAGAAAGTTTGGTGCTGAAGGTATCGGACTCTGCAGAACTGAACACATGTTCTTTGAAGGTAAAAGAATCGACGCTGTCAGGGAAATGATTCTTTCAGAAGATAAAGAAGGCCGTGAAAAAGCTCTTGCTAAAATCCTGCCTATGCAGAGAGAAGATTTTGAAGGAATCTTTGAAGCAATGGCTGATCTGCCTGTTACAATCAGACTTCTTGATCCACCTCTTCATGAGTTCCTTCCTCATACAGACGAAGAACTTAAAGAGCTTGCTGAAATCATGAATGTTGATTTTGACAAACTGAAAGCAAAAACAGAAAGTCTACAGGAATTCAACCCAATGCTTGGTCACAGAGGTTGCAGACTTGCAGTAACTTTCCCTGAAATAGCAGAAATGCAGGCAGAAGCTATCATTTCAGCTGCTATCAATGTTAAAAAACGTGGCATCAACGTTTTCCCTGAAATCATGATCCCACTTACAGGTACTGAGAAAGAGTTCAACTACCTCAAAGAGTACATTGATAATAAAATCAAAGCTGTTTTCGAAAGAGAAGGCGAAACTGTTGAGTACAAAACAGGTACTATGATTGAGATTCCAAGAGCATGCCTTGTTGCTGATAAAGTTGCAGAAAATGCTGAATTCTTCTCATTCGGTACAAATGACCTGACTCAGATGACTTTTGGTTATTCAAGAGATGACGCTGGTGTTTTCCTTCCTGAATACGTTTCAAAAGGAATTCTTCCAAAAGATCCATTCCAGGTTCTTGATCAGGAAGGCGTTGGTCAGCTTGTTGAAATGGGTATCAATAAAGGTAGATCTACAAGATCAGATCTTAAAGTTGGTATCTGCGGTGAGCACGGCGGTGAACCAAGTTCAGTTGAATTCTGCTATAAAGCAGGTATGAACTATGTTTCATGCTCTCCTTACAGAGTACCAATTGCAAGACTTGCTGCTGCTCAGGCAAAAATCAAAAATAATTAATTTAAAGATATTGAGCTGCCCTGCAAAGGGCAGCTTTTAAAGTAATGGTGATATGGAATTAAAAGCTTTAGAAATCAATAATTTATCAAAAAGTTTTAAATCCGATTTTCTTGTCAAAACTACAAAGATACTGAAAAATATCTCTTTTACAGTAGAACAGGAAGAAATTTTCGGATTTCTCGGTCCTAATGGCGCAGGAAAAACCACAACAATCAAATGTATCCTGGGACTTCTCTTTCCGGATAGTGGTACAACAAAAGTTTTTGGAGAAGACTCCTTCTCTCAGAAAGGCAGACGTAAACTGGGGTTCTTACCGGAACATCCATACTTTTACGACTATCTTACTCCGGAGGAGCTGCTTAGATTCACAGCTGGTCTTTTCGATATGCCAGCGAAAAACCTTGATAACAGAATAGCTCAATTACTTACTCTTGTAGGACTTAAAGGTAAAGAAAAGATCAAACTGAGGAAATTTTCAAAAGGTATGGTTCAGAGAGCCGGTTTTGCCCAGGCCCTTATACACGACCCGGGACTTATCATTTTTGATGAACCTTTCTCCGGTCTTGATCCTATTGGAAGAAAAGAGCTGAGAGATATCATCATTAACCTGAAAAAAGAGGGAAAAACCATATTCTTCTCATCCCATATTCTCCAGGATATGGAGATGATTGCAGATACAGTGGGAATCATTCTGAACGGTGAGATCAGAAAACAGGGTAAACTGGATGATCTGCTATCTGAAACAACCAGCTCCATTGAAATTGTATTCCGCAATATTTCCCCTGATAAACTGAAAGATCAGGACATACAACTATCTTCAAAAGATGATTTATTTATTGCAACCACAGAGAGCCACAGTAAAAAAGATGAAATAGTAAAATCTATTTCAGAGCAGGGTGGTTCAATTGTTTCAATAACCCAGAATAAACTTACTCTGGAAGATATCTTTATAAAGGAAATAGACTCATGAAGATGTTAACAATTGCGCATAATACTTTTAAGGAAGCTACCAGAAACAAAATTTACTACCTGCTGATCTTCTTCGGAATTATTTTCGCAGGAGCCTCAAAAGTTCTTGGAATTCTATCTATTGGAGAAAATGCCCGGATACTTAAAGATACCGGTCTTGCTGCAATATCATTTTTCAGTGCCATGATAGCTATCTTTACAGGTATTAATCTCATATATAAAGAGATAGATAAGAGAACAATATTTAATATTTTAAGTAAACCTGTATCAAGAGGTACATTCATAACCGGTAAATTCATAGGCTTATCATTCACCATTTTTAATGCCTTATGGCCTATGGTTCTGATTTTTTATGTTTTCCTGTACCTTTATACTGGAGAATTTGACCCTAAATTACTTCTTTACTTCTGTATGCTCTTTTTTGAACTCCTGATTATTAACTCTCTGTCACTACTTTTTTCCTCTTTCACAACCCCGATTCTATCTACCATTTTTACTGTATGTCTCTATATAATAGGGCATCTTACATGGACGTTTAACCAGTTTAAAGGCAGACTTGTTGAGCCTGTATCAAAATTTCTGATACATGTAGTCTACTATCTGGTTCCAAATCTGGATAAATTTGATATTAAAAATGCAGTAGTAATGAATAAGGAGTTATCCCTCACCTCCCTTGGATTAACTGTACTGTATGGCATTCTGTATATTTCAGCAATACTATGTCTTGCTACCTGGATTTTCCGAAGAAGGGAGTTTAAATGATGAAAAGGTTTCTGCTTCTGTTTTCCCTGCTCCTTTTTATACTTACTGCAGGTATTCAGTATCTATATGATTCACAACAGAACTATTTTGATACAAAACAGATTGTAGTTAACCTGCCTGACAGTAAGACCCTGAAGTTACTATCCGCAGGATATGATCATCTTGTTGGAGATCTCCTGTATATATGGGCAATTCAGCTCTATTCATCATACAACATAACAAACGGATACGATTATATTGAACAGGTATTCAATACAATAACAGATCTGATTCCGGAATATCGTTCTCCATATATTGTTGGAGCAATGGTTATAGCTCTTGAGAAGGATGATCCGGAAATGGCAATAAGGTTCCTGCAGAGAGCTTCTGATAATAATCCCGACGAATGGTATTTTGATTTTGAGGCAGGATTTTATGCCTTTGAAAGACTTAAAGATTATGAACTGGCAGAAAAACTGTTTAAAAGAGCCTCTGAAAAACCTGGTGCCCCCGAGTTTCTGAAAAGAAGAGCGGCTCATATGGTATACATGTCAGACAACCTTGAAAAATCCTGGGAATTATGGAAAGATATCGAAAAAAATGCTACCGACAAATTTCAGAAACAGGCAGCTGCGAATCATCTCTACCAGATTAAGTTTGAAAGCGACAAAAAAATAATAGATAAAATAATAGAGGCCTTTAAAAAAAGGTTCAACAGATATCCCCACTCCCTTGAAGAACTTGTTGAGAAGAGAATGATCAGAGCCGTTCCCATGGACTATCGTGGTAACAGCTACCTCTACGATAACAAGACAGGGAAGTTCGCAGCCAGGAAGATGTTATCATGGAAGAAATTTCTATAATTTATGCAGCAGTTATTGGATTAATAACAGGTAGTTTTTTAAACGTTGTTATCTACAGACTCCCACTTGAACAGAGTGTAGTAAAACCCCGTTCTGCATGCCCTGCCTGTGGAAATACTCTTAAGTTCTACGAGAATATACCTGTTCTCAGCTATATAATCCAGAGAGCTAAATGCAGAAACTGTTCTGCTCCGATATCTATCCAGTATCCGCTCATTGAACTGGCTACAGGTGCTATATTTGTATCCAGTGTTATCTATCTCAAAGATTTTCCTCTTCACTACTCTGCTGCTGCTGCAATTTTCGTGACAATTCTGCTGGCTCTGGCAATAATTGATTACAGACACATGATATTGCCTGATGAGATGACTATAGGTGGTGGAGTTGCATTTCTTCTCTACTCCTTCATTAACCCTGTTACAGGCCCACTGGATGCATTCATAGCAGCTATATCCGGTGCCGTAGGATTTATGGCTATTCTTATTTTTTATCTGAAGATAAGAAAGATAGAAGGATTGGGTTGGGGAGATGTTAAGATGATGCTCCTTCTGGGTGGTTTTCTGGGAATTGAAAAGATGATCGTAACAATAATGGCTGCATCTTTTTCAGGACTCCTTGCGGGACTAATTATTATGGTGGTAAAACGGCAAAACCTTCAGATGAAACTTCCATTTGGAACCTTTCTGTCTCTGGGGGCTTTTATAGCAATGATCTATGGAGATAAAATACTTCTGTTTCTTCAACAGCTATACTCTATTCATTAGCAGGATATTATGAAAAAAAGTACTATCATTGCTCTGATTATTCTTCAGATAGCAGCAATTACAATTTTCAGTTCAGCAGGGGCACTGCTTAAAAGCATTAAACAGAATATTCTTAAAAATATTACAGAGTCGCAACAGCAGACTCTTGATACTGTATTCACATCTCTGGGTAGTATGGAGTCTTTTTTCAGCTGGTTTACAATAACTCTTGGAGCAACTATTCTTATTTCTGCAATACTTCTTATAAAAGCTTTCAGAAAGCCCCAGCAGAGTAGCAGTGAAGCAGCAATACCTCCCCTTCAGAACTATCTTCTGGAATTAAAGAGCAGTGAAAGAAGTCTGATGAATTCTATTAAAGAACACCAGGCTAAATCTTCAGATCAGGATATTCTGAACAGGAATATTATAAGTAATATAGACAAAGCTCTTATTGTTACTGACATACACTCCCGTATCAGGCTTTTTAATTCTGCAGCAGAGAAAATATTTAACAGAAGCTACTCAAGTACTGTCAATAATCCCCTGTCATCTATACTCAAAGATTATCCCGGGATAGGTGATTTCATAAACTCTGCAGAAGGGAAGAGAGTTACGAAAGATATTGAAAACTCCGGCAAATTCTTCAGAGTCGGCGTAATTCCTCTTAAAAATACCGGATATCTGTTCCTTATTGAAGATATTACAGATGAGAAGAACAGAGCGGAAATTGATAAAAGAAACAGTACTATGATCTCTCTGGGCGAAATGGCTTCATTTCTTGCTCATGAAATTAGGAACTCTCTTGGGGTAATATATGGTTATACCGGTACAATGAGTTCTGAACCTGAAAAACTTGAAAAAATTAACCGGGAAATCAGGTTTATGACCTCTATGATGGAAAATTTTCTGAGCTTCTCTTCTCCTGTAGTTTCAGGAGTAAGGGAAAATGTTGATCTTAAATCAGTTCTGGAAGATTCAGCTGTTAAAAGTGGTATAAAACTGGTATCAGAAACCGATATTCCTTCAATCGAATCCGACATTAATATTCTTAATTCTATTTTCTCAAATCTGTTTCTTAATGCATCTCAGGCAGGAGCCGGTAAAATATCTGTTCGTCATACTACTACTGAGAAATCTGTTGATCTCTATATCAAAGATGATGGCTGCGGAATTCCTGAAGAGAACTTCGGAAAAATATGGCTGCCTTTCTTTTCAACCAAACCTGATGGGAACGGAATGGGACTGGCTATTGTAAAAAAACACCTTAATGCAATTAACAGCGATATAGAAGTAATGAAAAGTTCTGATAAAGGTACAGAGTTTCATCTGTCTCTATATTCGGTAAATTAAAACTCAGTTTTCTGATATAATACCTGAATGATTAAAGCAGGTTCATTATCAAGCAGTTCCAAAGGAAACGCTTTTTTTATAAATACAGGAGATGCCCTCTTTATAGTAGATGCAGGCATTAGTTGCAAAAAGATTATAAACGGTCTGAAAGAAGCCGGCCAGAATCCTGATGAGCTCTCAGGAATTTTCATTACTCATGAGCATACTGATCATATTGCAGGTTTGAGAGTTCTGTTAAAAAACACCACAGCTTCTGTATATATTAATAGAAAAACATATGAAAAAACCGGACTCTCCATTCCGGAGGACAGACTTAAAATAATTAATGCTGACGATATTATCAGTTTTAATAATACAAAAGTTGAATCTCTGTCAAAGTTTCACGATTCTGCAGATCCATGTCTGTTCACATTCTGCAAATCCGGTAAAAAAATAAGCTTCATAACTGATGCAGGACATATATGTGAAAATATAGTGAAGGCTGTAGCTGACGCAGATGTTGTATTTCTTGAATCAAACTATGATGATAATATGCTGATTAACGGCGATTACCCTGTTGCTCTGAAAAAAAGAATTAAAGGGAAGTACGGTCATCTATCCAATTCCCAGGCAGCTCTTCTGATAGCTGAATTTGCTTCTGAAAAACTGAAACAGGTATTCCTGTCTCATATTTCAGAAAACAATAATACTCCCGGAGAAGCTTTGAGAACATTCAGATCTTTTACAGGAAATGAAGATAAACTCAGACAAATGAAGGTATCTGTAGCATACAGCGACAGAATCTCAGATATAGTTGAACTTGAAGTTTAGCTATCCAGGAAATTCTTTTTCCACATATTGAAAAGTATCAGTGTCCATAATCTGTGAGAATGATTTGCTCTGTTATTAAGATGTTCATCCATAAGCCTCTTTACATATGGATAATTGAAATAACCATCACTCTTTATATTTTTCTCAGATAAGGTATCCAGCATCAGATCTTTAAGATCTTCCTTCAACCAGTTCTTTATAGGAATTGAGAAACCCTCTTTAGGTCTGTATATGACTTCATCAGGCAAAATCCCTTCCATACTTTTCTTCATAAAATACTTAGTTACATTACCTTTAACTTTGACTTCCGGCGGTAGAGAAAAAGCGAATTCAACCATATTGTAATCCAGAAGCGGAACCCTTGCTTCAAGAGAAGCTGCCATACTCATCCGGTCAACTTTAACAAGAATATTATCTACCATGTAAGTTTTCAGATCCAGATACATATCCTGATTCAGCCCAGGGTATTCTGAAGCATCTCTGAACACCTCATCAAAAGGTGATCTTTTATTAAGTGGCTGATAATACATATTGTTATTAAAAGAGTCAGAATAGAGATCTCTTTTCTGAGCTGCTGAGAGAAAAATCATCCAGCGGAAGTGTCTGTCATCAACAGAGTGCTGCAAACCTTCACCAAAACGATTTAAACGGTTAATAAAACCCTTTTTCCTGTTCATTGGAGGCAATGCTCCTGTAATACCTGAAAAAGGCTTCTGAAACATTCTGAAAGGAGCTTTATCAAACATTCCAGCCATCTTCTGGGCAAGATAGTGCTCATACCCACCAAATATCTCATCACCACCATCTCCGGAGAGGGCTACAGTAACTTTCTCTTTGGCTGTTTTTGAAACAAGGTAGGTAGGGAAGTTTGAAAAATCCCCCAGAGGTTCATCCATTAAGCCTGCAATAAAATGTACAAGCTCATTTATGTCAGGTTTCAAAGTCTTTACATAGTGGTCTGTACCAAATTTCTCTGAAACCATTTTAGAATATTTCAATTCACTATAGGACTTCTCTTCAAATCCAATAGAAAAAGTTTTCACAGGGATTTCTGATTCTCTGGCCATAACAGATACGATAGTACTTGAATCCACTCCACCTGAAAGAAAAGATCCCAGAGGAACATCTGAAATCATTCTGATTTTAACAGATTCGTTGAGAATCTGATGAAAAAGCTCTTTCTGCTCTTCAAATGTCTCAGGCATATCAATTTTTGATGGTTTCCAGTACTGCTCTATATCTATATTTTCTCCATCAAAAACCATTAAATGACCAGGTTTAAGCTTATGAACTCCGTTATACATTGTCAGAGGAGCAGGTATGTACTCCAGAGTCATGAAATAGTCCAGTGCTTCCGGATTTATCTCTTTTTCAAATCCCGGATACTTAAGAAGTGATTTAATTTCTGAACAGAAGAGAAGTGTTTTTCTCTTTTTGTCAAAGTAGTAGTGAAGAGGTTTAATACCAATATGATCTCTTGCCAGCACAAGAACATCTTTTTTAAGATCATATATCCCAACTGCAAACATACCTCTCAGCTTTTTTACAAACCCTGTGCCATACTCTTCATAAAGTGTTGCAATTACTTCAGTATCTGTTTCAGTATTGAATTTATAGCCCTTTTCTTCAAGATCTTTTTTGAGCTCTTTGAAGTTATATACCTCACCATTATAAGTAATCCATACTCTTCCGGATTGAGTTGCCAGAGGCTGGTGACCAGTTACAAGGTCTATTATACTGAGTCTTCGGGCAGCAAGCCCTATTTTCCCATTGAAATAATACCCATCATCATCCGGCCCTCTGTGAACAATCTGATCGTTCATAAGTTTAAGAGTTTCAAGATCTGCAATTTTACTATTCTGAAAAAAACCACATATACCGCACATATTATCTTACCTTAATTTCGATATTGACTCCCAGGAGTCTTGTATCACTACTATTATCATCTGCATAGAATGGTTTGAAAGATTTCTCGCCACCTGTTTTTATATAGTAAATATAACGATTTTTATCCGTTTTAAATCCTTCGTGTCCTTTGATTGTAACAAGCTTACGCTTCCAGCTGTCAACAGTAACTTCTTTCACCTTTCCATCAACTTCAACAGTTACTCTGTTCTTCTCAGGACCATTACTGATAATGAAAGTGAACTCTTCTACATGCTTCTCTGATAATACAAAAAGCTCCTGCTGTCCTTTTCCGTATGTCCAGAAAGTATTACCCTCTTTAGGCCAGAACTGCTCATTTATGAAATAGAGCCAGAATCTATGAGGGCTGTTCGTCATCTCTCTTCTTCTCGCATGAGGGTTCTCATTGAAGGGGAGACTATTATACTGTGTCTTTTCAGGAGGGAACATGTTAATAGGAAAAGTAAGACCAGCAAATTTAGCAGGTGAAGATCTGTAAGCAGAAAAAGCAAAAACAGATGTAAGCATAACTGCAGCTATTACTACAGGTATCATCATGGTTTTAAAAATTCTTGTTTTAAAACCCAGAAAAAAGAAGAGGGGAAAAATAGTCAGGAAATATCTGTTTCCAACTGTGCCACTTCCTCCAAGATAGTTATCCGGAGTACCAATGGCAAAGGCTAAAATTGCAATAGCTATTGAAGCAAGAACGAACCAGTCTTCAGGTTTTTTCTTCTGAAAGAAAAACAGAAACAGTATAAAAACTGCTGAACTGAAATAGAGACTCATCCCCGAATAACGCCCAAAGAAGTAATAGAAAATATTGGCCATTACTATTTTAGGAGAAACAAAGTATCTGTCACCATAATTATCAAGGCTCATACCATAACCCATGTCTTCAAAAGTATAACTCTCTTTTTCAAAAGGGAATTTATGGTAAAAAGATTTTCTCTCACCAGCCTGAAAATTGATACTACCTGTCTGAAAAAAGTAATATCCCAGAAAAGCAGAACATATTAATGCTGATAAAACACCGAGAATAATGAACTTTTTCCACTCTTTTCTGAAAAGAAGAACCAGATAAACAACAGCTATGGGTATAACTGTAGAAGGTTTGGAAAAAGCAGCCATACTAAAAAACAGAGCTGATATATAGAAACCTTTGTTGAACTTCTCAAATTTATGGAAAAAGAAAAACAGACCTGCATAAAGGGTGAAATAGTTAAAAAGATCCGCTGTTATCCATGATAAATATATAGGGGTTACTGTAGAGATAACAAAGATCAGTGAAAAAAGAAAACTTTTTTTCTCGTCGTGATATCTCCTTAACAGAAGAAATCCCATATAAATTGAGAAAAAAAGCATCAAACAATTGAACAGCACAATTCCATTCAATCCGAATAATCTGTAAAATGGCGCTGCAAAAAGAGGATACGCATAAGATTTTGCATAATAGACATGGTCATTTTTCCCTTTTTTGAGAAAAAGTCCCTGAGGTCCATCAGGAAATTTCTCACGTATCCTGATAATATCATCTCTTGTATACCTCAGATCATAGTCATGGGCTAAGCTCTGGGTTATAGAAAAATAGGATGATTCATCTGCATA
This sequence comes from Candidatus Aminicenantia bacterium, assembly GCA_965225955.1. Lineage (GTDB taxonomy): Bacteria > Acidobacteriota > Aminicenantia > UBA2199 > UBA2199 > CBDDBX01. The sequence goes on from CBDDBX010000002.1 coordinate 12,554, forward strand.
GAACCATCCTCTTTTATTCCTTGTTCTGTCGCTTCCAAAAGAGAAAAAAATTATTATTAAAAACAGAAGCGCAAAACTATTACGTATGCTTTTGCTCACTAAAATTTATCGAAAAATCTATTAAGTTAAATTAGAAAGATTTTACAGCTTCGTCTTCGTCATCAAAGATTTCAAAAACTGTGATAAGTTTAGTTACTGAAAGCAGATCTTCTACTTTTTCTGTAAGGTTGATGATTTTAACAACGCCACCAGCTTTTTTCGCTGAAGTGTATGATCTTACGATTTCACCAAGACCTGTTGAATCAAGATAAGGAACTTCGTCAAAGTTCAGAAGCAGGTTTTTAGTACCGCTTGTAAGAGCTTCATTGATTTTATCTCTTAACTCATCTATACCTTCACCAATAAGGATTTTACCTTTGAGATCAAGAATTGTAACATTCTGGTTTGTTCTTTTAGTAATTTTCATTATAAACTCCTTAGTAATTTAATAATCTCTTATATCACACTAATAGTATGATATCAATTACAATATTTGTCATGAGCCTTGTTTAAGGTTCAGTCCATTCATTTTTATTCTTTTACCAGCCTTTTTTTTAAGCTCTTTAAGAAGACTATCACTGACTGAGAAATGTATTTTCACTGCTTCAGAAGAAGCAGATAATGTTATTCTCTTAAGTAACTCTTCAACTTCAGGACCAGCCATAGCTCCCATAAATTTTATACCATTGAGAGTTGCAGCAATTTTCTGATTAGTATCCGGATCATTAGTTATAAGTTTGATAATTCCATCCCAGACATTATTAACATAGTTGACCTTTGCTACTATAACTTCAGCTTTACTCAGATTAATTTTTGCAAAGGGTATATCTTTGGTGAAATTTCTGTACTTCTCAGGAAATTTCCAGGCAAGAGACAATATTCTTCTCTTTTTGCTGTATCCTTTTATATACTTTCTTAATTCTTTATTATTACCTGAATCTCTCTCATTCTTTCTGATAATATCAATAGAACGCTTAATAAGATCATTACTGCTGGACATCAGAAGTTTATTACCATCTACAGTGGCAATAAATCCTTCTATATTCTTACCTTTCTGATCTCTTCCTTCGAAACTATATATATTTGCTGATTTATAGGATGAATTGTCCCCTTTACTAAGAAGACTGGCAACTTTTCCTTCATCGTATTCTCCAGCCATCAGGATCAGAAGATTGTCCTGTCCGTTTTTTTCAAAAGTTGTTATTGCAATATATTTAAGATCTTCTCTGAATTCAGAGTTCATCTTATCTACAACTGAACTTTGAAGTTCAATTTCGCTTTTCAGATCTGAAAGAATTCCTTTGTAGATGCCATATTTTTTAATTCTTTCATAGTTTATAGTAAATATACCCGTTGCACCCTCAGGTATATAATTTATCAGATGACTAAGCGAAACACTCTCTTTTTTTTCTTCTGTTCCGCATCCAGTAAAAATGATAAAAAATAGTATTGTAAGCAATACAAATTTTTTCATTGATATCTCCAGAAATGATTTTTCAAACAAGTCATTGTAGCATGTAGCATTTTTTTTAACCATATTATTTTAACGTATTTTATGGATATATTGTTCTCAGAAGGCGTTTTCTACTATCTGTCAATATTGACAGAAACTGGTTTTACTTTAAAATCTGTAGAATGGTTATTAAAGAAATCAGTATTGCAAATATCAAATTTTTTGATAAATATCTTCTATCTGATGCAGACAGAATCAGAGGCGGGGAACTGAAAAACAGATTTCCGGACACTCCTCTTATTACAGTTGAGGAAGATAACACACCTGTTACGGGTCATGACATTATTGAATATATAAGATTTTCCGGTGCAGATAAGTTCAATGCAGTTGTAATAGAGAACAATCCCCGCAATATTTTCAGAGCATACTTATTTAAAGAAACTTTTTCTGATCTTACTCTTCCTGAAAAACTAACTTTTCTTAAGAAAGCTTCTTATGATTTTTCTTTAGAAGAGATCAGAAGAGAGTGTAATCCCGGTTTTAAAATATCTGAAGAGCTTATAAAGAACCTGGATTTTCTTACTTCAGATTGTGTATCTAATCTGATGATACTCAACCATCTTTCATTAAGAAACGGGCTAAAACTTAGCAAATCTTTTGGTCATGAAGATAGAATAACTCTTGCTAATCTGCTTAAGTCAGAAAAAATGAGCCATAGTAATCAGCAGAGCCTTCTGGAAATATCTGAAGAGCTTATATTCAGGGAAAAGAAGCCTTTTGATAAGATTATCAGATCTTTGGATTACAGCTCAACTGATATTCTGACTGCACTTTCTGAATTCAGATATCCTGCACTTACAAAGGCACGTGAAAAATGGAATCTGACAATCAGGGATGCTGACCTTCCGGAAAACGTTAAACTTATTCCCTGCAGGAACTTTGAAAGCAGAAAAGTAACTATAGAGATATCTGCCGGAGATATTGAAGAAGCATTGAAACTTGTGGAAAAGATAAAGAATGATTGAATATACTACTTTTCCTGGGGAATTTATAAAACAGTGCCCCTGCTCTCCGGAGACTGTTGAATGTGGATACTACAACCTGAACCTTCATACAGGATGCCCTTTTGATTGTACCTACTGTATCCTTCAGACATATCTTGAATCAAGATCTCCTGTGTACTTCACAAATCTTGATAAGATGGAGAGAGAGCTTGAAACAGTATGCAGAGAAGTAAAAGATCTGAGAATAGGCACGGGAGAATTATCCGATTCTCTGGCTTTTGACAATGATACAAAGTACTCATCCAAACTACTTGAGATTTTTTCGCACTTTCCAAAGGCTGTATTTGAGTTTAAAACCAAATCAAATGTCGTTAGTAATCTTCTGAAATTTCCGGCAGTTCCAGGAAATATAGTTGTAGCCTGGTCAATGAATCCCCAGACAATAGTCGATGTCGAAGAGCCTCGTACTTCCAGTATAAAACAAAGACTGGAAGCTCTCAGGGAAATTCAGAACAGGGGTTACAAAATTGCTATACATTTTGATCCTCTTCTAATTTATGGAAACTGGCAACATTTATATACAGAACTTATAAAACAGATAGGAGAGGTTATTAATCCGGATAAACTGGCCTGGTGGAGTATTGGAGCGTTGAGATTTCCTGCATCTCTGAAAAAGTATATTTTCAGACATTCCGATTCCAGACTCTTTGAAGGAGAACTTATAAAGGGATTTGATAATAAATACAGGTATTTCAGACCTCTTAGAAGAGAACTGTTTTCCTTTGTTATAAAGAAAATAAAGGAAATAGTATCTACAGATGCTCCAGTATATTTATGTATGGAAGATAAAGAGATGTGGGAAGATATTCTTCCTTCAATCAGACCAGATAAAGAGAGTGTTAACAGTTACCTCTATCAATCTGTCCTGAATAAGTAATCCACAATTGTTAACAATTTTGTGGAAAATTCGAAATCTGCTTTTTCCACATTTTTTTAAAAAGTTGTGGAAAAAGCAGAAAAATGACTTTTTTATAATTTAAACTCTTCGAAATAGATATCTACAAGTTCTTCTGCTGTTCCTACGTATCCGGAAGTAGTGAGTTCTGCCATTCTGGCTTTCTCTTTTTCCGGTACCTTCTCAAGAGAGTTTATAAAAACAGTAAGATCTTCCTGAGTAATTCTTCTTCCTCTGGTTAACTCTTTCAGTTTTTCATAAGGGTTTTCCTCTCCATATACTCTCATTAGAGACTGCACAGGTTCAGCAAGTAATTCAAGGTTGCTTTCAAGATCTTCTTTTATAGCAGCCTCATTAAGACTTAGTTTACCAAGACCTTTCATGCAGTTGCGGAGACCTATAATAAAATATCCAAACAGTGAACCAAGGTTTCTGAGAACAGTTGAATCTGTAAGGTCTCTCTGGAACCTTGAGTTGAGAAGTTTAACAGCCAGATGTTCCATCATTGATATTCCAATACCAAGATTCCCTTCTGAATTTTCGAAATCAATTGGATTGACCTTATGAGGCATTGTTGAACTACCAACTTCTCCTTTTTTAACTTTCTGCTTGAAATACCCAATACTGATATATCCCCATATATCTCTGTCCAGATCAATTATAACAGAGGATATTCTGATCATTGCATGCAGCAATTCTGATATATAGTTATAAGGGTTGATCTGAGTTGTCCACTTAATTGGCACCAGATCCAGTGAATCTGTAAGAAATTCAGCACCAGCATTAACCCAGTCGATATCAGGGTAAACAAATTTATGTGCGTTGTAGTTTCCTGAAGCACCATTAATTTTCCCTTCTATTTCTGTATTTTCAAGATTTTCTTTCTCTCTTCTTATTCTCCAGGCAAAATTGATGAGCTCTTTTCCCAGAGTAGTAGGAGAGGCTGGCTGTCCATGAGTTCTTGACATCATAGGTATGGATTTGAACTCTTTTCCCAGAGCTTCAATGCAATCCAGAAGTTCCTGAATAACTTTAACAGCAAGCTCTTTACCTTCTTTCAGCATTACAGCATAAGATGTGTTATTTATATCTTCACTGGTACATGAAAAATGAACCCACTCTTTAATACTTCCCAGTCCCTTCTTTTCAAGTTCTTCTTTAATGAAGTACTCAACAGCTTTTACATCATGATTTGTAGTACTCTCAATTTCCTTTACTCTTTCCGCTCCTTCAACAGTAAAATCTGAAGAGATTGAGTTAATAACTTTCTTATCTATTCTGCTTTCTTCATCTATTTTAAGCAGATCAATTATATAGTTAAGCCATCTGACTTCTACCAGCACTCTGTTTTTTATAAGACCATATTCCGAAAAAATATCTTCCAGTTCTTTTACATGACGGTTATATCTTCCATCATGAACGGTTATAGATTTAATTTTACTCATAGTATCTCCTCATTAAGAAGATTTTATACACAAAAGATCTGGATTGGTCAATGTTTTCTGCTATAAAACAGAAAGGTTGAGTTTACTGTGAAGTGAGAGACGGGTTGTACCCGTCTCTATATGAAAGTTAACTATTTTAATTCTTTAAGAAGTCTTACTGTGAAATCCCATACTTTACCAATTGCACTAATGCTTACTTTTTCATCAGGGCAGTGTGGGTATTTCAGATCCGGACCAATAGAGATCATATCCATACCTGGATTTTTATCTCCAATAATACCGCATTCAAGACCAGCGTGAATTACTTCAACAACAGGTTTCTTATTAAACATCTCTTCATAGAGTGCCAGACTCTTTGCAAGAAGCTTTGAGTCCATATTTGGCTGCCATGGTGGATATCCACCAGCACTGCGGGCAGAACCGCCAGCCACAACTGCTGTAGACTGAACAGTTTTTGTCATATCCTTGATTTTTGAAACAAGTGAACTTCTCTGACTTGAAAGCACTTTAACTTCATTATCTTCAACTTTGATGTTTGCAAAGTTGTTTGATGTTTCAATAAGGCCTTCAATATCTTTTGACATTGCAGCAACACCATGAGGCATAGCATATACAAATTCGATAAGTTTTCTGGTTGAAGCCATTGTGAAAGCTTCTCCCATTGAATCAGCTGCTTCAAGCTTTACAAATATATCAGGATCTGTTTTTGTATACTCAGTAACAAATACTTCTCCGCACCCTTCAATTATAGCTTTAACATCTGCTTCAGAATCTTTACTGAACATTACTACTGCATCTGCATCTCTTGGAATAGCGTTATGAGCACTTCCACCTTTAATATCAGCTACTCTGAGATCTGTTTTTTCTGAAACTGCATCCAGAACTCTTCCAAGAATTTTCATTGCGTTTGCTTTACCAAGACCAATATCGATTCCGGAGTGTCCGCCTTTCATTCCGCCAGCAACGATTTTATATGTACCAAAACCTTCCGGCACATTGCCTTTTTCCAGTGGAAGAGTCAGGTGTGAATTGATACCACCAGCACAACCTACTGTGAAAACGCCTTCATCCTCTGAATCGATATTAATGAGGATTTTACCCTTGATGAAACCTGGTTCCAGAGCATTTGCTCCAGTAAGGCCTGTTTCTTCATCAACTGTAAAAAGAAGTTCAAGAGGACCATGTTCAACATCACTATCTTCAGCCATAACCATAGCCATTGCAAGAGCAATACCGTTATCAGCTCCAAGAGTTGTACCATCAGCTGTCAGCCAGTCTCCTTCATAAACAAATTTAATTGGATCTTTGCAGAAATCGTGAGTAGATTCAGGAAGTTTTTCACATACCATATCCATATGTCCCTGAAGAACAACTATAGGTGAATTTTCAAACCCCTTTGTACCAGGAACTCTGATTACTATATTGTTTACCTTATCTTTATCTACTTCGTAACCTCTGTCTTCAGCCCATTTAATAAGCCAGAGCGCTATCTGCTCTTCATTTTTTGAGCATCTTGGTATTTTTGAGATCTCTTCAAAACACTTAATCACTGATTCTGTCTTGCTATGTTCAAAATTCATCTTTCTCTCCTTAAAAGTTTAATAGAAAAATATATGACAAAGAGATAAAAAAAGTCAACAAAAGTTATCAATAGTTTTTTCCGGTTTTTTTTTTGAATTCCCGCAAAATCCTATATATATTGTAACCAGACATTGTGTGTGTCTTTATTTAAAAAGGGATTCGGAACCGGTTTTAAATAACCGGTTCCGCATTTACAACCACTTACACAAATCAAAAAATGCTTTCAGCTTTACGTCTGTATTTCTTAATCTTGATGCTATCAGTTTACCCAGTTTAAAGAGAACCTGTGAACCCCCTGAAGGATTGCTCTGAACAAATTCTATGAATCTTTTTCTCTCGATTTCATAAATAATAACATCTGTGTGAGCAACTGCTGTTGCGGATCTTGGCATATCGTCGAAAAGAGATATTTCCCCAAAAACATCACCTTTATCCAGAATTATAAGAGCCTCTTCATTACCACCATTATCTACCTGAGTAATTCTTACTCTTCCGGAAGCAATAAGCATAAGTGATGATCCATTATCACCTTCTGAAAATATATTTTCATTTCTTGAGAATATATGTTTATCAAATTTGCGGCCCAACTCTTTCAGACTTGAATAGTTGAGATCTGAAAAAATACCAATATCTTTGAGAATTTTAATTTCAAAATCTGTATCTGGTGTCATGCACAGATTATATCATCATATGAAATTATAAACATCAACTTCACATCTTTATCTGTTATTTTGAAAAACTATGCAAAAAACCGAATACCCCATGCTTTTTTCTCTCTTTTCTGTATATAATTCCTAAATTCTGATTGTTGTTATTTTTTTTTTGATATTATAAAATTATCCGATGGAAGAAATTTCATACACTTTTCAAATCCTGTTACCAGCTTTTTTAATCAGTACATAGTTCTTATTAGTAAGTGATTAAAGTTGAAACAGATTGAGAAAATATGAAACATTCCTGTAACATAAGCAATTATGAATATGAAATACAGCGGTTTCAATTATAGATCTTCTGATAGCATATTCTGTATAAAAAAGAGGATAACATGATAAAATTCGCCAACTTATTGAAAAAAGAGAACCTGTTCATTTCTGAAAAATCTGAAAATACCGATTCATTCTATGATGAAGTTACAGAGTTTCTCTTCTCAGAAAAACTTATAGAAAACAGAGACAATATTAAAAGACTTTTTCTTAAGAGAGAAAGCATTCAATCCACAGGTATAGGGTCCGGTGTAGCTTCACCACATATATTCTCAGATGAATTCAAAGAGTTTACAATTGCTGTAGCTTACAGCAGAAACGGAATTGATTTTAAAGCGTCCGATGGGAAAAAGGTTAACCTGATCTTTATAATCGTCAGTGACAACAGGGATGTAAGTCTTCATCTTAAAACTCTGGCACAAATCGCGAATATGACATTGAAAACTGATTTAATGAAAAATCTGCCTTCAATTGAAACAACAGAAAATCTGCACAAACTCATTGTAGAATCTGAAGAGTCTCTCTAACACTACATTTTTCTTTTTTTGGACTAAAAAATGGACATTGGTAATATCAAAGCGATTTTTGACCATAATCTTATACTGCTGATCTCTCTTATGGTAGTTACAGCTCTTGCTCTGGCAAACCTGTGCACCAAAATGCATCTTCCGAAAATTACCGGCTATATTTTTACAGGTATTCTGTTTGGTGATCCGGTATTAAACCTCTTCTCAGAAGAAAATTTTCATGACCTGCATACAATTAATCTTCTTGCTCTTGGCCTGATGTCCATAACTATTGGCTCTCACCTGAACTTTCATAAGCTCAAGAACAGTGGTAAAAGGATATTCTTTTCAACAATTTTTGAAACCACTCTGACTTTTATAGTAGTATTTGCCAGTCTTTATTATCTTCCATCTCTTCCTTTCAGCGAAGATGACAGGCTTCTTTTCTCCCTGCTAATATCATCTATTGCTCTTGCAACTGCTCCTGCTGCTACTGTTGCTGTTGTAAAAGAGACCAGATCCAGAGGTGTATTTGTTAACACTCTGATGCCTGTTGTTGCAATAAATAATGTTCTCTGTATCCTTGTTTTTGGCCTTATACTCAATCTTATTCTCTTCAATTTTGAAGTTCATACCACAACTACTGATCTCTTTTTCTCAATTTTCCGGGAGCTCTTTTTTGCCATAGTTACCGGTGTTATCCTTGGCTTTTTACTTCGCCTTTTCTCAGATAGGAAAATTCATTCCAACAGATACGTTCTTACCCTTGTTTTTCTGACAGTAATGATTGCAACAGGTATCTCAAATATGCTGAGCATAAACTCTATGCTTCCATGCATGATTATTGGGATATTTATAACAAATACCAGTAAAAACCGGAATGTTGTGCTTTCTATTTTTGAAGATATCGAACATCTTATTCTGATTATCTTCTTCTGCCTTGCAGGAGCTCATATAGACGCTGGTAGTATCAAAATCGCCGGAATTGTGGGTTTTGTATACTTCGTAGCCAGAAGTTTCGGAAAGACCATAGGAGGCAGCCTTGGAGCTTTTATAGGCAACGCACCACCAAGAATATATAAATACCTTGGAACTGCTCTTCTGCCACAGGCAGGAGTTGCTATTGGTCTTGTAATAATGGTAAGTGAAATAAGTGTTCTTAAAGATTATATAGATTTTCTTACAACTCTTATTCTTGCAGTTGTAGCAATGAATGAAATAGCAGGCCCTCTTGCTACAAAATGGTCACTTGCAAAGAGTGGGGATATAGGTAAGGACAGATTAAAACTGATAAACTTTCTTGAAGAAGAGTTTATAAGAGCTGATCTGAAATCAGATAATAAAGAGGATGTTCTGAATGAGCTCATCAACTTTTTTATAAAATCCCATCCGGAAACTACCAGATTCAGAGACGAGATTACAAAAACTGTTTTTGAGAGAGAAAAAGATATGTCTACTGCAACAGGTCGCGGAATTGCCATTCCTCACGGAATAATAGGTGAAGGTCCGATAATAAGGGGAGTTATGGGTATTTCAAAAACCGGGATTCCTTTTGGAGCTCCTGATGGAAAACCTGTTCACCTTTTTATTCTTATTATTACTCCTGAAGAGCATAAAACTGAAACTCATCTTAAAGTTCTTTCAGAAATTTCAAAGCTTCTATCTATTGATACTGCCAGAAACAGTTTATTTAATGCAAATTCTGCTATACAGGTTTGTGAAATTTTTAACCATTATGAGGAGAAGGATTTTAACTACTTTATTGATTGATTCTTCAATTCTGTAATTAATTTTTTGATTTTTCTGCTATATCTTCTGTACTCTCTTATATCAAAAAAAGTAAGAATGTTCTTTTTTTTCTCCAGAACTACTACAGTATTGCTCTTTTCCCATACATAGCATTCTACAAAGATATTTTTGAGAATACCTTTCCACATATCCGGAAATCTCATCTTATTTAATCCATCATAATTTCTTTCATTAAATATATTTTCAAGAAGTTCACCGGATTCAGGGCTCTCTTTTTTTAACATGTATTTTCTGCCAACCAGATTCTTCCACAGATATTCAGAGTTAAAACCTTCTCTTCTTTCACCATATTCCCTGTCAAGTTTTTTCACAAGGTCTACATTCATTTCCTTATTAAAGAATCTTGTGTCATAGCTGGAATATATTACTTTATAAAGTTTTTGGCCTTTATACCTGAATTTTATAAGAAGTCCATATGAGCCGAATTTTCTGGAAATATTATTACCGTTACCTTCCACCATCTCAACTTTAACAGGACCATATCCCCATTTTAGTTTTCTGATATCCCATTTTCCATCATCTGTACCACCAGAGAAAAAATTTGAAGCAAGAAGGAACAGTAATAATATTCTCATTGTTCTTATATAATTGCTATTACTTCAATTTCCACAAGTGCTTTTAGTGGAAGTTCCTTAACTGCAAATGCTGAACGCGCTGGATAAGGCTCTTCAAACACAGTTTTATATACTTCATTTACATCACCAAAAAACTGCATATCTGACAGAAATACAGTAGCTTTAACAATATCTTTAAAATCTGCTCCAGCAGCTTTAAGAACTTCTCCCATATTTTTAAACACCTGTTCAGTCTGAGCTTTTATTCCTTCCTGCATAACACCTGTAGAAGGGTCAATGCCCAACTGACCTGAGAGGAAAACCATATTTCCTTTTTTTACTGCCTGTGAATATGGACCAATCGCTGCTGGTGCCTTATCAGTTGATACTTTGATCATTATATTCTCCTTTCTTATCTTTTATTTTCTTTAATATAAAAATTCCTGTTAAAAATCCGCCTGCATGAGCAAGCCATGCTACTTCAGGGGCTGCTGAAAACTGGAAGATAAACCATATTATCAGAAATACTGCAGCTGGTATATCTATAAAAGTTATAAAGAAAAAAATAAATACCAGTGTTCGTATTTTTGATACAGGAAATGTAACCAGATACCCTCCCATAACTGCAGATACTGCGCCGCTGGCCCCGACAACAGTAGTAATATCATTAAAATTGAAGATGAAATGTATTAATGAAGCACAGATTCCTCCAATCATATAGAAAACAATATAACGAATCATTCCCAGTTCATTCTCTATTGCCCTTCCGAATACCCATAAAAACAGCATATTCATAGAAATATGCATGAATGAGCTATGAACAAAAATTGACGTGATTATTGATAAAAGAGGATGAATAGTTCTTTTAATAATAATTTCATTTTCCGGAAAATTTTTATCTGCAATACTGAAAGTGACATTCTCCATATGGGAAATTTCCCATGGAACCATGCCATACCTTGGTATTTCATAACTTAAATCGCTTCCAAAAGTGAACCATAAGTGTATTACAACATTTATAATAATCAGTGCAGAAGTAATCCAGGGGGTTTTTCTTATATTATTGCTGTCTGAAACAGGAATAAACATTCTACTTACTGAAAAGTATCTCTCTCTGCCTTTCTGTAACGTATCGTAAAATTCTGTTGCGATACTTCTTGAGTCCCGGGTTTCTTCTATAATCCTCAATGAACCAGGTTCCCCACTCAAGTTGTTCTGTATCAAGATATTTTCTCTTGTTTCTCACCATAAACCAGGCATCATTTATTTCAAAATCTTTCTTTAGAGTGAAACTGACTTTTATGATATCACCTCTGTCCAGCTCCATATTTTTGCCAGTTCCAACGGGCTTAAAAGAAAAACCACCACCTGAGATATTCATTATCTGTGCTCTGAATTCTTCAGGCATATTTTTAACAATCTGGGAATAGACAGGATATATACTTCCTTTCTTATAAATATTGAATTTCATAATAACAGGAGGATTCAGTGGAACAGAAATTCTGAAATATTCTCTTCTTTCACCATCCAGTAGTTCATCCGGTATTCTGAGATTGAGAGAGTGAACATCTCTGTCTCCG
>CBDDBX010000003.1:0-40000 GCA_965225955.1 Candidatus Aminicenantia bacterium
TCTCAGAATAAGCAGAATCATTGAAGAACTTAATCATCTTCAACCTGAGATGATTCACACAAGTCACGAACTTGATCTGAATAATCTCCTTGAAAAACTTCAGAAGATTTTAGCAATTCACTATAGAAAAGTACTGCGAATAGATTTCACTCCCTCAGCGTCACCACTTATCATAAACGGCAACCACTACTCACTGTGGCACGTTTTTGAGTCAATTCTTAAAAACAGTGTTGAAACAGAAACAAGAGACTTAAGAATTGAGATAGTATCTGAAGTTGAGGGTAAAAACGCAGTAGTCAGAATCAAAGATAACGGGTCAGGTTTTGAAGATATAAATAAAGCTATTGATCCTTTTATACAACAAAAGACAGAACTTTGCATAAGGGAATCGGTCTCTCTATTGCTTATGCCAATGTGCAGGAGCATGGGGGAACCATTTCACTGGCAAATAATCACGGAGCAGAGCTGCAAATCACTCTGCCTCTGGCGAATAAATCAAGTTCAGCAGAAAATACGAACACCGGAGGAGAATAATGTTACGTCAAATGCGAGAGAACTTCAAAGCCCTGTCCTGGACGCTCTGGGCAGTTATAATTGTTTTCATAGGAGGTTTTATTGTCTTTAGCGGCGGCTCTTTCGGCAATGGAGCAACAGGAAACGATATTATACTGACAGTTGGCAATGTTTCAGTAACAGGCACCACATTCCACCACCAGCTTCTGAGAACCTCAGACAGCCTGCGTAGCAGATATGGAGATATCAGTAAACAGATTATCCGTCAGCAGAACCTTCCAGCAAGAATTATGCAGGATTATATCAATTCAGCTATCATTGAAAATGAAGCAGATGCGAAAAACCTCGTAGCTTCAAAGCACGAAATTGTCGAAAAGATCAAATCTATGCCTGGTCTCCAGAGAGATGGCAAGTTTATCGGAGTAGAACAGTACAAAAGAGTTCTGGCTGCTAACAGAATACCTTATCCTGAATTTGAAAAAAGTGTTATTAAAGAGGTTAAAGCTGCAAAACTGAGAGAGCTGGTTACAGCTGGTATTGTAATTGGTGACAAAGAGCTCAAAGAGAGCTACAAAAAAGAAAAAGACAGCGCTGAACTGGAAGTTATTACTCTGTCTGCTGACAGTGTGAAAGATAAAATAACCAATAGCGATGCTGAGCTTCAGGAGTACTACAACAAACATAAGGAAAACTTCAAAACAGCAGAACGCAGATCTGCTCTGGCAGTTACTTTTAAATACAAAGATTTCAATAAAGAACTTAAGCTCAACGAAGATAACTACTACAATTTCTATAAAGAAAATAAGAAAAACTATATAGAGCCTGCAAAAACAAAGGTATCCAGAATCTTTCTTCCTTACAAAAAAGAGGATAAAGATAAGGTTAAAAAGAGCGCAGATGAACTTCAGAAAAAGCTGACAAAAGCAAACTTTGCTGAAATGGCTAAGAAGGATTCAAAAGACGAAAAAGCAAAAACCGGCGGGGACTGGGGTTACTGGGAGTGGAAAAACAAACTTGAAGCTTCTGAACAGAATGTAATCAAAAGAAGCCCTCAGGGTCATATTGCTATTCCTGTTGACACAGGTTCTGGTTATGCAATTCTTCTTGTTACAGAAAAGAAGAGCGAAAAACAGCAGTCTTATGTTGCCGTTAAAGAAGCTATCAAAACCCGTATGAACAGAGAAGCTCTTTCAAAGATAGTTAAAGAGAAAATCGATGCTCTTTACGCAAAAGTAAAAGAGACAAAAGATTTTGCTGCTGCTATGAAAACAGCTGGTCTTAAAACTGTAGCAATTGATAAAGTAAAAGCAGGAGATGTTGTTAAGGATGTTGATAATTTTGGTTACCTTACAAGAAGCATGTTCTCTCTGAAAAAAGGAGCAGTTTCAAATCCTGTTCAGTTTGCAGATGGAATGGCTCTTATCTCTATAACAGATATTATTGCTCCTGCAGTTAAACCTTTTGAACAGGCGAAAGCAGATGTTTCAAAATCTCTTACAGATGCTAAAAAGCTTGAACTCCTGAAAACACAGGCAACAGAACTGGCTTCAGCAATCAAATCAGCTAAATCTGAAAAAGCAGTTGCAGGTCTTCTTAAGAAAAAAGGTCTTGAATTTAAGAAAGAGACTTACAGAAGAGGCGACAGAATCTACAGTCTTGGTGAAATAAAAGGCCTAGATAATAAAATCTTCTCTATGAGTAATGATCAGATTACTGCTCCACTGGAATTCAACAACTCTTATGCAATAATTAAGGTTAAAGAGATGAAACTCTCTACAGATGACCAGTTCAAAAAAGATAAGAGCAGCTTCTATGATGAACAGCTGAAAATGAAAAAAGGCGTTGCTTTTGGTAACTACATAATGAGTGTCAGAGATAAATATAACGTTCAGTTCAACCAGCCTCTGTTCACAGAAATAAGCACCCGTTTTATGGGTTCAACCAAATAAAAAAAACAGGCCGGATTTATCCGGCCTCCCCTTTTAATTAATGTTGTAAATACATAATCGAAGATGTATAATAAATCGGAATCATATGAGATATTTAATATTTAGTGATATTCACAGTAACCTGGAAGCTTTTGAAACTCTACTGAAGCAGGAAGACGTTGCAACAAGGGATAAGATAATCTTTCTTGGAGATCTTGTTGGGTACGGTGCAAGTCCGGATGATACAATCAATCTGTTCAGATCCCTCGAAAACACATACTATATAAGAGGAAATCACGATAAGGTTGTTGCAGGAATTGAGTCTTCTTCTCTATTCAATCCGGTAGCAGCATTTTCAGCTGAGTGGAGTAAAATCCAGATCTCCGAAAACAACATGGAGTTTCTGAAAGATCTGGCAAAAGGTCCTGCTGTAGTAGATAGCTTTATCACTATATGCCACGGCTCAACCTTCGACGAAGACTATTATGTATTTTCAATTTTCGAAGCTTCAGAATCTTTAAGATTCATGAACACTTCCATTGGATTTTTCGGTCACACACACTTTCCTGTAATCTATCTTCTGAGAAACGATAAGATCCTCTCAATTCCACTGATAAAGCCAACTACGATCAAGCTTGATATTAATACAAGATACCTCATTAACCCCGGATCAATTGGTCAGCCAAGGGACAAAAATCCTGATCCCGGTTATATTATATTTGATTCCGAACGTCGGGAACTGCACTTCAACAGGTTCTCATACAACATTTCGGTTACCCAGAAAAGAATAAGGGATGCCGGATTACCGGAAATGCTGGCCAGTCGCCTGGACTCCGGTGTATAGAAAAGAGGAGAAAATATGCCAGACAACAAGATGCGCGAAGTTATTGATTCCATACTTGATCAGAAAAAAGATATGCTTGTCTCTCAGCTCAATGCTGCACGGGATATTATAAATACACATTTTGACAATATTTCCGGTTTGAACGGCTTCCACTCATATGATATGCCTTCAGATGTTAATACCGGAAACGGTGAGGATGCATCAGCTACTGTTGATTCACTTCACAACTATATTATGAAAATTTCATCAGCTGACAATCAGCTGAATCTTATAAATACCCTCATAGAAGGGATACACTCCTGCTGTCGCAGAGCAGCTCTCTTTCTGGTAAGAGACGATAAATTCGTTGGCTGGAAAGGTAACGGCTTTGGCTCAGTAGAGGGTGAAATGAAGAATGATGATCTTAAACATCTCTTCTTCTCAATCTCTGCCTCAACAATTTTTAAGAAAGTTCTTCAGTCAAGTGAAGCTTACGAGGGAACACCGGATACTGAACCTGATGATCATATGATATACAGTCGTTTTGGTGGGATTAAACCGGAAAAGATACTGGTTATGCCCTTCTTCGTAAAAGGGAAACCTCAGGCTGCTATCTATGCAGATTGCGATGGAACTACTGATATTAAGAGAAAAGAGATTGAGATGATCGCCAGAACCGGCGAAATGAGTCTTGATCTGTTACCAATAAGACAGAAACTTCTTTCCAGAATCAAAACCCAGGAGTTTATTGGAGCATCTGTTCCTGAACCAGTAGCACATCCTGCTGAAACTCAGGAAACTTTTGACCCGGCATCTGTTAAGAAGAATGACCCTGAAAGAAAAGCCCGTGTAATCATCAACGACATGATTCTCTACAACCAGAGTGTGGTTGAGAGAGGTCTTGCTGCCAACGATCTGGTAGGTGTTATGGGAGACACTCTGGTCCAGGCTAAAGAAGAGTATCTGCGTAAATTTGATGATCTGGCTATCTTTGAAGATCAGCTGGTAAAAATTCTCGCAAAAGGAAATAAAGACGCACTAAAAGGTTATAAATTTGAAACTATGTAATCCGGTTAAATTTTTAACCGGTCTACTTGCATCTATTGCCTTAATTATAGTCACTGTTTCTATATCCTGGGCTATTGCACAGAAAACACCAGTTAAAAAATCAGTAAAACCAGTAAAGAAAAACAACACTCCTGTAGTTTATACAGAGTACAATAAGAATGCTGAACTCATAAAATCTTTTATAAAGATCAGAGTTCCCCGTCAGTCTGTTCTGGATT
Source organism: Candidatus Aminicenantia bacterium (assembly GCA_965225955.1). Taxonomy (GTDB): domain Bacteria; phylum Acidobacteriota; class Aminicenantia; order UBA2199; family UBA2199; genus CBDDBX01. The sequence continues at coordinate 4,551 of CBDDBX010000003.1, forward strand.
CATCAAAGATTCCCTCAGGCACTCCTGCAACTGCTTTTCTTAAGACACTTAAAGCACTTAATGAAGCATCCAAAGCTCTTAAAAACAGACAGAAGCCTAAGGGTATGCCCCGGGTTCTGAGAAAAAAACTTCCTGCAGGAGTTCCTCTTCACAACAGATATAACCTACTTAAACTCAACTATCTTTTCAGAATGAAAAAGTATAAAGAGTTTATAAAACTATACGATTCAACAGGAACTTCATCACTGAGGATCAAGTATCTGTATGCACAGATAAGAACTGGTAATAATAAGAAGAGTTTTAAGATTTTTAAAGAGCTCTTTAAAACCAGAACCATTAAACAGTTCAGCCCGTGGGTAACTGGGAAGCGTCTGAAAAGATACCTCTCCAGCCTCTCATATGAGTACTGGTTCAGTAAATTCAATCATCTCATCAGCAGAGGTCGTTACTATGAGTTCAGAAGAGAGTCACGTTACAGCAGGTCTCCACAATTAACCAGCCTTTTTACCGCAGAATATAACTATAGAAAGAAGAGATATCAGAAAGCACGCTACTACCTGAGAAGAGTTAAGGCAAAGCATCTTCTTCCTCATAAATCAAAGCTTCTTATTAAGCTTGACCTGAGGCAGAAAAAATCTGGTAACTTCCTGAAAAGAATAGAGATGCTTTCTGCTCATAAGAATATTTATAATCAGCTGCTCTATGATGCCGGTAGTATAAGTCTTATTAATGATGATCTGAAAGGCGCTACCAAAGCCTTCAACCGTTTTATGGTAAAAGTTCCTGAAACTGATCACAGATATTCCAAAATAGTGTGGCTCAATGCCTGGGTTCAGATAAGACTTGATAATACTCCTGCAGCAATTCTTCTGTTTGGTAAATGCTCAAAACTACCAGACAGAAAGTACTATAAAGCATCAACTTACTGGGGCAGAACTCTTGCTAAAAGAGAAGGTACTTCAATTAAAGATCCTTTTAACTACTACTACGTTATTGAACACTCAAAACCAGATCCTTCGGTAATGGCAGCTCACACTGAAGGTTTTAGGAAACTCCTTAATTCTCCGGTTTCAGATACAACACGAAAGAGTCTTGAACTCACAAAACATCTTCTCAAATCAGGTGAACTGAAAACAGCTGTTAATGTACTTACCCGGGAGATAAACAAAAAAAGTACCGGTAAAACAGATAAGTCCCTTATGGTACTGGTTAAATCTGTTATTCTGGCAAAAGATAAGAACTATTTTGACTCATATGTATCATTCCGAAAAGGTATTAAGAGCTATCAGGAGTTTGTTCTTCCCAACTGGCTGAAACTTATAACAATGCCCGATGAGTATGTAACTACAGTTCTTAAATATGCAGGAGTTTATAAAGTAGACCCACTTCTGGTTATGGCTCTTATAAGACAGGAGAGTCTCTTTAACCCCAGAACCAGGTCACATGCAAATGCTTATGGTCTGATGCAGTTACTTCCAAGAACAGCACGGCAAATGGCAGGTCGTAAAAGGCGTCTGAAGAGGTATCATCTCTACAGACCGGATATTAACATCAGATACGGTATAAAGTATCTGAGCTTCCTTTTGAAAAAATATGATAACAGAATACATCTGGCTCTGGCTGCATATAATGCCGGAGATCACAGAGTTGACAAGTGGCTACCGGAAATAGGCAGCTATAGTAAAGAGATGATGGTTGAACTTATTCCCTTCTCTGAAACCAGAAACTACGTTAAGAACATTACAAGAAACTACTTTTACTATAAACACTACTATCCGGAGCTTTCAGGCACAGCCAGGTAATAAAAAAAGAGGTAATCAATGAAAACCGGAAAACTCATTTTAAATGATTCCAATAGAAGTATGCACACTTTTCTGATCGTTCTTACGATCTTTGCATCCACAGGACTCCAGAGCTGGAGATCACTATTCAACAATTATGCTTCGGAAGTTCTGGGAGCAGATGGATTCTGGGTCGGCTTGATCCAGTCAGTAAGAGAAGTTCCCGGGTTTCTTGCTCTCCTTGTTATCTTCCTTCTTATGCTGATGCCGGAACACAGACTCTCTTCCCTTTCTATAGTAGTACTGGGAATTGGTCTTATATTTACCGGTTTCTCATCCTCACTTCTTCTGCTCCTTGCAGCTACACTTGTAATGTCTACAGGGTTTCACTACTATGAAACCACATGTAAATCCCAGGTACTTCAGTATTTTGACAAACCTTCAGCGTCAATGATGCTGGCTAAAATAAGAAGTATAACTGCTCTCTCAAACATAGCTGTTGGAGCTGCAATATGGGGCTTACTTGAGATACTCAACTTCTCAATGGAGTTTATATATATTCTGGTGGGTATTGTTATTACTCTAGCCGGACTCTACAGTTTCACAAAAAACCCGGTAGATAAAACTCTTCCTGCTCAGAAAAAGAAGATGGTCTTTAAGAAGAAGTACTGGCTCTTCTATCTCCTCAACTTCTTTGCAGGATCAAGAAGACAGATCTTTGTGGTTTTTGCAGTATTCCTTCTGGTAGTTAAGTATAATTTTTCAGTTCAGACCATTGTTATACTCTTTGTAGTAAACAATATAATCAACTACTTTGTTGCTCCTGTTATAGGAAGAATGATCAACTCAATCGGGGAACGGAAAGTTCTTTCCATTGAATATGCATCTCTGGTATTTGTATTCCTGGGTTATGCATATATCGATTCGGCAATAGTTGCAGCAGTTCTCTATGTACTGGATCATATCTTCTTCAACTTCTCAATCGGCATAAACACCTATTTCCAGAAAACAGCTGATAACACAGATATAGCACCATCAATGGCAGTTAGTTTCACGATCAATCATATTGCCGCTGTATTCATACCTCTTGCAGGTGGAATGATGTGGACATGGAACCCTTCACTTCCCTTTGTTGCAGGAGCTGCCTTAAGTCTCATCTCCCTGATCTTTGTACAAAAAATTCATACCCCTGAAATCGAGGCCATGAAACAGCAGCAAAAACATGCTTGACCCGGATTCGTCTAAAGACTACGCCGTGGGCAAGGGAACGCGAATATTCGCTAACATGAGACGCCAATAAACGCAAATGTAGGGTCTTCGAATGAAGGCGTAGCCGAAATAATGTCGAAGGTGGGCGACGCGTGAGCGTTCTCCTTATCAGGCATGCCTTGCCCATGCGCCTCATTAATTTGGTGTTCATTCGTGGTTCCTCATTCATTATGCTAAAATTGTTTCAGGAGTTTTGATGTCCAGATGGGACCCGTGGCGCGGCTGCCACAGACACAGCACAGGCTGTAAATTCTGCTACATACACAAAGGTGATGCCCGACGGGGAGTAGATACCAATCAGATGAACCGGACAGAAAAGTTCCACGCCCCGATTCTGAAAAACAAAAACGGCACATATAAAATGAAAGGGGGCAAACTTGTCTATCTCTGCTTCTCCACAGACTTCCTTATTGAAGATGCAGATCAGTGGAGAGATGAGTGTTGGGAAATGATAAAAGAGAGGCAGGATATAGATTTTCTCTTTCTTACCAAAAGAATAGAGAGGTTTATGGATTGTATCCCTCCTGACTGGGGAGATGGCTATGATAATGTAATTGTTACCTCTACAATAGAGAATCAGGAGATAGCTGATTACAGATTATCTATCTTTTCTGAACTCCCTATTAAACATAAAAACATAGCCTGCCAGCCACTACTGGAAGAGATAAATATAGAGAAGTATCTGGAGAATATAAAACTGGTAGTAGTTGGAGGAGAATCTGACAGAAATGCCAGACCCCTCAATTACGATTGGGTATTAAACATAAGAGAGCAGTGTATAAGACAGAATGTCAAATTCAATTTCAGACAGTGTGGAACACACTTCATCAAAGACGGCAAAAAATACAAAATCCCCACACGAAAACTCACCTCCCAGGCCCAAAAAGCAAATATAAATACCTAGCGAATTAACACAAGATCTGTGAACCACGAATAGACACAAATGAACACAAAATACCTGCCACAGATTATCCGGCTTCGCCTTCATTCGAAGACCCCTACACCTGTTTCATAAAGAGAATTTGATAAAAGCACGTACGGGCAGAATCTATTTCTGCCCTCAACCACACAAATCATAAAAAGGAACGCGAATATTCGCCAATAACCCTTCGATAAACTCAGGACAGGAGACGCCAATACACGCTAATGTAGGGTGCAAGGCATGCCTTGCCCATGTGCATTATCAACACAAAACATCATCCACAGATTTAAAAAAGACAAACACAGGCGTAGGGGCTCTGCCCTATGTGGCAGCCCTCAACCAAGAATACTTCTTATTATAAGAAAAACAGAAATCCCCTTCTCCGCAGGAGCAGTGAGCTTGCGAACAGCGACTAATGGCGGAGATGGGAGAAAGCGCCAGCTTTTCACCTTATTCATAAAAGGAGGGGTGCCTGGTACTCCAGGTGGGGTGGTATTAAAAAGCCCAACAAGCCTTAAGATAAAATCACCCCATACATACCTCCAGCAGATTCGAACGAAGTGAGAACATAGCTCTCCTCCTGTTTAGGAGGAGTACCCGAGGAACGAGGCCGGGGTGGTTCAGTAAGATTTCAATCTACAGTCAAAACAGCACAACGTTTTTCAACCAGCAGGAATTCAAAAAAAAACACCCATATGCCACTATAAAACTCACAGAGCAAAATTTTCCTTTTCTCTAAACTATTATCTCCATGTAGAGTGGTTATTTCCAAAATGGAAACTACCACAATCCATCCTTTTATTTTAATCTGAAAAGTTATGCAGTTCTGGTGGGGGTCACTAAAGGTTGAATAATCGTTTTATTTGTATGTATAATGAAACTAACAATTGGTTAAAAAAGGAGAATTAGAATGAGTGACGGTTTAACCCCATCAGAACAATTTGTAAACAAATTATGTAATAACACTTTTTTTGCACTTTGGACATTTCCTAATCCATATGGCAAAAAAGATAAAGAGTTATGCGATTGCTTAGTAGTCTGTGATAATAAGATCATTATAATCTCTGTAAAAGAGATAAAATATAAAAGCACAGAAGATATTACCACTGGGTGGGAGCGTTGGACTAAAGCAGCTATCAACAAATCGATATCTCAATTAAATGGAGCAGAAAGGTGGCTCACTTCCCAATCTAGTTTTAAAGACAAGGATGGTATAGAAAGGCCTCTACCGCCTAAATCTGAAAGAGAATATTATAAATTATCTGTATCCATAGGCAGCAATAGAAAAGTTCCTATCTCCTGGGGTGACGATGGAAATGGGTTGATATATGTTTGTGATGAATCAAGTTTTGAAAAACTTACGTTTACTCTCGACACAATTTCTGATTTAATCAGCTTTTTTAAGGCTATGGATGTTTTATCTAAAAATCAAGTAAAGATAATTTTGAACGAAGGTGGTTTGGAAGATTTGATAGCATCCTACATTATGAACGGTTACTCTTTTGAGAATTATTTTAAAAATAACTCTATGCTCATTCTTGAAAACGATATATGGGATGGTTTTACAAGTTCTGAAGCATTCAAACAGTTAGAAGAAGATAAAAAGGCATCACTATTATGGGATAATTTAGTTTCTTATTTTACAGAAACAATATTGGCTGGCCAGATGATAAATACTATTACAAAAGAAATTTCTAACGATCAACATGCCGTTTTAGAAATGATTAAACAACCGCGTCAATATAGAGCTATTATTGCTAATGCATTAAATGAATTTATAGAAAAACAAATTCCGGCAAGAGCTGTCATGGGGACTAACAACACTTGCTTCGTATTCATGTCAGGTGTTCTTAATAGTAGAGAGGAAAGAGAATCTAGATATAAAATATTACTGGGTAGGTGCCTATTAATAAAGAAGAGGCAAAATGATATTGCCAAGATTGTGGGGATAACCGCTGACTTCTCAAAACAATCGCCAGAGGATGCCTTTGATATAATTTATCAAGAAGGCAATCTAACTACAGAACAAGAAGCGATTGCTATTGAATTTGAAAAACAGGGATATTTTAAAGATGCACAGTTCACTAATCATAACAAAGAATGACTATCAAGCTATGCACTGATCAAACCCTGCCAAGAGACATATTATTTATAATACACTCCTCTATTGATACTTTTAAACTCCTATACAGATAACTTGAAGTATGTTTGTTAAAATGAGCCCTGTATTTTTGAAATCTCCAAAAACCTGTAATTAGTTAATAGTTGTAGAGGTTTTAGAAAAGTATTAAAAACATTACTAAATACTAGTAGTAAATAAAATCATATATCAATCATGACTTTATCCCAAGGATGAAAAATATGGTTCTGACAATCCCTATCTTTTTTCTTTCTTTTATTCTTCCATTTGTCACGCAGTAAATATAATCTCCCACCAAGCTCATATTCAAAGAATCCTAAGTTCTCAGCTTCAAAACTATTCTTATCACAATCCCACTTGCATTTTATCTTATGCACCTCTTTTTCAAAATCAATCACTTCAATTACACTATTTCCAAAATCTCCCTGTTCTTTACGACCTTCTAAAAATTCTTCTAGCTTATCTTTAGAAGCCAAGCAATCCTTTGTAAGTTTAAAGTGCTTGAATTTGTGCCACTGCCAATCATCTTTATGAACCGCAACTACTTCTTCATTACTTTCCCCAGGATTAATGATAACAAGAAATTTTACATTACTACCATAAGCTTTTTCTCTATATACTAGCCGTTTTGGATTAATAGTCGCTATGAAAGGATTCTTAAAAAAAACTTTCGCTGTATCCCAAGTTCTAATACTAGCTTTCACTGTATGTTTACCTTTAGTCGTTGAGAGAACTATTCTTCTCTTTAGTTTATAATTATTCAGCAAGTTATTTAGTTTTATACGCCTCAAGCTACATTCGTATTGGATAATTGGATCAAAGAGTTTTTGATAAACTTCAAAAGGGCCTAAAATCAATGGTTCATCAGAGAAATCCTCTATTAAAAGATAGTTGTTATTCCCTAATTTGAAATATATTTTAAAGATTACTGCTGCTCTATCTTTCTTATTTTCTAGTGTAATGCGGCTTATGTACTTATCTTCGCACTCTATAGACGATGCAATTGATATATTACAGCATATTTTGTAACCAACTTTTAGCAAAAAGGATTTCACAGCATAAATCAATACAATCACTGAAACTACTAAAGTAGCTATAGATGACAACTCCATAATGACACTCTCATTCATACCCAACTCTTCATTCAGAGATTCCTTTCCTACTGTCACTGCTTTATATTGTTGTGTAGGTGAACTTTTTTGACTATTCATAAAATAATTGAATTTGTTCACTTCTAACCCATCCACTCTACACTTCTTTTAGAGAGCTGGTTATCAATCACACACAGCCTACCATAACAACGAGTATACAATGATTTAGCACTGAAAACTTCTGCCAATTGTATTCTCTTAAATCTCTTTAAAACCAAAATGCTTCTCTTTCTCTCTTTTACCAATTTATGTGTTTAATGCACCTCTGCGTTGAACACCTCTTCATTAAATCACAAAGAAAATGAAAAATCCATAATTTTGAACCTTATTTCTTCAAAATTATTGAGGGATGGTAAAAACAGGTGATTTTACATTAAATCCCATGGGAGTGGCATGCCAGGCCCCTACATGATCTTAAGATTGTTTGTTTCCTGTCAGGTACTGCAGAAATTAATAAACCAGTGAGTTTATGTAAAATTGCATCCTCTTTTATTTATCAAATTGTGCTGTAAGCAATTCCCGAAACAGAATAGCCCCATACATACCTCCAGCAGATCAGCAGCGAAGCAAGGACATAGCGTCCCTCCTTTCAAAGGTCTCTACATGAGCAGTGAGCTTGCGAATAGCGATTAATAGTAGAGATGGGCACAGCGAGAGCTCGCAGCTGTATCTTTCTCGATGCCCGAGGAACGAGGTCGGGGTGGTTCAGTAAGATTTCAATCTCCAGTCAAAACAGCACAACGTTTTTCAACCAGCAGAAATTATCAACAGGAACGCGAATATTCGCTAACAAAAAACGCCAATACACGCTAATGTAGGGTGCAAGGCATGCCTTGCCCATGCGGATTATCAATACAATGACAAACAACCAGCATGGAATGTCAGAGCCAAACAGAAGTCCCCTCTTGTTTTAAGAAGGATGGCCGAGGAACGAGGCCGGGGTGGTTTAGTGAGATTTCAATTGCCAGTCAAAACAGTACAAAGTTTTCCAACCAGCAGGATTTGCCAACAGGCGCTAATGGAAATCACAAAATGGGAATTTGAAATGCCAGATTGTCTCAAGGAGGTCCAGTTTATCACACGGACCAGACTCTACGGACTGACACAGACATTGTTTCCTGTCAGTTCCTGTAGAATTACTAAGGCAGTGATTTTACTTAAAACTGTATCCGTAATTCAATCATTAAATTGTGCTGTAATTAATCCCTGAAACAGAATCGCGATATTTATAAATGCAGGGCACAAGTTTATGACTTTGTGCCCCTTTTTTAATTTAAGGAATCAGGTCGGGTATACCTTTAGAGATATTGATCTTGCAGGTAGTTCCTTCACCATGGCACTCAATTCCCATGTACTCTCCATTTTTATACACCTTGTGTTTTTTATGATAAACTATCTCGGCATCAAGATCTGTTGCCAGAAAAGTCATTGCTGAAAAAGCGACAACCCCTGCAAAAAATAAGATAATCAAAACTTTTAAAATTCTACTACCCATAGTTCCTCCTTATTTTAATTTATGGATTTAGTAAGTTCACTTAAGTTTCATTACAGCACAACTGATTTCCGTATCATCTTCCTTCTCTGTCATAGTAAAAATATGAAACCGATCTGTCTTTCTCCGGTAGACTGTCGTCTGATATGAATCGATATCACAAGATGGTAACAACATATCCCCCACCATCTCACCTGAATGGTTGAACACCAGCATAACATTTCTCTTCACCTTATCTGCCTTTAATGGGTGTTTAAAACATATAACATAGAGGTGTTTAGCTCCTGAATAGAGAAAACTTACCTGACAGGTTCCTCTTCTTACATCGTAAAGGAGTTCTCTGGATTTTTTACTTCTCCAATTCCTTTCAGCAACCTGAACCTCTTTTGTTTCAAGTCGTTTATTGGGATAGGAAGGTACATAATGCTTTGAGTGCTTAAAAATCTTTCTCAACTCCTCATTCTTCACATCGTACTGACTCAGAGTTGAAAGATTATGCTGCCAGGTCAGGTAAACAGTATCATTCCAGCAGGAAATGCAAACCGTTGAGCCTTCTGAATTATTCTTATAAAAATCTCCCAGTAAGTCACCATATTCAACCATTATGGTATTGGTAGTCATATTCTTCAGTACATATTCATCCCTGGATTTACTGAAAATTCCTCCAACAATAATATTGCCTTTCTTATTGAGATCAATATCGAAACTGAAGTTATAGGTTGAATCAAAAGATGACTCATCAATTAAGCCATCTTTAGTCAGCTTAAGCTGAATAATTCGTCTGGATTTGTAATCATATACAACCAGCCTGTTACCAGTAGTTACTAACCTATCAGGGCAACAGAACTCTCCCGGCCCAACGCCTTTACTACCATACTTCTGAACAAGCTTCCCGTCCCTATATACTTTAAGACTATAATCTTTATAATCAGCAATAATTACTGTTCCCGCATCTGTTATTACAATAGAGAGTGCACTAAGAAGAGCATTATCAGGATTCTCTGCTGGCTTAAACTTATATTCTGAAACCTTAACCAGCTCCAGTGCAAAACTATTTACAATTAATAAAAAAAGTAAAATTAATATTCTCATAAAAACCTCCTCAAATTCTCTATCTTTCCTGGTTTAATTTATCTACAACATCATAGATAAGATGATTTGATCTATCATAAGATGGGACACCCGGCTGCATAAACACCACAACTCTATTGCTGGTAACCCCTACCAATGCAGGAATATAGCCCGGTTTAAATCTCCTGCCCGTATCATCCACTTTTTTTACAGGAAACCTGATACCATATTTCTTCAGGCTTTCTCCATTAACCTCTCCCTCCACAATAATGCCGGTTACCGGAATTCTCCGGGAAAGTTCATTAAGATATGAGATTGCATCTCTACAGGAATCACAATCAAGACCAAAAAAGTAATAATATAACTCCAGAACAGATCTTGAATTCTGCTTCATAACATAATGCCCCACAAACCTGTTGGCTTTGTTCTCCCTATACAGCATTGAACTTAGCAGAATAATCAGGGCCACAAAAAAAAGAGTGTAGTATTTGCACTCCAGCTTCATCTATACCTCTTCACAAATTTAAGCTGAGAATATTAAGTGGAAATGGCTAATTAGCTCAATTACAGAAAAGGTGGGTAACCCTGTTTCTCATAAACTCTTCTGCAATTCTCAAAACTCATTAATAATTCTAAAACCTTCCAAACTAACTTCCCGCAAAGCTAAATTAACACATCAAAAACAGAAATGCAACCCCAAACTTACACAATATTAATGACAGACAAGAACCAGCAAGCTTACAACAGCTAAATCATCATGAAGATTAAAAAAACAGAAGCTTTCAGAACCTGTAAAATCAGACTAATCTGTGAACAAAGAAAGACGCAAGGATGCATCTCTACTACAGTTTGTCTTTTGAAAGCTTGTGCAGTTGTTTTAGGTAATAGCCTTAAGTCTTGCCAGACTTTTTAAGACCACCCCGCCAGCTTCGCTACACTCCGAACTAAAGTAGCTCGCTGCCCCCCCTCCTTCTGAATAAAATCGGTAAAGCCCTCTTTATTCATATGAGGGGATTTCTGTTAGTCTGATACCAAACTCTGCAGAATGTCACAGAAATTCCCAAAATAACTTTACTGCCATCTTTCATTCTTATCCTCCTCTGGTAAGATTAGGAGATCAACGCTAGCCCATCCTTGTCATACGGATTCGGGCCGATCGACTGTTCGGGCTTAACGTTGGTCTTGTAACAGCCGGTAGCGATCAGGCTACGTTCGTTTTGCGAACATGGGGCAGTTACGGTCTGCTACCAGCCCATATATCACAAAATATCTAATTCTTATTATTTTTAAAGGAAGATCCAGAAAGGATTAAGCTACGGAAGGTTATTAAAGGTTATTTCATAACCAAGGGGCGAGTCTAAGTGCTCGCCCTCATCAGTGTTTATTGGTGTTAATTAGTGGTTTCTTCTTTCTGTTTTGCTTTGATTTCTGCCAGCTGTTTTTTCAGGTTTTCCACGGCTTCAGGGTTTGGGGTTTTATCTGTTGGTCTGCAAACCACAAACTGCCTTCTTACCTGAGGTTCTTCGCAATGCCCCCAGGATTCTGCCCATTTACAAAGGGAGTCAAAACCTGAATCCCAGGGCTGATTATTTATAATACTATTGCCACTTACCTTATCACCGTTTCGGGCAATTACACTCTTAATACAGATGAGGCTGTTACGATGGAGTTCTCCGGTTATATCGTTAATCATCACCTGTAACATTCTATCATCATGGGTGGTTCCCTTAAGCCCTTCTGTTGCTTCTGAGCCTGTGCCCTGAAGGCCTCCTCTGAAAAGATCCCAAACTACAGGCTCCCCTACTTCTGACAGAGTGGTTAATTCTATCTGTCTTACAATACCACTATCATAATTACTGTCATTAAGGTGTAACAGTACTGAAAGAACTCCTTCAGACCAGACTTTCATCGCATCTGCCACAGCATCGCCCTGTGTTTTACCTGCACCTGCGGTAAAGTCTGTAACTGCTTCAGGTAGTATGCCATCGTGTTCAGCTTTGAAAGCCACCATAACAATGAAGGTTCCTGAAATCTCCTGGCTGTTGGTTAATTCAGCACTTATTTTAAAGCCCTCTTTCTCCATTAAAACACCATTTTCTGTTTTAGTGGTGCCATTAAGTTTAAGTAAAAAATCTCTCAGATCTATTTTTTCAGACATTTTGAATACTCCTTTTTTTTGCAGCTATTTTAAATTAATATTGAGGAACTGACAAATCCAGGCAGCCCCGCTGAAGGTCTTTTTTAAAAGCACTGCCAGGTGAGGAACCACTCGTCTTCGTGTTCCGGTGCCCTTCCTCTGCCGATATATGCAGCACCCCCATCTCCCCAGTAGAGACCGGCTTTATTTACAGAGTCTATCTGGAGAACAAATGAAGGTTTTGATGTATGCCGGCTTTCCGGTCCCCAGAAAAGTCCTGACTGAATAAGCAGAGGCCAGCCTCCGATCTTTATTCCTCCAGCAGTTTTAAAATCCTCTTCGTACTGTTTTTCAAAACCTTCCTGAATCTTCAGTGCAGGATCTTTAACTGAAGGGCAGTCATTCTCAATAAGTCCCGGCTTCAGCTGAAAAGGAAGCAGCTTCGTATAACACTCTATCTCAGGGCAATTGAGAGGTACAAGTTTATCTACACTTTTATAAGCTCTTAAGCACCACTTCTCCCCATTAGGCTCATAGTTACAGGGAAAATCTTCTCCATCTATAAAAACAGTTATAAATTCTATGTCTTCTAAATTGAAAGGTTTAAATGGAAGATCTGTAAGGTTCAACTGGCACAGTGGTATCATAGGAGTACCATTGGAGAGAGGCCACGTTTCTCCCTCTTCTGCTACCATAACTTTACCTATCCATGAAACTCTTATATTCTCACTGCTATCGCTGCTCCCAGGTTCAAAAACTGTTGCTTTACGCCCTATTTTCCCAAGTACATCCTCTTTTGTCATTTTTGCCACGGTTTCCACCACCTCTTTTTTGTTGAACTCTCCTGCTGCTTAACCATCTGCTCTTTAAGCTGAGCAACCGTTTCAGCTGATGCTTCCTTATCTGTAGGCCTGCAGATCATAAACTGCCTTCTCACCTGAGGTGCTTCACAGTGCCCCCAGGTATCTGCCCAGTAGTATAATGATCTTAAACCCTCTTCCCAGAACTGATTATTTATATAACAGTCCCCGCTTATCTCATCACCGCTCTTTGTAATTACAGCTCTAACCCATAATGCCTCATTTCTATTAAGCTCCCCGGTTATATCATTAAGCATGTAGTGAAGCATTACATTATGCTCAAAAGAGCCTTTCAGTTCCTCTGTTGATGCCTCTCCCATACTCTGGAGAGGCCCTCTCAGCAGATCCCATACCACAGGATCTCCATTTTCTGTAAGAGATGCCAGTTCCATCTCTTCAACAAGACTGCAATTACAGTTACTTTTATCAAGATGCAGAAAAACTGTTAATGCTCCTTCCACCCATATTTTAATTGCCTCTCTTAATGCTCCGGATTCATCTCTTCCTGTAGCAACAGAGAAGTCGTCAACCCCTTCAGGTAACAGAGAAGGATGACTGATTCTGAAAGTTACCATTACTACGTGCACCTCTTCCATTGCTTTACTGTTTGCTATTTCAGCAGAGATACTGAAGCCATCTTTTTCAACACTTGCCTCTTCAGCACTTTTTACTGTACCGGGGATTTCAAGTAGAAAATCTATAATATTTATCAATCTATTCTCCTTTAATGATCAGATTGTAAGCAATTGAAAGAAAAGAGACAAACTTATGCTTAACTATCTCAGGTTATCCGGTTATAAAACATAACTCTGACAGAGGTTAAATCTATTTTCAGAATTTAGTTGCCAAAGAAACTATTTTGCGATATAGTATCCAGAGAAACTATTTTAAACAGGAGAACAGAAATGGATAAATCAGAAATAGCACCAATTATCATAGGCAAGCTTTTAAATATTGGTGGCATGCTTCAGCGTAACGGAAACAGACTCCTTTTACCCTTTAATCTTAATCAGCAGCAGTTCTCTGTTTTCTTCGAAATAGCAAAGGCAGAAAAGGTGAAACAGAAAGATATGGTTAACCGTCTCATGCTAGAGAAGGCACACGTTTCCAAAATCGTCAGAAAACTTCAGCAGATGGATCTTATTGCCATCACCTCATCAGAAGAAGACAAAAGATCCGCCTGGCTCTCTCCTACAGACAAAGGAAAAGAGGTATTAAAAAAGTGCAGAGCTATATTTGAAGAGTGGAATAGTGTCTGGACCTCAGATATAGAAGAGAAACAGCTATTATCAGTTCTCGATAATCTTACAGTCTTACAGGCGGTTTTTAAAGACAGAGTCATATAGATATAAGATTTATAGATAATTTAAAAAAAGAGCAGAATAATTAAGGGAGAATACTATGCAGAAAAAATCTGAAAATTTATCTACAAAATGGGGCAATGAGGTTAAGGGTAACAAGAGGAAACAGGTAGTAGTAACAGTAATCTGCCTCTTATCTTTCATTATTGGATGCAACCACACCCTTAAGGCAGACCGGAAGGCCATAGAAAGAGAGGTGGTTAATCCATGGACATGGCAGAATAAGTACGGCTTTGTTCAGGCTAATAAGATCAGAGGTGCAGAAAGTATGCTCTTTTGTGCAGGACAGATCTCAGTTGATAAAGATGGGAAACTACTATTTCCAGGAGATATGTCCAGACAGGTGAAAAAGATTACACAAAATCTGGAAGTATTGTTTAAACAGGCAGGTTTCAAGCTCTCAGATATAGTCCGTATAACCTACTATACCACTGATATCAAAGGTTTTACCAAAGCTAACCTTGAAGTCCTGTCAAAGTGGCTTAAAAAGAACAACTGCAAACCAGCAACATCTCTTATAGGAGTGGCTGCTCTTGCACATCCTGCTTGTACCATTGAACTGGAAGTAACTGCTGTAATGCATTAAAAAAATGAAACAAAGAACACAGGCAGCTGACAGTATATTAAATTCCCGGTGTTTGTCTGTGAGAGTCTGTGTTCTTTGTGCTCCTTAAAATCCCTTCTCTTTATTTACCAAATCTGCGTTTTATGATACATAAGTACAAGGAGATTCGGTTATGAATAAGAAGAGAGTTGGTATTCTATTTGGCGGTAAATCTGCTGAACACGATATTTCAATTAAATCAGCAAGTGCAATTTTTGCAAATATTGATCGTAAAAGGTATGATCCTGTACCTGTATATATTAACAGGAATGGTAACTGGGCAGTAATTTCTGAAGAGGTATTCTTAAAACAGAATTTTGATACATTAGAGTGTCACTCTTTTATTCCATGGAATCAGTTAAGCTCATGTAATAAAGAGATAGATATATACTTCCCTGTACTTCACGGCCCCAACGGCGAAGACGGGAAACTTCAGCATCTTCTTGAGATGTCAGGTAAACCTTTTGCAGGAGCCAATGGCCTAAGTTCTGCAATAGCTATGGATAAGGGAATAGCAAAAACTCTTTTTGAAAAAGCCGGACTTAAAACTCCCGCTTTTGAGATATTTACCGAAAACAGCTTCGATTCAATTTATAATAGAGTGGAAGATAAACTGGGGTATCCGGTATTTGTAAAACCCTGTTCTCTTGGCTCTTCAGTAGGTATATCAAAAGTAAAAAACAGAGAAGAACTGAAGACTGCAATGGATCTTGCATTCTCTTATGAGAAGAGAGTTATTGTTGAAGAGGGTCTTGATGTCAGGGAGATTGAGCTCTCAGTTATGGGTAATCCCTGGAACCTTAAAGTTTCAATTCCCGGGGAACTTAAACCCTGTAATGAGTTCTACGATTACGAAGATAAATATATTAAAGGAGCCACTGAATTTAATATTCCTGCCAAACTCAATGCAGAAGAGATAGAAGAGGTTCAGAAGCTGGCACTCAGAGCATTTAACGCTCTCTTTCTTAATGGCATGTCCAGAGTGGACTTCTTTATCGATAAGAAGAGTGGTGAATTTATGATTAACGAGATAAATACCATTCCGGGATTTACAGAGATCAGCATGTTTCCCAAACTATGGCAGCCGGAAATCTCTTTTACACAACTAATAAGCTTTCTTATAGATTACGGATTTGAATATTTCGAACACAACAGAATATAGAACAGAGGAATTAATATGAAACTACTTGGAATAGATTATGGTAAAAAGCGTATAGGCCTTGCGGTAGGCAACATAATAACACTCACATCAACTCCCATTGAGACCTATACAAGAACAAAAAAGATTGAAGAAGATGTCCAGCATCTTAAGAATCTTATAGAAGAGTATGAGATTACAAAAATTGTAATAGGGCTTCCTCTTAATATGGATGGCACTAAGAGTAAAACCACCAGGCAGGTTCAGTCTTTTGCTGCTATTATCAGAAAATCTGTAGAGATTCCTCTTGAATTTTACGATGAGCGTCTTACCAGTTTTGAAGCAGATGAGAAACTCAAAGAGTTTGAAAATCGTAGTTACAAAATAAGAAAGGAGAATCTTGATTCTGTTTCAGCAATGGTTCTTCTTGAAAAGTATATGGATAATTCATGAAAAAAGTAATTCTTATTATAGTCGTCGGCTTAATAGTAGCTGCAGCCATTACAGGCTATCTCTTTCACAAATCAACAATAACTCCATTTGCCTCTTTTACGGATTCTGTAATTATCGAAGTTCCCAGGGGAGCTTCTGTAAGATCAATTGCAGATACTCTGGAAAAGAAGGGAGTGATTCAGGATAAGCTTATATTCAGAATCCTCTACCGCCTCTCATATAAGAACCACAGTCTCCAGTCAGGAGAGTATAAGTTCTCTCAGCCACTGACAATGAGAGATGTAATAATGAAACTCCATAAAGGAGATGTTCTTCTTCATAAGATAACTATTGTAGAAGGCATGACTATTGAAGAGACAGCTGATTATTTATCAAAGAGGCATAAGATAGATAAACAGAAGTTCATGAGACTTGCCATGAGAGCAGATCTTATCAAAGATCTTGTTCCTGAAGCAAAGGACCTTGAAGGTTTTCTATACCCTGACACCTACATGGTAAGCAGGAAGATCAATGCTGAGAAGATGGTTAAAATAATGGTTGAGAGGTTCCGCCACTACTTTACCAGTAACATGAAGTGGAGAGCAAAAGAGCTGAACATGAGTGTTAATCAGATTGTTACCATGGCTTCTCTTGTTGAAAAGGAGACTGCTTCCAGAGAGGAGCGTTTTCTCATTGCTTCAGTATTTCATAACAGATTGAAAAAGAATATGTCCATGGGCTGTGACCCTACAGTTATATACGCACTTAAGAGAGATGGGATCTATAAAGGGAAACTTGGCTGGAAAGAGCTTAAGTACGATTCTCCTTATAATACAAGAATCTACAGGGGATTGCCTCCCGGACCTATCTGTAACCCGGGAATTGCATCAATAGAAGCAGCTCTTCACCCGGAGAATTCAGGTTATCTCTACTTTGTTGCCAAAGACTCCAGAACCCACTACTTCTCAAGAACCCTCAGAGAGCACAACAGAGCCGTAAGAAAATACATAATCAAAGGCGGTCGATACAAAACCCGCTGATTCCGGAACCACGAATAGACACTAATAAACACAAAGAACAGATGTGGTTGAGAAGGATGTATACCAAATAATATTTTCAGAAAACAAACAGAAATCCCCTTCTTCGCAGGAGCAGTGAGCTTGCGAGTGATTATCCACCCTCATTAAGGTCTTCTGAAAGAGGGCAGATATAGAATCTGCCCCTACCATATTTTAATCTATTTTTTAAATAGCATTCGATACATTATTGGTACGAATACAAGGGTAATTACTGTTGCGAAGAGAAGTCCGAAGATCATTGCCACAGCCATTGGCTGCCACATCAATCCTCCTCCAAGCCAGAGAGGAATAAGCCCCAGAGATGTTGTAAAGGTTGTCAGCAGAATAGGTCTGAACCTCTCATTACAGGCAGCAATAACACCATCCAGCAACTCTTTTCCAAACTCTCTTATCTCCATATCTATTCTGTCTATCAGAACAATAGCATTGTTAACAACAATACCTGCGAGGGATATTATTCCAAGGAAAGCAGTGAAACTGAAATTGGTATATGTCAGAAGCAGTCCCGCAACTACACCAATAAGGCCTAATGGAATTGTCGCAAGAATAATTCCGGTTTTTCTAATTGAGTTGAACTGTATTACCAGTAGCAGCAGAATAATAAAGCCTGAAAGAGGCAATTTTTTACCAACTGCTTCCATCGCTTTTCCACTACTTTCTGATTCACCACCATACTCCCACTTATAACCGTTTTTCCACTTCTTCTGTTCACCTTCAAGCCATGGAGTCAGAATCTTTGTAATATCTTCTGCATTAAAACCCTCTTTGAGACGGCAACTTACAGTCATGGTCTTTTCCAGATCCCTTCTGAGAATCTTTGCATACTGCCATGAAGGTACTATGGTTGCCAGCTGAGCCAGAGGTACATTTTTACCTGTCTGCTGGGAAAAAATATTGAGGGTTTCCAGAGCCTGGTAACTGATCTCATCATTCCCTTTTGATCTCATTATAAGAGGAATGGATTTATCATCCAGCCTGAATTCACCAACATTGTCTCCTGAAAGAACTGTTTTAAGAGATACCGCCAGATCCTGATTTGTAAGACCGGAACGGTTCAGTCTGTTCTGATCCACTTTAATATAGAACTTCTTGATTCTGGGTCCCCAGTTATCATCTACATTATTTGTTCCTGAAACAGAGTAGAGTTTATTCTTTATATCTCCCGCAATGCGGAAAAGTTCAACCGGATCTTTACCTGATATTCTTACCTGAACCGGAACTGCAGCACCACCACCCTGAGTCAGCTTTTTAACTCTTACTTCACCATCAGTAATAGTATTGAAGCAGAAGTTCTCCAGTTTATCCATTACCATCTGGTTATCTTCACCGGCAGAAGTATTTATGAGCATGTGAGCATAACCTGAATTCTGCTCTTCAGGAAAATAACCAAGGTCATATGATTCAGGTCCCACACCCACAAAAGATGACCATGAAACAACACCTTTAGCTCTCTTATCGTTTACAAGGAGTTCTTCTCTTATAAACTCCTCAATTGAGTGAATTCTCTTTTCAGTAGTCTTAATATCTGTTCCCAGTGGGAGATTAAGGTCTACAATCACAAGGTTACGCTCACTTTCCGGCATAAACTGGAAAGGAATGAAACCAAACATATACATAGAAAGAATGAATGCTGTGAAAATTGCTGCAACAAACTTCTTTGGATGCCTCATTGAGAACTTGAGGAACTTGTTGTACCAGACATTGAGTTTATCAAAAACAGATTCCTTCTCCACCTGACTCTTCTTGATTCTGATAAAAGCCACAGCCAGAAGAGGTACAACTGTCAGAGCCATGAGCCATGATGATAGCAGAGCAATGGTAATTACTGAGAAGAGCTGTCCCATTATCTCTCCCATTACAGATTCTGCAAGGAAGAAAGCAAGGAAAGCACCTGAAGTTGTTAATGAAGATATAAGCAGAGGAACAATAAGTTCACTGCAGGCACCAATTGCTGCATTAAAAGCCTTTTCCCCCTTCTCCATTCTGACCATCATAGACTCAGCCACAACAATCGCATTGTCCACAAGCATACCAAGAGCCATAATCAGAGCTGCAAGAGATACCTGATTGAGGCCTACTCCAAACATACTCATCAGAAGGATTGTCATTATAACAACTGAAGGAATGAGACTGGCAACAACAAGACCGGTTCTTACTCCCAGGAAAATAAGCATAACAAGCAGAACAATAGCGATACTCTGGAACACATTGCTGATGAAGTTGTCGATATCTTCATCTACAACAAAATCCTGGGAGGCTATTCTGACAGCTTCAATACCTACAGGAAGCTCTCTGTTGAATTCAGCAACTGCTTTATCCACGCTTTTACCCAGCTTAATTATATTTGCTCCCTCTTTAAGAGATATAAAAAGAGCCATTGCCTCTTTACCGTTAAGCTTAACAATAGATTCTCTTGGGGATATATAACTCCTTCTTACTGAAGCTATATCTTCAAGATAGATAGTTTTACCATTCTGACCTGTTGAGATGATGGTTTTTCTTATCTGATCAACCTTTTCAAAATTACCTGAAGCTTCGAGAATAACTCTCTCACCTTCCAGATATACCTCCCCTGCGGGAACAATGATATTGGTTGAAGCAATTATCTGTTTCAGCTGGCTACTGGATAGTCCCAGTCTTGCAAGCCTTGTATTATCAAATTCTATAAAAACACGCTCTTCAATAATGCCGCCGATCTCAACCTTTGAGGCATCATCAAGTTTAATGAGAATATCTCTCAGATCATCTGCATAATCTTTTAGTTCAGCATAAGAGAACCCGTCATTCTTCAGCCCCAGACTGATACCATAGACAACTCCGATATCATCGTCTTTAACAGTAGGGCCATTGATACCTGCAGGAAGCTGATCTTTTATATTATCGATCTTTCTTCTCAGCTTATCCCATACAGGCTGTAGTTCCTCTTTCTTAGTGTTCTCTTTCAGATTAACAGATATAACAGAGAGGCCTGTTCTTGATTCACTGGATATGAAATCCACTTCAGGAATTTCCTGAGCTACCTTCTCTATTTTATCAGTTATAAGGGTTTCCACCCTTTCAGGAGATGCTCCGGGAAAACTTGTTACTACACTTGCCACTCTGATAGTAAAAGGAGGCATACTATCTCTGGCAAGGTCTCCATAACTAGTTAACCCCAATAGTATAATAACAATAAGCAGGGTATAAGTTACCCTGTTATTCTTTAATGCTGTTCCTGTAATATTCATGGTTTCTCACTTCTCATTTATTCTCGGTTTTCTGTTCAAGAAGTTTTACCTTTCTTCCATCGTAGAGAGATCTGAGACCTGCAACTGCAACAATAGCTCCCTCTTTGATACCTGACATTACCTGAAAACCTTCTGTCAGAAGAGGACCTGTTTTTATTATCCTCTTTTTCGCAACATAGTGATCAGCTTCTTTAACCAGTTCATATATATAGTTACCTTCAGAGCTGTCACCTACTGACAGCACTGGTACAACCAGTCTTACAACTTCTGTTTCATTACCAAAACTGAATGCTACTTCTGCAGGCATTCCAGGTCTGAGAGCTTTTATTTTTTCACTTACTTTAACAATAACCGGAAAAACGACACTTCCTGCTGAAGAGAAACCGACTTCAGTTACAACACCTTTAATTTTACCTGCCTTAATTGATGCAACCACAACATCTACACTGTCACCCTGCCTGATACGGGAAATATAGTTTTCAGGAACTCCAACATTTATTTCCATATCGTCACCTGAATTAATAACAATAACCGGAGAACCTGCTGAAGTGAATTCATTCTTTTCAGCATTAACTTTGGTTACAATACCTGCAGTAGGAGCAACTATTTTAGTGTATTCAAGCTGTGATTTCTGAAGATCCAGAGCTTTAACTGCTGTTTCATAACCTGAACTTGCAGAAGCAAGACTGTTCTTGGCTCTCTCATATTCAGTAAGCGAAGTGTTGTTTGCCATATAGAGCTGTTTTACTCTTTCAAGGCTCGATTTTGCTGTATCCAGCTGGATCTTTGCACTTCTCAGAGTTGCTTTTGCTTTCTCAAAGTTGAGTCGCACATCTTTCTGGTCCAGTTTCGCCAGAAGCTGTCCCCGTTTCACCTTATCACCAACTTTTACTCTCAGCATCTCAATAAGACCATTGGCTCTGAAACTGAGGTTTGCTTCATTACCTGACTGCGTGGTTCCTGCAAAAGTTCTCTGCTGAACTCCTCCAACGGCAATAACTTTAGACCACTTAACCGGTTTAATCGGGTCATCCACTACTTTTTTTTCACTACCACATGCTGTTAATCCCAGCATACCTGCAATCAGCATCCCACTTAATACGATGTTACTTTTTCTGAATATATTTTTTTTAAACATTTGCCTATCTCCCAACTCTTTTCTTATAAGCTCTGAATTTCCCGTCAAAATCTCTCTTATTTTCATCGCTTCCCGGTGCATACATAAAGAAGAAACCTACACCATGCTCCAGTTTGAACATATTATCCAGGAAGTTATACAGAGATACCGCATACCCCTGCTTTGCATTTAGTGATGCTTTCTGGGCATCGATCAGCTGAACTATTGAAACAGTTCCCTGTTTATAGTTCTCCTGTACCAGCTCGTAGTTCTTCTCAGCATTTTTACTGGACTCCTCGGAAAAGATGATGTTGGTTGAGGCTCCTGCCAGATTCATTACATTAGCCTTTATATTGGTGGATATACTGTTACGAAGTCTCTTTTCCTGGTAAATCAGTTGCTTCTTCTGCAGAATGGAACGGCTGAGATTTATCTTTCTTCTGTTCCCTTCAAATATCGGCTGGGAAATATTGACAGAAAGACTCCAGGTGGTATCCGGGAGATTAACTCCTGCCGGAGCAGCAGAACCTGCACCGCCTTTTGACAGGCTGTTATCCAGCTGGCCAACAAGAGAGACTGTAGGTAACCAGTATTTTTTACGATTCATTTTGATCTGCTTATCAGCAGCAAGCTTATTTGCTCTGATAGCAAGTTCCTGAGGATGCAGCTCTGACGCTTTTTCAATAAGATAGCCGGAAAGAAGTTCCAGATCTTCCGGTGTTTTAATGCCTTCCATTCCCAGAATACCTGATGTCTTTTTAAAAAACTCTCCATATAAGGATATATCTTTTATATCAAATTTATTGGGGTGACCGAGACTATCATCCAGAAGGCTGTTTAGCTGGATCTTTGCCAGTTCAAGAGATATATGTGCTTCAATTACACTCTGCCTTGAGGAGGCCACTTCACTACGCCATCTGTATACTTCTGATTTATCAGTGGAACCCAGTCTTACTCTGAGTTCTGCAATATCCAGGTTCTTTCTTGAAGAGCTGTAGTTCTCTTCCTGAATAATTACTCCGGTTTTTGCTTTAAGAACACCAAGATACCCCTGCAGAGCATTGAGAATAACATCATTTACATCGCTCATTCTGTTAAACTCTTTTGCAGACCTCAGGTATTTCTGAATTTTTCTTCCTGCAATTACTTCATCAGAAAAGATTAACTGATTAAGAGTTGTTCTGTTACTAAGAGATCTTTGCGCTCTTCCTGCTGCACCATTTGTAGAGTCTTTATCAATTAATGTGCCTGTTACAGAGGAGGATATCTCCGGCAGGTAACGTGAACCAGCCTCTTTTACATCCTGCTCTGCAAGTTCTACATCTTTTTTACTTATTTTGATATCCAGATTCTTTTCCAGAGCTATTGCAACAATCTCTTCAGCACTATAGAGTTTCTTATCTCCTGCAGGCTCTCCAATCACTTCAACTGAGAAGAGTATACTGAAAGGAGGGGAATAGTTTATCTTATCTGCAGTATTGATGTTTAAAAACATCTCTTCCTGATCATGAATTCCCACCTGCATCCCTGAAGGATCGGCTCCACCATAGACTTCATCAATCATTATAGCCAGTTTCCTTACAACAGTTATTTTGAGATCCTTACGACTACCGTAACTTCCCAGAATACCAAGAGCAACAGTATCATTATTAAAAGCAAATGACGGTAGCTTCTCTTCGATAAACATATCTGCTATCTTTCTGATCTCTTCAGCATTGTATACAATTGGAATTACCAGATATACTGAATCAGGTTTCTCTTTTCTAAGCTGCTGTCTTAAAGCTTCAACATTGCCATCAAAACCTGCATAGTTAAAAACAGCTTTATACTTATCAGCAAGACGGGCAAATTTTGTAGTAGTTATCTTTCTGTTGATAACCGGATCTGTACTACTGTCGTACACTACTGTGAGCTTCTTATAGTCGTACATCTCCTTAAACTTTTTAAGATCCTCATCAATAGAGTTCTTTGTCAGAATATAGGAGAAGTTCTTTACACCGGAAGTTCCCTTTTCTGTATAGGGAATACCCTGAAGTTCAGTATCAAAAACACCTATTCCGAAAGTTGGTTTCGTAAACTTCTTCAGACCATCAAGAAGGTTCTTTACCGCTAAAGGGCCGTACAGAAAAATAACATCACAGTTTTTTGTAAGTTTTCTGTAGTTGTTTAGTCTCTCTTCCGGGGTTCTGCTCAGGAGAATATCAGCTTTATCAAGCTTAATATCATATGAAGAACCAAGAGTTTTCTGAATTTCACTTTTCACAACCTGTGTGGAAAAAGCCACAAGATCTGCATCAACATAGTCTGCAACCAGACCGATTCTTACACTACGTCTATCTTCTGCAACAGAAAATGTGCAAAAAAATAGACTAACCAATACCAATGTTAACAGTTTTTTCATTTATCTCCTCGAAAAAAAGATTAAAATGTTCTTTAGAATAGTACAAATCCTCCATGCTCTTAGCAAGCAAAAAATAATCTTTACTAAACAATTTATAGTATTTTATTAATAAAAAAAACTATTTTATCCCTATTTTATATGTTTTAATAATAAATTCACACTATTTCCCGGAAAACATCACCAGATAAGATCCTTTACACAATCCCTACAAAAGGCTAATTGCTCCAGCACATTTAATGGTGTATTATGGTGATTAATTCATAACACAAGGGAGACTGATTATGAAATCTTACAACTACTATCTTTTTGATGCAGACGGTACACTATTTGACACAATTGAGATGATATGCCGATGTTTTGAGCATATTACCCGTAAGCATACAGGTAAAGAACTTGAAAAAAAACAGATGGTAAAATGTATAGGTCTTCCTTTAAGAGAACAGCTTGAGAGCCATCTGGGTATAGAAACAGATTACGATAAAGTTATAGAAGATTACAGTAACTATCAGCTTGAGATAATGGAGGAGAGTCTGCAACTCTTTCCTGAGGTTAAAAAGACTCTTGGAAAACTTAAGGAAGCTGGCAAAAAACTGGCGATAGTTACATCAAGAAGAAAACCAAGTCTTCTCTCTTTTCTCAAAATAACAGATACAGCTAAATACTTTGATGCACTGGTTACCCCGGAAGATACAGAGAAGCACAAACCCAATCCTGAACCTGCACTGCTGGCGATGGATCTTATAGGAGCAGATAAAGAAAGTACTGTGTTTATAGGTGATGCAATGTTTGATATCTGCAGTGGTCATTCTGCTGGAGTAGATACAGTTTTTGTAAACTGGAGTCACAATAAAGTGGAAGACATGCCTGTAACCCCAACCTTCACAATAGATAAAATGAGTGATCTGCTGAAATAACAAATAGACCTGAATGAGGGTAGAAATAGATTCTACCCCTACGTTTCTTATATTACCACCTGCAAAATACACGTAGGGGCGGATTCCATATCCACCCTCAACCTCGCCATTTTTTGTTTTTAAACACTGATCCCCCCATTTGCTCCTCTTTTATTAAAAATGTTATTATATTTTTTATTCATAGTAACGAGGTACCATTATGAAAAATTACTACTCCCCTGAAGTGTTTAGAAAAGATGCCCATAAAATGGTGGATATTCTGGCTGATTATCTTGAGTCCTCTGTGTCCTGCAAAGGTGCAGTGTATCCGGGTATTGAACCTGATGATATGGTAGATCTGTGGAAAACAGAATTTGGTCATGAACCTGATGGAGAGTGGGAAGATTTCATGAAGAAACTTATAGGAAGTTCAAGTCGCCAGCACAGCCCTGGTTATGTTGGTCACCAGGTTACTGCTCCTCTTCCATTTGCAGCTATTATGGATTTTGCAGCAGCCTTTATGAATAACAGTTCTGCTGTTTATGAAACTGCTCCTGCAAATGTAGGCCTTGAGAAACATGTGATCACCTGGATGGCAGAACAGATAGGCTACTCTTCTGACAGCGACGGTATACTCACTTCCGGTGGTACTCTTGGGAATTTAACAGCTCTTCTTGCTGCAAGACAGGCAAAATTTGAGCACAATGTGTGGCAGAAGGGTGTTTTTGAGTCTCAGAAAGCCGGGGTAATGGTATCCGCAGAGGCACACTACTCTGTTAAAAGGGCTGCTTCTGTTATGGGGCTTGGAGAAGATTCAGTAATTCCTGTACCATCAGGGTCGGATTTTCGCATGAAAAGAGAGACTCTTGAAGCACTCTACAGCAAAGCTGAGAAAGATGGGATCAGAATTTTTGCCCTTGCCGGCAATGCCTGTTCCACTGCAACCGGCACTTATGATGATCTTGAGATGCTGGCAGATTTCTGTAGAGAAAAGGATCTCTGGTTCCATATTGATGGTGCTCATGGTGCCTCTGCATCAATAAGTGATAAATACAGATATCTGATGAAAGGCGCCGAACTATCAGACTCAATTGTCTGGGATGCTCACAAAATGTTCCTTATGCCTTCTCTTATTACAGCTGTTCTTTTCAGAGATGGAAGCAGATCATATGAGCCTTTTTCCCAGGAAGCCTCATACCTTTTTGATGGGAAGAAACCTTCAGATGAGTGGTATAACCCTGCTCACAGAACTATGGAGTGTACCCGTCAGATGATGGGAGTGAAACTGTATGGTTCTCTTAAAACTATGGGAACTGACTATTTTGCAGACTATGTAACCTCAAGATATGAACTGGCCAGAGAGTTTGCAGAAGAGATTAAGAAGAGTGATAGTTTCGAACTTGCAACTGAACCTGACAGTAATATTGTATGCTTCAGATATATTAATGGTGATAAAGATAAGCTTGATGAAATTAATGCTGAAATAAGAAAGAGAGTATTAAAAAGCGGAGAGTTCTATATGGTACAGACACAACTCAAAGGTACTTTCTATCTAAGAACAACCCTAATCAATCCCCTCACAGAAATCTCACACCTCAAACGCTTAATGGAACTAATAAAAGAAGTGGCTGAGTAGAATCTGTAACCACCAATAGACACTAATATACACCAAAAGAAACAGATATTTCTATTACAAAATCGTAGGGGTGGATAATAACTCGCAGGCCCGTAACTGACGGAGCCATGGCCATATCCACCCTCTGTTCGTGCTTGTTTCTGACTATCTGTCTTTGTCCTGATTAAGGACTATTACAAATACAGTTTGGCCAGGTAACTGGATAATTCTACAATTGTAACTTGCAGTGTTATAGCAGGTAATAGTATCTCCCATATGCTCTGTAGGCCCTTTGGGATTCGTGTTAGCATCAATTGCCTGTAATTCCTGTGTTGGTAAAACTAATAACACCAGTGCTAAAACAGCAATACTCCAGAAAGCTACTTGTGATAAAACTTTTTTCTTCATAAACTTCTCCTGTTTTTTATAATTTTATATCAAATATATTGATCTGTGTATGCTCATACTTCTGTTCAACCATTACCAGCTGATTATCTGTAAATACACCGAAATGCTGCTCATCTCTTGGTTCCGCATATCCCAGATATTCAAAGTTCTCAGACCAGAACTCATAAATAACCTGGCTTTTATTAACACTCTTCCAGTTAATCAGGCATATCACGAATCCTTTTTTCCAATTATGAATACCAGTTACCTGAGTAAAAGTAGCTCTGTATTTTCTCTCTTCGACGTGACCATAGACATTGTCCCGTGATAAATCCGGTGCCGTATAAAAAGGGCTGTTAAGTTTTATTCTTTTAACCAGTTTACCTTTGGGGTTGAACTTCAGGATTTCATATTTGTAATTAAACACCTGGAAAAGATACCCTTTCTTAAAACAGATTGAAGTTTGGGGCGCAAAAGTATCCATAGCCGGTGGGATTTCTCTATCATATGGTGAGAATGAATCAATGAGATTAAAATTACTGTCATACTTATATATGCTATCCTTGCTTCTGTTGGATCTATGGAATGAAAGGAGATAAAAACTGCCACTATCTCCAGGATACATGTTACTGCAAATACCTTTCAGTGGAGGATTTAGCTGCTTCACAGGCTTACCGCCCAAATCATAAATATTTACCCTGTAATTTCCATAAAGGACTACTTTATCATCAGAAATCAGTCCACTCATAAGTATCGGTGTTTCCCCTGGTCCCTGACCTCTTTTGCTATACTTATGAAGTAGATTCCCCTTATTATCAAACAGCATGGCTTTTCTTGCATAAAAAGGATCAACAATAAAGAACTGATTTTTATATACCTGCATTTTTTTTACAAATCCTATTGTATCCATACCGGATTTGAGTTTAATACTGCGATTCTGTGTTAAAGTAATTTTTTTCAGATTGTCACTGGCTTTAACTTCATAATAAGACGTTTCGCTTTTACAGGATATTAAAAGTAATAACAGAACTACCAGACCAACTATTCTAATCATTATAAGCAAATCTCCTCTTTTTATTTACAAGATTTAAAGCAAAGTTATTAAACGCAAGATTCTTCTGATTGAAATTATCATCCACAATATTAACTGCAATAACCTGATTATCATTATCTACAATAACTATGGTAGGCAATCCATTATTATCTTCAGTAGCAAGCACCCCTTCTGCATCACAAATAAAGGGCATTGTAAAAGCACCACCCCTTAAATAAGCCTTATATCTTACCAGCTGCATTCTCTCCAATGGCTTTTGCTCTGAGAAGATTATTGTTAACGGTAAATCCGGTATTTCACTATAAAATTTTTGCCACATGTTCAGTAGATACTCTCTGCATGAACTGCACTTATCAATAGAAGTTATTAGATATATATGATAACTTTTCAGAACTTTATCTGGCACAAACTTTTCCCCATTACTATTAACAAACTCAATATTGTAAAAGTTTTGCTTCAGGAAAAACCTCTCTTTTTTTGCTATCTCCCGATAATACCCATTCATTACATTCTGCTTAATTATAGAGTTAGTTTTATCTACCAAATCATTAAGTTTAATTTTTTGATAAAAACTATAACAGAGAAGTACAATCAAAACTAAATAGAGACCTTTTTTCATAAACCGACAATCCCCCTATAAATTTGACCAACAACGCTACGCATCATCAGTCCACCAAACAAACAACAAGTTCAATATATTGGATTGTCACAAGTTTGTCAAGAGTACAGTTGAACAAATCAACATTTGGCAGTTGGTATTTAACAGCGACACTCACAGGTTCGTAACTGACAAAGCCATGAGATTCTACCACTACGAGTGTTTGTTGATTTGTGTAGGATAATAAAAGTTGTGCTGTTATGGCTGCGATTAAAGTCTTTAAAACCACCTCCCCCTCGTTCCTCGGGTACTAATAAAGAGGAAGCTTTCGCTTCTCCCATCTCAGTAATTGTCGCTGTTCGCAAGCTCACTGCTCCTGCGGAGAAGGGGATTTCTGTTTGTCTCCTATAGTTCCTGCAGTTTGATAATGCGCTGTGTTTTTAAGCTACACAAAGAACAGGGACGAACACGGACAACCAAAGACATACACAGACGATTTTATAACACAGAATCGTAGGGGCCAGGCATGCCTTGCCCTTGCGTCTTGCTAACATAGAAATCTAAACAACCAGCAGGAATTTAAAACACAACCGTAGGGGCTGACCTTTGTGCCCGCCCTCATCTCTCACCCCCATTTGCAATCCCCACTCCCATTCAGTTATCATAAAAAAGTAACACCAAAACAATTGGAGGAGCAGTAAATGACTCAAGCTGATATTGATGGACTTGTTGAATTAGTACAAGAACTTGAAGAGATGGAGCTACCACCAATAGGCTGGATAATGCCCCAAAAAGAAGAATATCTTATATACATACAAAGTTACTTTGAGAAGCTTAAGTATTATACTGAAAAAATCGACGACTCAAAAATACAATTTAAACTAAACGATTTACAGACATATATTGGTAGTATAGAAGAGTTACATAGAATTTATGCTGAGTTAAAACCTGTTTTCGATGATTTAAAAGAGTATTTAAAAAGTAGTAAAGCAGATACTCCAAATAACTACTATTCTCAAAGAACCAATGGACTTAAATTTGATGACAGATCTTTTCATCAGCAAGTTACTAACATATACCACTATTTCAAAAATCAAGATTACTTTAATGAGAAACTGGGAATATCAGCACAAGGAGAAATCCCTTCTCAGACAAAGATTAAATGTCATATTTCATTAGGCTTCAAAGGCTTTGACTTCTTTATACACCCAATTCAACCTGACAGGATGCAACTCTTCGATATGATAGAGTATTTTTATTATCACATATCACGTCCGGGTCCATTAGAAAACATGACAAGTGACACTGGCTATAATTATACAGACTACATATACTATTCAACTCCAGATGGTAGAAAAGAATTCAGGGCTATGATAAACACCATTTTGAACTCATATGACGAAGGATTTGAGTTAACAGAAAAGGGAGAAATCGAACATACAGGTAGTAATGATATTGAGTTACTCCTTGATGCAGAGATTCCTGAATACGATGTAGAAAATGTTGACAACCGAGTTAGAGATGCTATAAAAAAATGGAAGAACAAAGAGCTTGATCGCTCTAAGAGAAAAGAAGCAATAAAAGACCTGGCTGATGTATTTGAATGGCTTAAAGATACAAAAGAATTAAAGAATGCACTTAACAAAAATGATGCATCTGATCTATTTAATATAGCCAATAATTTCAGCATTCGCCACCATAACACCTCACAAAAAGGCGGTTATGATGAAGATATATGGTACTCATGGATGTTCCACTTCTATCTGGCAACATATCATGCTGCAATTAGAACAATAAAGAGAAAAAATTCATAGAAAACGAAGCCTCTATTTTTCTACTTAAGAAAAACGTGCTTCCTGTGCCAGTCTAAGAAACGGTTATTCTCTTCATGCATATTAATCTTACAATTCTTATCTATACTAAGAGCTATCATATCTTCTTCAGCAATTTGAGTAGAAATTATCAGTATTCCATTAGCAGCAAAGCTAATAAGTCCTTTATCAAAAAGTAGATCATATGTTGCTGACAACAATAAACCGTTATAAGGGTTTAATCGCTCTTCATTTGTAGAATATTGCCAAGGTTTAATATGAGAAGCTTTTAGTAACCTTGAATCTTTACAACCAGTGATCATACAATACTTATGCAGTTTAATTAAATCTTTTCTAAATTTACCTTGTCCAATTCTAGCCCTCTGCAGAGATTCTCTTTCTGTAGCACTGACTGTGGAAAATGTCAGGATATCTTTCATATCCTCCTCATAAACATGCCGTTGATCTACAGCATTAATTTTATCAAGTAAAATTGTATCATCTTTTGGTATCCAGAATTTCTTGGGATTACCAAATGCCCCCTTGTTTTTAAACTTGCAATCAATTTTCGAGCAAAAGTGCTTATAGTGTAGAAGCATTTGGTTGTTTATTGCAGGTTTATGTCCTAAAATATTTCTTCCAGAAATAGCCTCATTAGTATCAGTCCCTATTCTACCTTCATTATTATATAGATC
Source organism: Candidatus Aminicenantia bacterium (assembly GCA_965225955.1). GTDB lineage: Bacteria > Acidobacteriota > Aminicenantia > UBA2199 > UBA2199 > CBDDBX01. The sequence continues at coordinate 35,786 of CBDDBX010000003.1, forward strand.
GTGCTTTTCTGAAGAATTATTTTTATATCCAGCAAATTTACTAGGGATAAAATGTATGTCATTTTCGCATAAATATGGCAAGAAACAGATCCCCTCCTCAATATACCCTCTATATTTATCTTTCTTGTTATTTGAAGTCATATAAGATTCAAAAGTAATAATGTTATTCTCTATATCTTCTAAAGTCTCAATTAAAGCGAAGTTATCTTCCACTTATTCCTCCAATTGTATTTCACATCTCACTTATGAATATATCTGATGGTGATTTTGATGTAAAGGATCTGCCCCTTTCAAAACTCAACATGGATATTTGCAAACAGCTGGGGTTTCTTTGATTTTGGGATTTATATTTTACTTTTAACCACTGAATGAAGTAGCGAAGCGAATGAATGAAAATTAAGGTCAAATGGGTACAGCGCCATGGCTCTGCCAGTCACGAGCTTGCGAGAGAATAGCTCGCAACTGTCTCATTATACACAATTTATATTTTACTTTAGGCCGTTAAAGTAAAATAAGAACCCTGAATTTTGCTATGAATGAGGGTAGAAATAGATTCTACCACTACGAGTGTTTGTTGATTTGTGTAGGATAATAAAAGTTGTACTGTTGTGGCTGCTATTAAAGTCTTTAAAACCACCCCGGCCTCATTCTTCGGCCACACCTCCTTTGAAAGGAGGGATGTGGTGATTTTAGTTATGGATTGTGCTGATGCAGAAAAAACTGGTTGATGATTATGTAGGGGCCAGGCATGCCTTGCCCTTGCGTCTTGTTAAAATCCCCTCCTTATTTTCAGCATTCCAAAGGAATAGCTTAAAATCGGAGGAGGGGTGCCTGGTACTCCAGGCGGGGTGGTATTAGAAAGCCCACCACAATTTCTCGCAAGCTCGCCCCTCAATACCCCTACTTCAGAGGCACGGGCATTTTGACGGGGACTTTCCCGATGTCACTGTGGGCATACCATTTATTAATTTCACCGATAAGTCTTCTGTAGAAATCCGGTGATGTTTTTCCTTTATCGGGAACAAACATGCAATGTGGCAGTTTATTCTGATCTGTCTGGTGACTGAAAAATGCTGTTCCTTCATTGTCTTCATTCCACATTGCATAGGAGTAATCATTTATTCCCAGTTCTTTATAGAATCGGAACTGCTCCCAGATGAACTGTCCGCACTCTCTCGGTACAAAATAGGGTTCAGAGCTATCTCTGCTCCTGCTGTAGTATCTGGTTTTGGGGAATTCACGTTTTACCAGATTGTGCCATGAAAAACCTGGCCACATTATTGGCTGATATTTTATTCCGTGACTTCTACAAAGTTCATACTGATCTTTCAGCATTCCTTTATATTTATCGAAATTGGTGTTATTGAATCGGCCAACTGTCCAGGGTGAGATTGTATCAAACATGAGATATACCTGCAGAAATCCGGGTTTGCTATCATAAGCTTCCCAGCTCCAGTAAAAAGGTACACCACCTTCAACATAAGCATGTGCAGGATTTGTTGCTCCACCTTTAAGCCAGTTTATAATTCCTGCTGCCTGTTCAGGCTTACCATTTCTATCAAAAAATCCAAGTCCCCATATTGCAATAGCAGGTTTACCGTCTATTCTTTCCCATGCAGAATTATACAGGTTAAAGCGATTATTGAGCTCCTGCCAGAACAGTCGTATTTTTCTGAAAAGGTACATCTCCTGAACTCCGGTAATATCAAGTTCTGCTTTAACTTTGAGGTTGTAAACCGGAGCATATTCCAGATACATTCTCAGAATAGCAAAATCCCTCTCCATATCTTCTTTATTACCTACAAGAAAAATCTGTGGAGTTACTGTTTTAACTCCGGCTTTTGCCATATTTTCAAGATCTGTTTTTATGATAACCGGATCAAGACTACTAAAAAGTCTTACCGGAGTCCCATCAATATTACAGTAGTTTTCAACTGCATAGAGTGAAGCTCCTCTCTTCTGATACATTTCAGGCAGAAACATGAAATCAACAGCTATATTGTTAACATGAGGTGTGCTCTGATTTCTGCTCCATCTCATGTATTGCCTGTTGGAAATTTCCCTCTCTGTAGTAAAAGGAAGCAGATACCTGTCTCCAGGTGTGCCAAACCAGGTCTGGGTTTTCATATTGAGCTGTAAATCATTATAACCACCCCTGAGTTCACTGTTACTTGCAAGTTCTCCCTCTTTAAATGCTGAAGACCCCGGACTTTGGCAGCTGCAGAAAAGTAGAGTTATGAGTATAAGTACAATTATTGCTTTCACATTTATCTCCGGGAAAATAGGTTGAAGCATACTGAATAAGATGTAATTACAGGTAAATGGAAACAATACACATCAGACCATCAATTCCAATAAAAAATCTAACCACTCAACTGCTTATAAAGTTTCAGCAGAACAAATCAGTAACATTGGAAGCATTTTCAGAAACATCTACAGAAATTGAAACAACAGGCGGAAACGACAGAATACTTTAAAACAACATTTAACAGCTAACAGTTGTCAGAATTGTTATATTACAAACAGTTAAAATAAATTATATATTGATTGCTCTGGCAACTTCAAGAGTATTTGAATAATAATTCATTTTTTTGGAACATTATCCCGAATTAATTTTCTTCTTTCCGGCTGAGAAGTACATTCAGGATCGGGAGAGCTGACTATCTTATTCAGAATTTTTATATCTCTGTATTGTGGACTGTAACTTTGCCTGATTTAACAACAATTCCGGTTGTTACTGGAGATATGTATTTCTTCATTATAAATCTCATTCTATAAGTTCCGGGCTTAAGCTTTACCAGCCTGTAGATTCCTTTCTCATCCGTTATAGTGCTGTGAGATCTCCCTACAAGTTCCACAGCAACACCCGCAAGGGGCTTATCTGTTCCCATTACCGTTACTTTACCCGCAAGAATACCCTTGCCCTCAGCTATTTCCCCGGTATACATTGCTTCTTTGGCACTCCACAATCCCGTGGAAAGAATTGCCAGAATCAGCAGAAGCATACAGCTATCCTGTAATAGTTTCATGAGTCTCCATTTTGTAAATTTTTTTCATTACCCGGGGTTAATGTAATTAAACCCATTACTCAGGTTCCGGTGTTACTTTTACAGATATGACGGAATTTTATTAATGAAACAGAATTTACTATTCTTATTTACTATTATTCTACTAACAGACTAAATTCAGAGTGGAGAAACAGTGCGAATCACTCAACAAAAACCTCATTTCTGATCAGTTTCCTGATAAATAAATAATATTTTTTATTTTATTGAAGGGATTTCATCTGCTTACTATTGTATTGCATCCCCACACAACACCGACAATCACAGACCTACACTGACCCACAAGGACAAACACGGGCACAAACACAAACTTATGATATAAAATACATTATTTTGGTACTATGTGTATGTTGCTGTGATAAGGCTTATCTAAATGCAATTTAATTGCGTAGCTGAGTGATGTAGGGTAGCATCCATGTATGTCTACCGTTTAATTTGTTAAGACCGTCTTGAAAATAAGCAATGGAAGGAAACACTGGGGCATCCTTACAGGTGATTTTGTTATATATCAGGTGAACAAACGGACAAACGGGAGCATACAAGATATTCACAAAGTGACAAGCTAACGCTTGCTCCCATCTTCGCAATTAGTCGTTGTTCGCAAGCTCACTACTCCTGCGAAGACCCCTACACACCGCGTTTCTTTTTACATAGTCCACTTTGTCCATCTGTGTCCACAAAGTCCACAATTTATACTTTAAATGAATTCGAGATCCAATCAATATATGTTATTTTTTGAGTAAAAAAAAAGCCGACAACTACCTACTTTCCCACCCCGTTACCAGGGCAGTATCATCGGCATTGAAGGTCTTAACTTCCGGGTTCGGTATGTAACCGGGTGTGGCCCCTTCATTATGGTTGTCGGCGATAATATTGCGAATTAAAAATTTAAAAATCATAAGAAAAAAAAGCCGATAGCTACCTACTTTCCCACCCCGTCACCAGGGCAGTATCATCGGCATTGAAGGTCTTAACTTCCGGGTTCGGTATGTAACCGGGTGTGGCCCCTTCATTATGGCTATCGGCGATAATATTGCTGATTAAAAAAAATTATTAACTATTTATGTCAAACTTTTCATTGAAATTGTCGAATTAGATCTGCTGGAGTAAAGCAGTTTAAACTTTATGATTAAGGCTCACGACCTATTAG
>CBDDBX010000003.1:45000-49053 GCA_965225955.1 Candidatus Aminicenantia bacterium
GATAACTCGATTGCTCCAAAGAACAACCCGTTGGTTCTGTTCAAACATTCGCTCTATTCAGATTTCAAAGATCCTTATCACAGCCACCGGCTATGAAAAAAAATCGCTCCCTTTTTCAGAGACGCACCTTCTTAATGCCTTACAGCCTTTCTTGGTGGGTCGCTTCGAGATCGTCGTTGACCTCAGTGGGAACAGGGTCTATTATACACGCTTCTCTAATTTGCGCAACCCCTAAAATCAATTTTTTTTAACATTTCCTGAAAAGAAAACACATAAAAACCTCTGAAACCCGTATCAATTCAATGTTGAAGGAAATTGCCCGGATTATTATTTTTTTACTTATTATTAACATTGCTTCAAAGTGTTTCACTAAACAAAACGAACACTGAAAGATAGTCATAATCGGCGTATCTATTGATATTCCATATAAACAATAAATTGCCGATTCAATAACAGAATGTTTTTTGGAACCAGTAAAAGCAATTCCATTGAGATTTTTTCCATTCACTTAAGGCGGTTTACACTTAGTGTCCTGTTAATTTATATATTCCCTATTTAATATGTCAGTTAATCAGGTGGGCCCTATCTATTCAGAAAATATGAACAAATAAAAATCTGTTTCGTATTGAATTATACAGGCCTGATTCTAATAAGAAAAAAGGAGAGAAAATGAAAAAAACTTATCTTATCTCTATTTTACTGCTTCTAACATCATTTCTGACCGGCAGTAATAACAACGCAACCATTACCGGAACTCTTGAGGATTACAAATCCCAGTACATAGCCATAAACGGCAACTGGTTTAAAACAGATGAAAACGGAAAGTTCAGCAGAAGTATAGAAGCCGGATCATCTGATTTTATTAAGCTTAAACTGAAAAAACTATCAGATTGTTCATAAGACCCGGAAGTACACTGACCCTGCTTCTAAAAAAAGGTAATCCTCTTTCTGATATGATAGTCGAAGGTGAACATCAGAAGATAAATAGCTTTCTCATCAAAGAGCACCGGAACGAGAGTATACTTTATGACTACCTCAGGCAAAATGCTGGAGTACTGTTTCTCAAAGAACCAGATCAATTTACAGAAGAGCTTAACAGGCTATATAAACCTTTCTTTAAAAGAATTGAGCAATTTGCTGCTACCGGCAGAACAGGTAAAGATTTTAAAAGAAACAGATCGCATCTCTTACCTACTCTAAAGCAACTATTATGCTGAAGTATCCTATGTTCAGAGGCAGATACAGCAACACCTTCAACTATAAGGCACCGGATAGTTATTACACTTTTCTTAACGCTCTTAATTATGAAAATATAAAACTCCTTACAAATGAGGACTACAGGGGCTTTTGCAGCACACTGATTGAAAAAACAGCAAAAAGGAATTTCAAAAAAAGAGAACAATCACCTCAACTCTATTTTGGAATACTTCATGAACGCGTTAACACTATCCTTAAGTATTTCAAAAACCGTGAAATCAAAACGAACTTCTTTATAAAGAATTCGCAAGATATGTCGATGAGTATTATCTAAAAAACATGACTCCACTTTTAGATAGATTCAGAAAAGAGTGCTCCAATAAAGAATACATTAAAAAGATCAGAGTTAAAGCTGAAAAGTACAGAGAAACCGGGAGCAGAATTCTTAAGAGAATATACAAGAGAGCGGGAAAATACGAACTGGAGGTATACATATGGTTACCGGAAAACTGGAACAGAAGTGACAGAAGAGGAGCAATAGCCTTCTTTCACGGTGGAGGATGGGAGTGCGGGAAACCATCCTGGGGCCAGTTGCAGTGTGAAGATTTAGCCGGAAGGGGTTATGTAGCCATGTCTTTTGAATACAGACTTATTACTGAGCATGATGCTACACCTGTTGAGTCGATGATAGACGCTAAGTCTGCAATAAGATGGCTGAGGCAGAATGCCCGGAATTATGGAGTTAATCCCAATCAGATTGCTGCCTTAGGTTTTTCAGCAGGAGGCCACATAGCTGCCTGCACTGTTACAACTGATATGTATAATGAAGAACATGAAGACAAGAGAGTTAGTTCCAGAGCTAATGCTCTCATTCTCTGGTCAGCAGCTGTTAAAACCGATAAGGATAAATGGTTTTCAGAGCACCTGAAAGGAGATTTCAGAAAAGAGTACAACCCTGCTGGCTGTGTTACAAAAGGGCTTCCACCAACAATCATATTTCATAGGGACAGAGACTATCTGGTTCCTCTCAAATATAACAGGAAATTTTCTCAGGATATGCAGAAAGCCGGCAACAGATGCGATTTACATATCTATAAAGGGCAGGGGCATCTGGGCTGGAGCAGGCAGAATGTTGAAGATGTGAGACAAAAGAGTGATAGTTTTCTTATGTCTCTCGGCTTTAAAAAAAGATAACTGCAGAACAGCTATACTTTCAGGCTGTTTTTCTCCATCCAGTCATCGTTAAAAACAGTGCTTAGATAACGTGAGGCACTATCCGGGAAAATGGTTACAATTCGCGCTGTTTTATCCAGCTGGTTCAGTAGCTTCTGAACACCAAACATTGCTGAGCCACTGGAGCCTCCCGCCATCACACCTTCCTCTTTTACAAGGCGGCGGGCCATGGTAAATGACTGCTGATCTGTAACTTTCCAGATATCATCTATATATTTAAAATCTATGCTTCCAATTATGAACTCATCTCCAAGACCTTCAAGAAGGTAACCTGATGGTTCTGTTACTTTGCCTGTATGAAAATAGTCATAAAAGACTGATCCAATAGGATCCATAGCAATAACTTTTATAGAAGGATCCTGTTCTTTAAGATATTTTGATACCCCGCAAATGGTTCCCCCGGTTCCGATTCCTCCTATGAGATAGTCGATTTTCCCTTCCATCTGTTCCCAGATTTCAGGCCCGGTGGTTTTATAGTGAGCTTCCATATTATCTGAACTCTCATGCTGATCCGGAAAATATGATCCGGGAGTCTCTTCCACAATCTTATGAGCCAGATTATTATAACTCTCCGCATGAGATGGGTGAAGTGAAGTATCAGCTCTTACAATATCTACTCCAAGAGCCTTAAGCTGATCTGATTTTTCAGGACTTATTGTATCTCTTACAACAACTTTAAGTTTATAACCTTTCTGTATAGCTACCAGAGCAAGTCCAAGAGCAGTATTACCAGATGAATTCTCAATAATCAGCTGCCCGTTCTTTATGAGACCTTCCTTTTCTGCCTTCTCAATCATATATTTTGCAATTCTGTCTTTAACACTACCCATTGGGTTCAGAAATTCCAGTTTTGCAAAAACCTCAGATCCGGTTCTTTCCATCCCCCCGTTGAACATACGCTTTATCTTAACCATAGGAGTATTACCTACAACATCCAGTAAACTCTCAAAAACATTGGGTCGATTCATCTGATCTCCTGATACATACTGAAGATCCATTCTATATGAAAAGGTCTATAGAGTAAAGGATTACCGATCCACAAACCGGATTACTGTTGCAGACATACTGTCCGGTGCAGCTTCAACATCGATTATTGCATCACCACCATTTATCGCAGCTTTTTCCTTAAGAGCTTCAATCAGTGTGGAAGGGTTATCAGATCCAGTTACAAAAACAGAGCCAATTTCAACATATTTTTTGTCAGGCTTTGCTGTTCTGAACACCATAATCTTTTCAGAGCTGGTTCGCGGCGGAAGACTGACTTCAGTATTAACCGGAGCAAAGGTTGCACTGAAACAACCTGTTAACAGAAACCATTGCAATAAGCAGAATTGTAAGTAAATATTTCATTTTCCCTCCATTTTTTTCCTTATGATAGTACCTGACGCAGTGTATCTGGTTGTTACTTCATATTCAGTTTCAGAACCTCCGTCATCATTTGTTGCTTTTTTACCCACTCACCTTTCCTTCTGAGTTTCAGTTTGAAATTAATAACCGCGTCCCCTTCCTGCTTCGCAGCCTCTTTCTAAATTCTCTGATAATAAACCTGTAATCTGGTTTTTTGCCACTCATAACTATCATTCCTGTTTCGAGATATTGAAATCCGGTATCCACAGAGCTTCT
>CBDDBX010000004.1:0-16975 GCA_965225955.1 Candidatus Aminicenantia bacterium
TTACAAGAAATGGTTCCGGTAACCTGTAACTTTTACCATCAATAGATATCTGTCCCTCTTCCATCGCTTCAAGAAGAGCACTTTGTGTTCTGGGAGTACCTCTGTTCAGCTCGTCAGCAAGTACAACCTGGGCAAATACAGGCCCCGGATTGAAGATAAACTTCTCTTTCTCTTTACTGAAAACCGATACTCCTGTTACATCACCAGGAAGCAGATCACTGGTAAACTGAATTCTGCTGAACCTCATTCCCATTGCTACAGATGCAGCTTTTGACAGAGTTGTTTTCCCAACACCGGGAATATCTTCAAGCAGAATATGACCTTTAGCCAGAAGACAGGTTACTACTAATTTTATTTCAAGTTTTTTGCCCAGAATAACTGAGCTGGTTGAATCGATTATTTTCTGAATAACTGGTTTCACAAATATACTCCTTTACAGTTAGTTATATGATATTGAAAGGAGCAGTAAGAGTCAAAAAAAATGTAATAGTAAATACAGAGATAACAGAGGGTACTCATGTAGGGGAGCCCCTGCGTGGGCACCCTCTGACGTTTCACAAACCTGTTCACAACAGATCAGATTTGTAATATATTTCTTAAATTAAACTTATTCCCAGTTAAGAATAACTTTACCGCAACGACCTTCTTCCATGATATCAAATCCTTTCTGAAAATCATCGACGTGGAAGCTGTGAGTAATAATAGGAGAGATATCAAGGCCTGACATAACCATCTGCTCCATCTGATACCAGGTTTCATACATCTCTCTTCCGTAGATACCTTTAAGCTGCAGAGCTTTGAAAATAATCTTATCCCACTCAACTCTTGTATCTTCAGGCAGGATACCCAGAAGGGAAATTTTACCGCCATTATACATATTCTCAATCATTTCGTTAAAGGCTGCAGGAGCTCCTGACATCTCAAGACCAATATCAAAACCAACCATTCCAAGTTCTTTAACAACATCGCTGACCTTTTCCTTCATAGGATTAACAACTCTTGTAGCTCCCATCTTTTTTGCAATATCCAGACGATATTCGCTGACATCAGTAACAACAATATGTCTTGCACCTGCAAAACGACAGATTGCAACAGCCATACTTCCGATAAGACCGGCACCTGTAATCAGCACATCTTCACCTACAATAGGAAATGAGAGTGCAGTGTGTGTAGCATTACCAAAAGGATCAAATATAGAGACAACTTCATCAGGAATTGAGTCGTGTATTTTTACAACATTTGATGCAGGTACAGAGATATATTCAGCAAAGGCACCATCAATATTAACACCTATACCTACTGTATTCTGACATACATGTTTTTTGCCTCTGCGACAGTTTCTGCAGTTATCACAGGCAATATGTCCTTCGCCTGTAACCCTCTGACCAACTTCAAAGTTTGTAACGCCTGAACCGATCTCTGCCACAACACCGACATATTCGTGACCAATAATCATTGGTGTTTTAATAGTTTTCTGAGACCATTCATCCCATTTATAGATGTGCAGATCTGTACCACAGATAGCTGTCTTTTTAACCTTAATAAGTACATCATTGATGCCTGGTTCAGGTTTATCAACCTCTTCCATCCACAAACCTTTTTCAGGTCTGGATTTAACAAGTGCTTTCATTTTTGCCATACTGTCACCTCACCTTTTTAATAACTACTGTATATCAGATTTTAACTTTACAGTACAGAGAAAAATTACGAAAACCCTCTCCTGTCCCGCCTTTACGGACAGTTGTACTTCGCAGATAAAAAACCGGTACAATTAAAAAATATTTTGCAGTTAACCTGCCTCAAAGCAATACAAAGAACATGAACCATCAAAGACAGACAATGACAAACATCAGTCTTACCCCTCTTTACTCTTCGATGTTGTACTTTTTGATGAGCTTCCAGCAATATTCCCGGGTTATTCCAAGAACTTCCGCACAACGGGTTCTGTTACCATTATTTTCAGAAAGAGTTCTTTTAAGATATCTCTTCTCAAAGCCTTCTCTCGCTTCTCTCAGACTTTTTCCTCCATAACTTATTTTGTTCCCTTCAATGAAATCAAGATCAGGATAAAAAGTTATTATCCTTTTGATAACAGCTTCCAGCTCTCTTATATTCCCGGGAAAATCTCTCCCGGAAAGCCAGGATACAATTTTCTCGGAATCCTCCACTCTCAGAGGAGTAAACTCCAGTTTTCGGAAAAAATAGTCTGTAAGAATAACAATGTCACCATCCCGTTCTCTCAGCGGTGGTATCCGAAGCTGCAGGTCCTGTATTCTGTAATAGAGATCTTCTCTGAAACTGCCTTCTGAGATCATCTCTTTTAAATCCCTGTTTGTTGCAGTAATAAGCCTGAAGTTAACCTTTTTTGCATGATTCTCTCCCAGCCTCCTGATCTCCCTCTCCTGCAGAACCCTTAGAAGTTTCGCCTGAAGATGAAGAGGAAGTTCTCCTACCTCATCAAGAAAGAGTGTTCCACCTTCGGCAGCTTCTATAAGACCTGTGCGATCGGAAGATGCGCCTGTAAAAGCTCCCTTCTTACAGCCAAACAGTTCAGCTTCCAGAAGATTCTCAGGTATTGATGCCGAGTTAACAGCAATAAAGGGTGCTCCCCTCCTTCTGCTTACCTTGTGAATCCCCCGGGCCACCAGTTCTTTACCAGTACCGCTTTCCCCCTGAATAAGCACTGCAAAATCCACACTGCCAACTTTGAGAATCTGTCTCTTTAAATCAGTTAATGCTTCTGATTCACCTACAATAAACTCAAGAGGTTCTTTTCTGGCTTCTGTTTCTGAATACAGTACTTCCCTGTCAGAATGGCCGTACGCCTTCCACATATTGTCCCCCAAAAACTTTAAATTATCAGTTTATTAAAATCAGATATGAACTTTTATTTCTGTAATAAGATTACCGATATCCCGGAAAGTCCCGTCTTCCTGCTGAATTTCACCGGCAATAGTAAGAGCTCTGCTGTAATCCTCTTTCTGCATAAGAGTCAGAACCATCTCATATTTTACAGCTCTGTACTCTTCAGGCACCCGATCTACAGCTTCCAGTGCTCTCTCAAACCAGTTAACAGCATCATCAAACATTCCCTTATCTCTGAAACATATTCCAAGCAGACCTGCTGAATCAAAGAATTTAAGCGGATGTCGTGAGGCAATAAGAAACTCGTGTATAGCTTCTTCAATAAGGCCCATTTCCTTATATGCTATTCCGAGATTATACCTTGTATCGTAATCTTCCTGACCAATTTTCTCTTCAACACCTTTTTTGAACTCATCAAAAATCTCCATCATATTCTTTTCAATGGTAGATGTTCGCTGACGTTCAAGGTCCTGCATCCAATGCTCAATGGATGCCAGTTCTCCGGCGACATTCCCTTCTGTTTCATAATAGTCATACCAGAGATTTTCCTGCTCACCAAGGACGCTCTCTTCAAGATTGAAAAGCAGTTCATCCTCTTCATTTCCTTCAAATGGAAACTCTTCTGCAAGAGTATTATCTATAGCTTCAGGTTCTACAATAAATCCACCGGAAGCTTCACTGAATATATCTTTCTGCTCTTCCTGTACCGGAGGTTCTGCTTCACTTCTGTCATCAAGTTCAAAAGTAAAAGCCTCTTCCTCTTTAACAGACGGTGCTTCATGAAATTCCGGTTCTTCAAAAAGAAACTCTCTGGAATCTTCAGGTAGAGGCATGGATCTTTCAGCAGGTTCTGATTCTTCAGGAGTAACATCAGGCATTAAGACTTCGATCTCTTCGCTGAAAAGATCCGGTGAAGATTTATCACCAGGTACTATCGCCGGCATCTCTCCCGTTTCATCACCAGCTCTGATATCGTCTTCCGGTAACTCAAGCTCAAGTAGGTGTTCTTCCTCTCCTGCCGGTTCAGGCAGAGAAACCTCAAGCTCTCCCATTTCATCAAAACTTATATCACTCTCAGCCGATGATACTGTTTCCACTGGCTGAGGAGGTTCAATGGAGACTTCTATCTCAGATTCCTCAAAAGTCAGTTCTTCTATCTGTGGTGCCCCGGATTCTTCCCCTGATAATTCAACAGGTTCTGAATCAAGAGATACTTCTATTTCCGGCTCATCAAAAGAGATTTCCGAAACCGCCTCTTCCTGTATCGGCTCAGGTAGCTCTATTTCCAGAGATACATCCTGTGCCGGAGCTTCAAAAGCTATATCAAGATCACTAGACTCTTTTGCATCATTTCCAAAAGACATATTAAACCCGGATATCTCTTTAGCAGCAGGGGCTTCATCTGCAACTGGCTCATCAATATGAAAAGTTTCAAGCTGAAACTCTTCTGAAGAAGGAGTTAGTTCAATTTCAATGTCTCCTCCCTCTTTTACAGGAGAGTCAAGATTTATCTCAATATCAGAAACTTCGGGAAGCGGAGAATCGAGTTCAATCTGAATCTCTTTGTTCTCATCTGCCTCTGCACCGGCTCCATCAACCATGTTGGATTCAACTTTAAAATCGAATCCAGAATCAAGAGCACTGAAATCACTTTCCGGCTGTTTATTCTGCAGAACTTCAAAATCAACCTTTGGCAGGTCCATTCCACTATCTGAATCACCGGTTACCGAAGAAATTTTCTCTTCTGCAGCAATAACTTCCTTATCAGTTTCACGTCTTGCTGACTGGATACGATTGATACGACTAAACAGTTCACTATTATCAGGATACAGCTGTTTCAGCATTTCAGCCAGTTCCTGAGCACCATCAAGCATATTATTGCTAATATAAAAATCCAGCTCCGAGATTGCTGATGCAAAACTTTTGGCTTTGCTGGACTCATGAGGGTCAACAGGTAGTTCTATATTATCCACACTGTCTTCATTTGAGAGTACCATTACATCTTCTTCCGCAGGGGGAGCTTCATTACTCTCAATCTCATACATCTGTTCATTTATTTCATCAACATCAAAATCCAGTTCAATGCTTGTCTGCTCATTTGCTGAAAGCTCTACAAGATTCTCATCTTCCGGTTTAACTCTGGAAAGTTCATCCAGTAGCTCTTCATACTCAATCTTCATACCTTTCTGAAGATATAACTCAAGCAGATGTTTACCTTCACTCAGATACTCTTCAAATCTTTTCTCATCTTTATAGAATTGTGCCTGTTTTTCACAGATCTCAAGATTTGATGGAAACGCAGCTCTGGTTTTCTTAAGAATATCTTCAGCTTTAAATTTGTCACCTTTTGCCAGAGCTTCATCCACGATTCTCATATTAAATGTGACAAATTCGGTTTCTCTCTCTTTTTCAGAACTCTCTGCAGACTCTTCAATACCTGCAGCAGATAATTCACCTCCATCAAGAGCTGCAAGCTGCTCCTGATAGGTAAATGGAGATTCAGAGATTGATATAAGTTCCTTAAGAATTTTTCTCTCATCATCAATGAAACCTTTAGCATGATAAACAGGGATCATCGATTCGTAAAGAGCAATCAGGTTATTCTCTTTACCACTGAGTTTAAATACAGATGCCAGTTTCTGCAGAGCAGGTATATAGCTGTTTTCCGAAGCTATTATAAATCTAAGCAAAGCTGTAGCTTCATCATATTTTTTATTTTCAATACTTTTTTCAATAGCAGGCAGAAATACTTCGTACGCCCGGTTAACATCTTCTCTCTGAAGATAAACTTTACCGAGTTTCATCACAATCTCGGTTTCTTCAGGGTTCATCTCTACAACTTTAAGATAAATAGCTTCAGCATCCTCCATACGGTTTATGCTGAAATATATCTCCCCTAATTTCTTAAAGAGCTCAGGGTAATCTCTCAGACTATCTCCAAGGCTCTTAAGAAGTTCAACTGCTTCAAGTTCCCTTGATGCACTTGTATAACAGCTCACCAGTTTATTCAGGATTCTGATATTACTGTTACTGTCTTTATATACTTTACGGAGGAGATCTATAGATTTATCCAGTTCATCCCTTGTAGTATAAAGATCAACTACAAGCAGATACTCTTCAACGGCTTCATCAATTAATCCCTCTTTAAGATAGTTATCTGCAAGAAGAAGCCGCATTTTATCATTACTGCGGTCAAATTCCAGGATCTTTTTATAAATATCAAGAGCTCTCTTCTGTTTATTAGTTCTCTTACACTCTTCAACAAGATCCAGATATATCTGTTTTGCCTCCATAATGAGGCCCTGCTTTGTATATAATTCAGCAAGCTTTATATAGACATTCTCACGTCCCTGATCAACCCGTGTAATTCTTTTATACATAGCAATAGCCTTTGCATAAAAGCCTTCTTTCAGATAATAGTCAGCTATCCATTCAAATTGACTTACCGCCTCATCAACTACATTCTGTTTCAGTAGAAGATCTCCGGCAATTCGCCTTACTTCCAGATCATCCGGTTTGATTTCCAGTATCTGCTTGTACTGTTTGATAGCAGCATCAATTTTACCCTGTCGATATAATTTGTTCGCCTGTTTCAGTAGAGTCAGTCTCTTATCTTTTGCCATCCTTTAATACCCTGACAAATATCTTATTGTATATTCAGAAAGATGTTAAGTTTATTCTCTATCAATTGGTCTCAATAACCTGTTGAAGTAAACTTACCTGTCGTTGTCATCTTTTTGTAATTAGAACACAATCTTCCCGGTTTTGCAATAATTTACCAGAACAATAATTATATTACACTAAATGTAAAAAACCCACTGCTTAATAAAAAAAACGGACCACTTCCAGGGTGGTCCGATGTATAGAATTATAAGGAAATTTTCTGATTATATGAGGAGTACTACTTTCTTAACTCTTTAAGTCTCGCAGCTTTACCACTGAGGTTTCTGAGATAGTAAAGTTTAGCTCTTCTAACTTTTGAATGTTTTAAAACGTCCACTTTCTGAACCAGCTTTGAGTTCAGTGGGAAAATTCTTTCTACAGCAATACCGAAAGATGTCTTTCTTACTGTCATGGTGCGTGCAATACCTGAACTTTTCATTGCAATTACAACGCCTTCAAATACCTGGATTCTCTCTTTACCACCTTCGATAACTCTGTAAGATACTTTTACTACGTCACCTGTTCTGATTTCAGGAATATCAGTTCTTATTTCAGCATAATGGTTGAGATCTCCGTTTACATGGATGCTTTTTACTTCTGCTGTATCTTTAACTTCTTCAACATTCGCTTTTTTTTCTTCGGACATACTCCATCTCCTAAATTTATCTTGACATGAATTGTCCATTTTACTATTTTTCCCCGATTTTTTCAAGTCAAATCTGAAAAAAGGCGCATGTACTCTGCCTGACAACCAGTTAAACAGACAATTAACAGTTACAGATTATAAACCGAAACCCCCAATCTGGCAACCCATATTTGACCAATCCCCCCTATTCTGCTATAAAATGCCAATGAACCGGCTCTTCAGTTTTATACTTATTGCTATTATATTTACAGGCAACCTTCTATACTGCCAGAGTGATGAAGAGTGGCAGAACCAGCTAACCAAATACTCAGACATCTTTTTTCTGATTCAGGAGAACTATCCTGATAAAACAGATAAAGAAAAGCTAGTCTACAACTCAATAAAAGGGTTACTAAAATCCCTTGATCCCCACTCCTATTTTTTTGATCGCCTGGCGCTTCGTTCGATGAACGAGGAGCAGAAAGGCAAATATTATGGAATAGGAACAAAGATTAATAAATATGGAGATGCTCTTACAATAATTGCTCCTATAAAAGGAACTCCTGCTGACCGTATTGGATTAATGCCCGGGGATGTAATTGTAAAAATAGACGGTAAGTCAACAGATGAGATGACTCTGGATGACTCCATGGCAGTTCTGAGAGGTACCGCAAACTCTGTTGTTGAGCTTAAAATAAGAAGAGATGGTGTTTCAGAACTTCTGGATTTCAAAATAGAAAGAACAGAAATCCCGCTGACAACTGTTTCAAAAGGTTTTGTTGTTCCAGGCACAAAGAAAACCGGATACATAAGTATAAAAACTTTTGGAATGACAACATACTCTGAGTTCAAAAAAGAGTTAACAGAACTCGTTGATAAAAACAAAATAGACTCTCTTATAATAGATATGAGAGAAAATCCCGGTGGAGCTCTTATAGCTGCTGTAAGAATATCTGATCTCTTTCTTCCCAAAGGTAAAATAATTGTATCTATAAAAGGCCGGACAACTAATCAGACATATACTGCAAGAAGCGAAGGCCCTTTCAGAAACCTCAAAATTGCAGTACTTATTAACAGAGGAAGCGCAAGTGCTTCTGAAATCGTAGCCTCTGCACTTAAAGATCATGATAAAGCCATTATTCTTGGTACCAGGTCCTGGGGCAAAGGTCTTGTGGAAACGGTATCACCGGTATCAATGAACTGCGCAATTGCTCTTACTACCGCCAAATACTATACTCCTGAAGGTAACTGTCTTCAGAGAAACTACAACATTCTTGATGACTACTACTTCTTTTTCAATAATGAGAAATACGACACAGACACAACAGTAACAGGTGGAGTTATCCCGGATATTCATGTAAAACCGTCCTCATACCCTGTTCCGGTTGTGAAACTTATCTCATCCGGTACATTCTTCAGGTTTTCAAAGCATCTTATTTCAGAGAACAGTAAGATTACAGAAAAGTTCAGAGTAAGCAGTAGAACTCTGGACCAGTTTGCAAAGTTTCTTAAAGACAATAAGGTTGATTTCAGTAAAAAGAACCTGAAGAAATACAGAGATACAATAAGGTATGAAATAAGAAGAGATCTTTTTAATATTCTCTTTCCTGAACCAGCCAGTCTGAAGGTCTTTGTAGAACAGGACACTACTACAAAAAGAGCCGTCAAAGTACTCAAAAAGAAAAAGTAATTACCTTTTTGGCTTCTCTCTCCAGAGGAAAACCTGATCTTTAGGCCTTACCAGAAAAGGTATCTTTATTGCCACAACCTCTCCTTTAACAGCTTTATCAATAAATTTATGTTCCTGCTGGATCTCTTCAGCTACAGTGAATCTGCCGGCACTGTTTTTACCAGCCACAAAAAGTTTATCCCCGGGCTTTACCTCATTACTGCGGATAACTACTTCTGCAACCTGAATTTTGCGATAGTACTTTCTTATTTCCCCAAGATAGAGCTTCTCATATTTCTGTTCCAGTTTACGACTTATCCAGTCAACAGGCTGTCCGAAATAGAAGCCTGTGGAAAATCCCCGGCTGTATACCTTATCCACCTCTTCAGCAAGATAGTTTCTCAGGTCTTCTGTAAGTGTGCCTTCATACCAGGCATCTATAGCCTGCCTGTAAGATCCCACAACAACTCTTATATACTCTTTGGAACGCATTCTGCCTTCAATTTTCAGTGAATGCACTCCTGTATCAAGGAGCTGATCTATAAAACCAATTGTGCACAGATCTTTTGGGCTTAACAGATAGTCTTTACCCACTATATATTCTGATTCATCATCAATATCTTTTATATTGAACTCTCTTCTGCATGGCTGCAGGCATTCCCCGCGATTTGCAGATTTCCCAAAAGATTCCAGAGACAGAAAACATCTTCCTGAGACACTTACACACATAGCACCATGTACAAAGACCTCAATTTCTGCAGGAATCTTCTCCCGGTCAATATCTTTGACAATTTCCCCAATCTGAGCCATAGTACACTCTCTTGCAAGTACAGCTCTTCTGGCTCCGATACCCGCATAGTACGCAAGGGCTGAAGAGTTGGAAATACTTGCCTGAGTTGAAATATGTATATTAAGCCCCAGCTCAGAAGCGATTCTCTGAACCCCCATATCCCATAAAATTACAGCATCAACGCCTGCTGCTACAGCTGCTTCCAGAATGCATCTTACTTTAGGCAGCTCACTGTTCATCACAATAACATTGAGTGCAAGAAACCCTTTGCAGCCTCTTTCATGAAGATAATCCATTACCTTCTTAAGCTCAGAGATCTCAAAATTCCCTGCATTGGCTCTCATATTTATGCCTTTGAGTCCAAAATAGACACTGTCAGCACCTGCATCAACAGCTGTTTTAAGTGAACTCCAGTCTCCTGCGGGACATACCAGTTCAGGTTTTACTCTATCTTTATTCATCTGCCTGTAACCTCTTTTACAAACTACTCAGAGTTTCTCTCAGTTTTATTGCTTTTTTCACAAGTTCTGCAAACTCTCCCGGAAGCAGAGCCTGCTCTCCATCACTCAGTGCTTTTTCAGGTTCCTGATGCACTTCAACCATTAAGCCATCACACCCGACTCCTGTTGCAGCAAGAGCCATAGGTTCCACAAGGGATTTACGGCCTGTTCCATGAGATGGATCAACAATAACAGGCAGAGATGACATCTGTTTCAGTAAGGCAACACTATTCAGATCCAGAGTATTTCTGGTACTTGTCTCAAATGTCCTTACCCCCCGTTCACACAGAACAATATTGGGGTTACCTTCAGAAAAAATGTATTCAGCACTACTGAGCCACTCTTCAACTGTTGCAGCCATCCCCCTCTTCAATAGTACAGGTACTCCTGATAATCCAACCTCTTTGAGAAGGGCAAAGTTCTGCATGTTTCTTGAACCAATCTGTATCATATCAACAACTTCCGCAAGAGATTCAACATCTCTGGTATCAAGAACTTCAGCGACCATTGGAACGCCGGTCTCTTTTCTTACCTGTTTAAGTATATCAAGACCATCTCTTCCCAGTCCCTGAAAATCATAAGGTGAAGTCCGTCCTTTATAGATTCCTCCACGAATCATTCCTGCACCGCTGTTACATACGAGTTCCGCAACACCTTTCAGGTGTTCATAGCTCTCTACAGAACAGGGCCCTGCAATAATGCAGAAATCTTCCGGTAAATTCAGATTACCGATAGTAATCTTTCTACCTTCTTCACCAGGCTGTTTAATACAGTTACTGAACTTCTTACTGCTGAATAAATGTGACTCCATTTCTATCCTTCCGGTTCTTCCCTTACCCCCTGTCAGACAACTACTTCAGGTACAAAACAGGGCTACAGGATCTAAAGAGACCTATTATATCATTGGTACTGACATGGGTCAAAACACCACGTTCTGCCCATTTATCCAGTCAGGGAGGTTGTTTCCGGGATCAGGCATTAATTGACATACCACAACTATTATAATAAAATTTCAGAAGAATATGTGGTTAAGCAAAAGGAATTCCGAAATTTTATCATGCCTGGTTAAGTTGTATACATCTACAAACAGACCTGTAAGTTCGGAAAAACTTGCTGAAACTATCGGCTTATCAAGCTCTTCAATAAGAAAAGAGCTCCAGAAAATGGAAAAAAACGGTTTTGTTTTCAAACCAGGTAAATCCAGAGGCAGAGTCCCTTCAGATAAGGGTCTGAAGCATTTTATAAGAGAAATGGTAAAAAGCTGCGAACTTACCGGAGCACGCAGTAATGTGCCGGAAATAGAGGGATCGGATTTCAATGATGTCTCCCGGAACCTCCTGACTCACCTCTCTGAACAGACTTCAAATCCGGGTTTTGTATTTCTGAATTCCATATTTGACCTTAATTTCCTGAAAATAAGATTGTGCAGAGTAGCTCCCCACAAAGTAATGGCTGTTATAAGGTCCATCTGTTACTTCAATTTTTCCAAAATTTTCACAACCGACAATAACTACAACGAAACAGATCTTAAGCAGTGGGAAGAGATTCTTAACAAAGAATTTAGAGGAAAAACCCTTAACAATACTGTCAGGATTCTCAGAAACAGGTTATCAGGAAACCGTGAGAGATACAGGCAGATCTATAAAGGCCTGTACTATCTTCTCTGTAATAGTAATCTCCTTGCAACAGAACTCATCACAAGAGGTAGTCACAACCTGCTCCATTCAGGTAATCTCTCAAACAGCAGCATAATGAACCTGATGGAAAAACCGGAACTTATTGAAGAGAGAGAAAGACTGTCTGCATTTCTGAACGATATGGTAACAGGCAGCAGTCGTGAGCCAATGGTAGCTCTTGGCAAAGATACAGGTATAGAAGAGATGAAGGAAGTTGTTCTGATCTCTTCAAACTACTTTTTTTCAGAAAAACCCATAGGAAATCTCGGAATCATAGGCCCCAAGTATATGAACTACCAGCAGCCACTGAGCAGTGTAGGTCAGTACTCAGCCTATTTTTCAGAAATACTTTCCCGAAGACACACGGAGGCATAGAATATAAATGACTAAAGAAGAAACAGCTAACGACATTGTCAATCTTCATGAGGAAGATGAGAACAGCGAAGAGACCAGTCAGAAAGAAGAACAGAAAGTTTCCGATAAAAAGAAAAGCGCTTTAACAAAAAAAGAGCTCCTGGAAATTCTTGAAAGTCAGGCTGTAAAACTTGAAGAACTTACAGAAGAGAAGAACGATCTTAAAGACAAATATCTCAGAAATCTTGCTGAAATGGATAATTTCAGGAAAAGAGTAAAAAAAGAGAAAGAGGATTACCAGAAATATATTCTGGCGGACTTCCTGAGTAATCTTCTTGAAGTATATGACAATTTTGAGAGAGCTATTCAGACAGCTGAAGCTGCAGAAGGTGACACATCAATACTCTCAGGCATTGAAATGATCTTCAAACAGCTGAATACTCTTTTACAGAAAAACAATGTTAAGGAGATTGAATCACTTAACAAACCTTTCAATCCCAATTATCATCAGGCTCTGTCAAAAGTCGAACAGGATGGTGTTGAAGAACCTACTGTAGTGGAAGTCTATCAGAAAGGCTTTATGTATCAGGATAAACTTTTGAGACCAGCTCTTGCTAAAGTGGCTATACCGGCAAAAAGCGTTGACATAACGGAGTGAGATAATGACCAGGCATATTGGTATTGATTTGGGAACAACAAACTCATGTATCAGCTTTCCCGACGGAAGTGAAGTAACAATTGTTCCTACCCCTGAAGGAACCAGGGTTATTCCATCAATTGTTGCGCTCGAAAACAGTGAGCAGAAGATTTTTGGCAATATTGCCAAACGTCAGTTTATTACCAACAATATCAATACTATCTGGGGAATCAAACGTCTTATTGGCAATAAGTTCAACAGTCCTGAGGTATCTGAAATCCGAAAGAGAGTAGGCTACGATGTTCTTGAAGCAGAAAATGGAGACTGTCAGGTTAAGCTTGGCAATCGCCACCATTCACCTGAAGAGATATCAGGTATGTTTCTGGAATATCTTAAAACAATAGCTGAGGATTTTCTTGGTGAAGAGGTGGAAAATGCAGTTATAACTGTTCCTGCATTCTTCAATGATGCCCAGAGGCAGGCTACAAAAGTTGCAGGTGAACTTGCAGGACTCAAAGTTTCAAGGATAATAAATGAACCTACAGCAGCTCTGATTGCATATGGCGACAGAATTGTAAAAGACGGCCTTTATGCTGTATACGACCTTGGAGGGGGAACCTTCGATATCTCTATAGTTGAGGTAGTGGATAAAGTTTACAAAGTAATATCCACATTTGGTGATACTTTCCTGGGAGGAAGCGATTTTGATGTCAGAGTTATTGAATGGGTAATCGGAGAAATTTTTCAGGAATCAGGTATAGATATCTCAGGTGACAGAAACTCACTGCAGAGAATTATACAGATCTCTGAGAAGATAAAAATTGATCTCTCCTTTAATGATGTAGCAGAGATTAATATTCCATACCTTGGTACTCTCTCTACAGGACAGCAGTACCACTTTTCAAGAACAATAACCAGAGCAATGCTTGAAGAGATGTGTGAAGATCTTGTTGACCGCACAATTGAACTGATAGGCATGTCTCTGGAAGAGATTAACCTTAAACCTGAAGATATTGAGAGAATCCTTCTTGTAGGAGGCCAGAGCAGAATGCCTCTGGTAGCATCAAAACTACAGGAGTTTTTTGGTAAAGATCCTCACCTTGATCTGAACCCCGAAGAGGTTGTTTCCCAGGGGGCAGCACTTCAGGCAGAGATAATTCACGGTAAATCCAGTGAGATGCTTCTTCTTGACGTTACTCCTCTTTCTCTGGGGGTTGAAACAAAAGGAGATCGTTTTACCAAACTCATAAACAGGAACACAACTATTCCTGTGAAACACTCCAAAGTGTTTACAACTATATCTGATAATCAGAGAACAGTTACAATTCACATTCTTCAGGGAGAGAGGGAGATTGCTTCAGAGAATAAATCACTGGGCTATTTCAATCTTGTAGGTATAAGCCCTGCTCCTAAAGGCATACCCCAGATTGAGGTAATTTTTGAAATTGATGCCAACGGTATAGTAAAGGTATCTGCTAAAGACAAGCAGACAGGTATCAGCCAGTCAATGAGAGTTGAACCTGCCAGTGGCCTCAATAAAGAGATGATCCAGAGATTGATTTCTGATGCAAAATCCAAAAAAGAGAAAGATCTTTTCAAATTACGCCTTCAGGAAGTTAAAGAGAATATTGAATCTGAACTTGCTTCAATAAAAATCTTCTACCAGAACCATGTAACAAATCTGAAACCCAAAGAACAGAATGATATACGTGGACTCATGGACAGAGCTGAATCCAGTTTAAAGGAAGATAAACTGGAGGTACTGGAAAAGATTCTTCTGCGTCTGAATAATTTCAGAGATAAAATGAATGATATAATACTTGCTAAATTTAAAAAAGGTAACTAAATGGCAAAAAGAGACTACTATGAAATATTGAACGTATCCCGGGATGCATCAGCATCTGAGCTGAAAAAAGCATACAGACAACTTGCAATGAAATACCACCCTGACAGGAACCCGGATAATCCTGAAGCGGAAGACAAGTTTAAAGAGGCTTCTGAAGCCTATTCTGTACTTGGAGATGAAGAAAAAAGAAAGATGTATGACCAGTACGGTTTTGACGGCCTGAAAGCCGGGGGCCGTGGTTTTGGTGACGGATCATTCTTCTCTGATTCAACATTTGCAGATTTTGGAGATATTCTTGGTGACCTTTTCGGTTTTGGTTCTTTTGGTGGAAGCAGAAACAGAAACGCTCCACGTAAAGGACGGGATATCGGAATAGAAACAGTAATCACAATGGAAGAGTCTTTCCACGGTATTGAGAAAGAGGTTGAACTTGAGAGAGAAACTGAATGTAGCTCCTGTGAAGGCAGTGGCTGTGAATCAGGCCACGCTCCATCTACCTGCAGTACCTGTGGAGGAAGTGGTTCAGTAAGAAGAAGCCAGGGATTTTTCTCAATCTCTTCTACATGTCCCCACTGTCACGGTTCAGGTAAAATCATAACAAACCCATGTAAGACCTGTGGTGGCTCAGGTCGTGAACTTGAAACAAGAAATATTAAGGTAAATATACCTTCAGGTATTGCTGAAGGGCAGAGACTGAGAGTAAGCGGTGAAGGTGAAACCGGCACAAACGGCGGCCGCCCTGGTGACCTCTACATTATAATCAACGTTAAAGAGGACGGTCTCTTTACAAGAGAAGGTAATGATCTTATAAAGGATCTTGAAATCACATTTGCTCAGGCAGCTCTGGGAGATGAAGTTGAAATAGATACCTACAACGGTAAAGAGAAGATAAAAATCCCTTCAGAAACACAGCACGGAGACTATATCAAACTTAAAGGTAAAGGCTTTAAGAGTATCAACTCCTGGGGTAAGGGTGATATTATCGTTATCTTTAATATAGTAACACCTTCAAAGCTTTCAAAAGAAGAGAAAAAACTCTTTAAAGAGCTCAGACAGCTTGAACTGGGACGTAAAACAAAGAAAGGTGGTTTCTTTAATTGATACATTACCGACGTTTTCTGACATTCCAGCCACCGGATAAAACTACCGGCATTCTCAGAATTACTGAGGATGAACACTTTCATCTTAAAACTGTAATGAGAGCCAGAAAAGGTTACCGTATGCATGTAATAGATGGAAAAGGCAGTCTTTACGAGTGCGAGGTTGAGGATATCGGAAACTCTGAAACAGTAACCCGGATTATATCTGAAGAGTACAGAGAACATCCGGGACTCAGACTTGTAATGGGAGTATCTGTTCTTAAGAAAAAACAGATGCAGCTTATGATTGAGAAACTATCTGAACTTGGAGTAGATGTAATTCAGCCTCTGATTTTTGATCGTACCGATACCTCATGGTCACCATCTTCTCTGGAAAAGTGGCAGAAAATAGCTCTGCAGTCCCTGAAAGTTAACAGAAGGCTTCATGCTTGCGAAGTCAGGCCTCCTGTTAAATACAGCAGTTTTATAAACCAGATACCGGAAAATAGCTTTGCAGTAATGCTTGATATAGACGGAGAGCCTGCAACATTAAGTAAATCAGACTCACCGGGAATCTATGCAATAACAGGCCCCCCGGGAGATTACACAGAACAGGAAAGGGAGCTGATTAAAGGTAGCGGTTTCAGAGCCATGAATATTAACAGCGGTATCTTAAGAACTGAAACCGCAGCGATAGCTATGGCTTCCATACTCTCCTGCAGGTTAGCCGGAGAGATGTAAAAAAGGAGTGACAAATGATGGAGTTAAAGGGTGAAGTAGGAAAATACAAAATCATAAAAAAGATCGGAAGCGGTGGTTTTGGATCAGTATATCTTGCTGAAGACAAATTCCTGAAATCCCTCAGAGCTCTCAAGATTCCACACCGTGTTAATGTTCAGGTTGAGAAACTCCTTAATGAATCTGTTCTGCAGTGCAGACTTCTTGATCACCCGAATATTGTAAAACTCCTTACTGTTGATATTGTAGACAGACAGATACTTATGGTTATGGAGTATGTAGAAGGGTCAGATCTTGAGCACCTTATAGATGCCAGCGACAAACTTCCTGTAGCAGAAGCCCTGAACTACTTTAAGCAGCTTCTGTCTGCTCTTGAATTTGCCCATAAACAGAAAGTCATTCACAGAGATATAAGACCATCCAATGTTATGATTGATAAGAATGGCACAGTAAAAATAACAGATTTTGGTACCTCCACATCAATTGAAGAGAAACAGTATGCAACTACAAAAATCGGTTCTCCTCCATACATG
>CBDDBX010000005.1:0-27683 GCA_965225955.1 Candidatus Aminicenantia bacterium
TGATCCAGAATAATTACAATTCGATCGGGATACTTCACCTCTTTTATACCGATTTTTTTGAATGTTCCGGAAATGGCTGCTGCGTTATCGTGACTGAGAACATAATCTGGTTCTACAGATACAATTGCACCAGCATAAACATCCCGATTGGATTTTAAGCTGAACAGCTTCTCAACAAATGTTTTACCCATCCTTCAACTCCTGTTTTTAATTAAAGAAAAATTCTAGCAGATTGAAAAAAAATATACATTAGAATATTTGAGATTTTTGATTTTTTGGCTTTTTAGAGCAATTTTACGTATATTTTTTCTGATTTTAAAGAGTAATCGGTAAAAATTAATCGATAAAAAAACCTGTTTTTCAAATTTTTACTGTGTTCTGGTTTGAAACTCAGAATTATCTTTTTGTTTTTGTTGGTAGATACGATTTTTGTTTTCCTGTCAAATAATAACAGATCAAGCTTTTGCAGACCTGTATTACCTGATAATTCAACTGAGATTCCGGGAAGTTTCCGGGATAGTCAGAACCGGAATAATCAGTAATACGTATGCGGCTCTTTTCTTAAGAGAGAAGTTATTGAATAAGCTTAAATACTTCCAATACTTTTCTTTATATATAATAACTGAATAGATTATGAAGCTAAGAACTGTTCCAGTCCAGCATAATAAGAATTACTGATATGGATACAAAGATACGGGTGTTATCTGTAGAATGTATCATAAATAAAATGGCACCGGCCAAAGAGACTATGCTTATAGAGGTTTTTAATTTGGATTCAAGGCATACTATATTATCCAAATAATATGAATTGCTGATTAATATTTCTGATTTTGACGATAAGCCTCTTATATAGTAGAATTCAGCGATGAAATTGAGTGATTTTACATTTGAACTTCCAAACGACAGAATTGCAAGGTTTCCTGCTGAAACAAGAGAGGAATCACGTCTCATGGTTGTTGACAGGAAATCTGGTAATATAAGTCACCATAAATTCGGTGAAATAACGGATCTTATTACTGAAGATGACTTTCTGGTAGTAAATAATACCAGAGTGGTGGCTGCCAAACTGTTCGGGCATATTGGAGAAAAAGGCGTAGAGGTACTTGTAATAAAAGACCTCGATGATAATTGTGCAGAAGTTTTTGCTCTTCCCGGCAAAAAGTTCAAACCCGGTGTCAGAGTTATCTTTGATAAAGGAGTTGAGGCTGAAGTTATAGAACTCGGGGAAAGAGGGAAAAGAATACTGAAATTCAACTGCTCAGGTGAAGAGTATTATAAGGCAGGTTATGCACCACTTCCTCCTTATATAAAAAGAAGAGGTAAAGAAGCCAGGGAATTTCAGGAGTACGATCTTGAGAGGTACCAGACAACCTTTGCTAAAGAAGGCAACTCTATTGCAGCTCCAACAGCGGGATTACATTTTACTGAAGATATCTATAAAGATATAAGAGGTTTTACAGATATTGTTGAAGTAAAGCTGAATGTGGGATTTGCTACCTTCCAGTCAATAGAAGTTGAAAACCTTGAGGAGCATAAGATGGGTAGGGAATATATAACGGTTCCCCGGGCCTCATCAGAGAGAATTACAGAACTTCGTAAAACAAAGAAGCTTATTGCTACAGGAACAACATCAGTGAGATCACTTGAAACCTATGCTCTTCTTGAAGAGAAGCGTGAAGATTTCAGTTCAGAGTTGTTTATATACCCGGGATTCAGATTTCAGATGGTGGACAGATTAATTACCAATTTCCATCTTCCGGGATCGTCCCTTTTTGTTCTTACTTCTGCTTTCGGTGGAGTTGAACTCATAAGAGAAGCTTACAGGATCGCTATTGCTGATGGGTACAGGTTTTTCTCTTATGGAGATGCCATGTTTATACGATGAATTTATGGTATAACAAACAGGACTGTAAATGAAAAATTATACAAAATTAAAAAAAAGTCTTGCGCTACCGGGCTTTTTATAATATAATCCCAAAAGTCAGGTGGAAGAAACCAAACGCACTGTGTTGACTCAGAGACAATACTGTGCTGAAGTTGCTTCACTTGATAAAGTGCTAGTGCTGGCATAGCTCAGTTGGTAGAGCAGCTGATTTGTAATCAGCAGGTCGGGGGTTCGAGTCCCTCTGCCAGCTTTTGTTTTGATAGTGTATGGGCAGGTTCCAGAGCGGTCAAATGGGACGGGCTGTAAACCCGTTGACTTCGTCTTCGGTGGTTCGAATCCGCCCCTGCCCAATATATATGCGGGAGTAGCTCAGCTGGCAGAGCGTTAGCCTTCCAAGCTATCGGTCGCGAGTTCGAACCTCGTCTCCCGCTTATATGCCCTCGTAGCTCAGCTGGCAGAGCGCATCCTTGGTAAGGATGAGGTCACCAGTTCAAGTCTGGTCGAGGGCTAATATAAGTTTATTTGTTATTAATAGAATAAATTAAGGAGGCAGGTGATGGCCAAAGAAAAATTTGATAGGAGTAAGCCCCATTTAAACATAGGTACTATCGGTCACGTTGACCATGGTAAAACAACTCTCACAGCAGCTATTACTAAAGTTCTGAGTAAGGCTGAAGGCTCCAACGTTGATTACAGAGACTTCTGGAGTATCGATAACGCTCCTGAGGAAAAAGAAAGAGGAATCACAATCCAGATTTCACACGTTGAGTACGATACAAAAACACGTCATTATGCTCACATTGACTGTCCTGGTCATGCTGACTACGTTAAAAACATGATTACCGGTGCTGCACAGATGGACGGTGCTATTCTTGTTTGTAGTGCTACAGATGGTCCAATGCCACAGACCAGAGAACATATCCTTCTCGCAAGACAGGTTAACGTTCCTAAACTGGTTGTGTTCATGAATAAATGCGACATGGTTGATGACGAAGAAATTCTTGACCTTGTTGAACTCGAAATCAGAGAACTTCTCTCAGAATATGATTTCCCAGGTGATGACATTCCGGTAACAAGAGGTAGTGCTCTTAAAGCTATGGAAAATGATGATCCTGCAGATGCTGAGTGGAACTCAAACATCATGGAACTTATGGGAACTGTTGATGAATACATCGATCTTCCTGCAAGACCAGTTGATCTTGACTTTATTATGCCAATTGAAGACGTATTCACAATCAGTGGTCGTGGTACAGTTGTTACAGGTAGAGTTGAAAGAGGTATCGTAACTGTTGGTGACGAAATTGAAATCGTTGGTATCAGAGACACCCAGAAAAAAGTTGTAACCGGCGTTGAAATGTTCAAGAAACTTCTTGATCAGGGTGAAGCTGGAGATAACATTGGTGTTCTTCTGCGTGGTACAGACAGAGATGATGTTGAAAGAGGCATGGTTCTGGCTAAAGCTGGTTCAATTACTCCACACACTAAATTCAAAGCTGAAGTTTATGTTCTGTCAAAAGATGAAGGCGGACGTCATACTCCATTTGTAAGTGGTTACAGACCTCAGTTCTTCTTCCGTACAACAGACGTAACAGGAAGTGTTTCACTGAATGAAGGCGTTGAAATGGTAATGCCTGGTGATAATGCAACATTTAATATCGATCTTATAACTCCTATCGCTATGGAGAAGGGTCTCAAGTTCGCTATCCGTGAAGGTGGAAGAACCATCGGTGCTGGTAGTGTTACTGAAATTCTTGACTAGTAATTAGACATGGCTAAGAGCGATAAGAGAATTAAAATAACTCTTAAGTGCAGTGAATGTAGTGAAAAAAATTACACTACATTCAAGAACAAATCAAATACAACTGACAAGTTGAATTTGAAAAAGTATTGTTCACGGTGCCGTGTACGCACCTTGCATAAGGAGGTTAAAATATAGGTCAGTAGTTCAATTGGTAGAGCACCGGTCTCCAAAACCGGCTGTTGGGGGTTCGAGCCCCTCCTGACCTGTGTTTTAAAACGCAAGATATGAAAAAAGAGAATTTGATAAATCGGGTAAAAAGATATCTGGCAGAGGTTAAAGGTGAGCTGAAAAAGGTCACCTGGCCTTCAAAGCCTGATATGTATAAAACCACAATTGCGGTTGTGGTTTCTTCGCTGATTTTTGGTATTTATCTGTTTCTTGTGGATTACGGCTTTTCGAATTTATTCAATTCGGTAATAGATCTGTTCAAATAATTCATCTTAAAAAAGGATAGAAGCACTATGGAATGGTTTATTATACACGTTTTTTCCGGTTCTGAAGAATTTGTTGTAAAGGCTCTTGATGAGAAGATTCGCAAGTTCGGAATGCAGGAACAGATAGAAGAAATAGTTATCCCTAAAGAAAATGTCATTGAAATCAAAGACGGAAAAAAGGTTATCAGTGAGAAGAGATCATTCCCCGGCTATATTCTTGTAAAGATGATAATGAATGATAAAAACTGGTACTTTGTGCGTAACACGCCCAAAGTTACCGGTTTTGTCGGAGCCGGTAAGAAACCGAAACCCCTTACTGAAAAAGAAGTTTCCACCATCCTCAAACATATTGAGGCTACACAGGAAACACCAAAACCTAAGTATCACTTTGATGTCGGCGAAGCTGTTAAGATTATTGACGGCCCGTTCCTTAACTTCAACGGTGTAGTTGATGAAGTTGATGAGGATAAGGGCATACTCAAAGTAACCGTAACAATTTTTGGCAGACCTACGCCCGTTGATTTGAATTTTCTTCAGGTTGAAAAAATTTAGGAGATAAGATATGGCAGGAAAAAAAAAACAGGTAGTAACAAGTTTCAAGCTCCAGCTTCCTGCAGGTAAAGCAACTCCAGCACCACCAGTAGGTCCTGCGTTGAGTCAGCACGGTCTCAACATCATGGACTTCGTGAACCAGTTCAACAAGGCAACTGCCAAAATGGAAGATGGCATGGTTGTACCGGCAGAAGTGTTCGTACATCCAGACAAAACTTTCACTCTGGCTCTTAAAACTCCTCCGGCATCCTATCTGCTCAAAAAAGCAGCAGGTATTATGAAAGGATCCGGTGAGCCCAATAAAGAAAAAGTTGGAAAGGTTACCCAGGCTCAGCTGGAAGAAATTGCTAAAGTAAAATTACCTGATCTAAATACCAATGATGTTGACCAGGCTAAAAAGATTATTGCTGGTACTGCAAAGAATATGGGACTGGAGATAAAGAATGGCTAGAAGAGGAAAGGCATACTTAAAAGCGCGGGAAAGAGTTGAAAAGAGAGAGTATCCCGTTACTGAAGCAGTTGATCTGCTCAAAGAGATCAAAAGCACAAAATTTGATGAATCAGTAGACATCTCTATCAGACTCGGAGTAGATCCCAAGTATCCTGAGCAGATGGTACGTGGAACTGTAACTTTGCCACATGGAACAGGAAGAACAAAAAAAGTTCTTGTTATTGCAAATGGTGAAAAAGTTAAGGAAGCGGAAGCTGCTGGTGCTGATTTTGCCGGCGCTGAAGAGATTGTTGAGAAAATTCAGAGTGAAAACTGGTTCGATTTTGATGTAATAGTTGCAACTCCTGATATGATGCGTCATCTTGGTAAACTTGGTAAAGTTCTTGGTCCAAAAGGTCTGATGCCAAGTCCTAAAGCAGGAACAGTTACCATGAATGTTAAAGATGCTGTTGAAGAGATCAAAAAAGGTAGAATTGAGTTCAAGGTTGACAAAACCGGAATCGTAAATTCAACTATTGGTAAAATCTCTTTTGAAAGTGGAAATATCGTTGACAACGCAAAGTATTTCATGAGTGCCATTCTGAAAGCAAAACCAGCTTCTCTGAAGGGCAGATATGTTCATTCTATCCATGTCAGCTCTACAATGAGTCCATCCGTCAAACTGGAAATCAACGAGTTTGAGGCATAAAGGAGATCATCATGGCAAGCGAAATGGTTTTGAATGAAAAGAAAGAGCGTATTCAGGAATTAGCTTCAATATTTGAAAGTAACGGTGTTTATCTCTTTGACTACAGAGGTCTCAGTGTTAACGAGATGGAAACTCTCAGAAACACAGTTAAAGAGCTTGATGGTAACGTACAGGTTATCAAAAACAGACTTGCTATCAAATATTTTGAAGGTAAAGGTCTTGAACATGGCAGAGAGCTTTTCAATGGTCCTATGGCCGTTGTGTACAGTGGCGAAAAATTCGTTGAAGTAGCAAAAGCTCTGGTTGAATTCGAAAAAGAAAGTAAAAAGATAGCAATTAAGTCAGGTTTTATTGAAACCAATTTTGTTGAAAAAGAACAGATTGTTGCAGTTTCAAAACTACCTGGAAGAGAACAGCTTATGGGTCAGTTCGCATTCTCAGTGGCTATGCCGCTTAAGAAATGGGGAATGGCACTGTCTGCGCCTCTCACTAATATGCTTGTTTTATTGAAAAATTTAAAAGATAAAAAAGAAGAAGAAGGAGAAAAATGATGGCTGAAATTAAAAAGGAAGATTTTTTCAAACATCTTGATAATCTTACAGTACTGGAACTCTCAGAGTATATTAAAGAATTTGAAGAAAGATATGGAATTAAAGCTGAAATGGCTGCTATGCCTGTAGCTGGTGCTGCTCCTGTAGCTGGTGGCGCTGCTGAAGCTGCTGAAGAAAAAACGGATTTTGATGTAGTTCTTAAGGCTGTTGGCCCTAAAAAGATCAACGTTATCAAAATCGTTAGAGAAGTAACTGATCTCGGCCTGAAAGAAGCTAAAGAAGTTGTAGACGGAGCACCTGCTGATGTTAAGAAAGGCGTCTCAAAAGAAGAAGCTGAAGAGATAAAGAAGAAGTTCGAAGAAGTGGGAGCGGAAATCGAAATTAAATAACCCCGTGTTGTCAATTTTCAAATAAAAAAAAATTGAAGGGAAATAATGCAAAAAAAAAATCAGCATCTTGATAGAATAAGCTTCTCTAAAATTGAAACTCCAATAGAGATTCCAAATCTATTGGAGGTTCAAACGAAGTCTTATATGGATTTTTTGCAGCTGAATGAGTTACCGGAGAACAGGAGTAATTCAGGAATCCATGCTGCTTTTAAATCTGTATTTCCTATTACAGATTTTAAAGAAAATGCGATTCTTGATTACGACTCCTATTCTCTGGGTGACTGGTCCTGCAAATGTGGTAAATTTGAGGGGATTGAAAATTCTCAGCCCCACTGTTCTGCTTGTGGCTCTGTATTAAATGCAGATGTTAAAGTAGGATTGGATTCAGTTTGTCCTGAATGTGTCAGTAAAGATACTGTTAAATACAAGACATGTTCACTCTGTGGTGACAGAGTCAGACTGAGAATTAATTTCACACCTGAAGAGTGTATGGACAGAGGTTTTGACTATTCTATACCCCTTAATGTGAAATTAAGACTTGCACTCTTTGACGAAGATGATGATGGAAATAAAGTTATCAAAGACGTTAAAGAACAGGAAATCTATTTTGGTGATCTTCCTTTTATAACCGAAAGAGGTACTTTTATAATCAATGGAACTGAAAGAGCAGTTGTTTCCCAGCTCCAGAGATCCCCAGGTGTTTACTTCCTACCTGGAAAAAGTCGCGGTGAATTTACAGCCAAAATCATACCTGCAAGAGGTGCCTGGATTGAGTTTGAAGAAAAACTGAATCTGCTTCAGGTTCGTCTTGACAAGAAAACAAAACGAATAAATGTAACAACATTCCTGAAGGCTATGGGCCTGTGGGATGATCTGGATATACTCAAAACTTTCTACTCTGTACTGAAATCAAAAGTTGAAAACGGAATATTCTACTTCGAAAACTCAAGACTTCTTAAAGATGGTATTGTAACAGCAGATGTTAAAGACGCAGATGGAAATGTTCTCGTAAAAACCGGATCAAAATTCATGATTCAGCACTATTCAGAACTTAAAAAAGCAGGTGTTGAATATGTACCAGTTGATATAGAAACTCTTGAAGATATATATGCTGCGGATGATATTATCAATGTAATTGGTAGTAACGAGCCTATTGGTACCCCGCAGATCAAAAAGCTGAGAAAGCTTGATACAGAATTCATGGCCTTTTTCCCATACAGCAGTATGGAAAAATATGGCTCTATGATTGCTTACACTCTCAGAAAAGATAAAAAGAAAAAAGATATTGATATAGCTGATAATGTAGTTGTTAAGAGTGAAGCGGAAGCTGATGACAAAGTATCAAAGAACCAGGGTGATGCCTATATTGAAATCTTCAAAAAACTGAGACCCGGCGAGCCGGTGACTCTCGAAGGTTCAAAGAAGTTTTTTGAAAACATGATGAAAGATGTAAGAAGATATGATCTCTCATCAGTTGGTCGTCTCAAGCTTAATATTAAACTTGATCGTAAAAACGACTATAACAAAGAAGTAACAGTTCTTACCATAGAAGATATGGTAGACATCATTAAGTACTATCTGGAACTTAAATATGACAGAAGCGGAAAAAAGAGAGTAGACGATATCGATCACCTCTCAAACAGAAGAATCCGTGCCGTTGGTGAACTTGTTGAGAATGCATACAGAATTGGTCTGATGCGTCTTGAAAAGATTATTCGTGAAAGAATAACAAATGCAGATGATCTGAGTGTTATGCTTCCAAGGGATCTATTGAATACAAAACCAGTATTCGCTGCAGTTAAGGAGTTCTTTGGAACATCCCAGCTTTCACAGTTCATGGATCAGACAAACGCAATTTCAGAAACAACTCATAAAAGAAGAATCTCTGCTCTCGGACCTGGTGGTCTTAACAGAGAAAGAGCTGGTTTTGAAGTTCGTGACGTTCATCAGTCCCACTACGGCAGAATTTGTCCTATTGAAACTCCTGAAGGCCCAAACATTGGCCTGATCTCATCACTTACCACTTTCTCACGTGTTAATGAATTTGGTTTTATTGAAAGTCCATACAGAAAAGTTGAAGAAGGAAAAGTTGTTAACTACTTCAAAATACTATATCCCGGCGGAACAGGATTTGAACTTAATCAGGTTGTAAGAGAAAAAGATATTGAAGAGGCAGTTGCCAAACTGAAAAAAGATCAGGATAAACCTATGTTTGAGTATTATCCATTCTATCTGACCGCATGGGAAGAAGATGGCTATACAATGGCTCAGGCAAACGCCAAGTACGATGATGGTGGTAACTTTCTTACAAAGAAGGTTAATGCACGTAATCATGGTGAAACTATTCAGGTTGAACCTGAAGAGCTTGACTATATAGACATTGCAACACAGCAGGTTGTATCAGTTTCAGCAGCACTGATTCCTTTCCTTGAGCACGACGATGCTAACCGTGCGCTTATGGGATCAAATATGCAGAGACAGGCTGTTCCACTTGTTAAGCCGGAACCACCTATTGTTGGTACAGGTATTGAGCACAGACTTGTTAAAGATTCAGGTATTGCTATTGTCTGTAAAAGATCAGGTATTGTTATGAATGCTGATGCTGAAAGAATTATCATCAAAACCCAGAGTAGTTCTGATGATGCTGACTTTTCAGAAATCAGTGCAGATCTTTATGAATTAAAAAAATTCAGACGTTCTAATCAGAATACATTAATTAACCAGAGACCTCTTGTTAAAGTTGGTGATCATGTTAATGCAGGTGATATTATTGCTGACGGTCCGGCATCTGATAAAGGTGAACTGGCACTTGGCAGAAATATTCTTGCAGGTTTTATGCCATGGAGAGGATATAACTTTGAGGATGCGATTGTTCTCAGTCAGAGACTGGTTAAGGATTCTGTTTACAACTCAATCTATATTGTTGAAGAATCTGTAGAAGCCAGAGATACTAAACTTGGTAAAGAAGAGATTACAAGAGACATTCCAGGGGTTTCTGAAAATGTACTGAGAAACCTTGATGAGAATGGTGTTGTAAGAATCGGGGCCAAAGTAAAACCAGGAGATGTTCTGGTTGGTAAAGTATCGCCTAAAGGCGAAACCCAGCTTTCTCCTGAAGAGAAACTACTTCGCGCTATTTTTGGTGAGCAGGCATCTGAAATCAAAGATACATCACTGTATTGTCCTCCTGGAGTACAGGGTACAATTATTGATGTGAAAATCTTTACAAGAAGAGGGCTGAAAAAAGATCAGAGAGCAGAATCAATCGATGATTCAATTACAGAAAAACTCAATCGTAACTATAAAGACGAAAGAAGAATTCTGTTAATTGACAGAGATGAGAAGATAGAAAACCTGCTTCTGAAAACTGAACTTAAAGCCGACTTCACTTTCCAGGATATTAAAGTTAAGAAAGGTAGCTGTTTCAAAAAGACAGACCTTGTTGATCTTAGCGATGAATTCCTGAAAAAACTCAGAAAAGCTGTACCTGAAGAGGTAAAAGAGCTTATTCTTGAAATTGAAACCAAAGCTAAACTACATCTGGAAGCATTGAAGAAAGAACTTAATTATAAAGTTGATTCAATGAATAAAGGTGAAGATTTTGCTCCTGGTATTATTAAGATAATCAAGATACTTATTGCTGTTAACAGAAAGATCTCTGTTGGTGATAAGATGGCTGGTAGACATGGTAACAAAGGTGTTGTGTCTATGATTCTTCCTGAAGAGGATATGCCGTTTCTTGAAGATGGTACTCCACTGGATATCGTCCTGAATCCACTTGGTGTTCCTTCCCGAATGAATGTTGGACAGATTTATGAGCTCATTTTAGGATGGGCAGGTAAATTACTCGACTGCCACTTTGAAACTCCGGTATTTGACGGTGCTACAGAGAAGAATGTTGAAGAGTATCTGACAAGAGCAGGCTTGCCTGTTGACGGAAAAGTTACACTTTATGATGGTATAACAGGAGAAAAATTCAGTAATAAGGTTACTGTAGGTTATATGTACTTCCTGAAACTTGAACATATGGTTGATGATAAGATACATGCCAGATCTACAGGTCCGTACTCTCTTATTACTCAACAGCCTCTGGGTGGTAAAGCTCAGTTTGGTGGACAGAGAGTCGGGAGATGGAAGTCTGGGCCTTTGAAGCTTATGGAGCGGCTCACCTTCTACAGGAGATTCTGACAATTAAATCAGATAATATCAGTGGAAGAAATGACATCTATGCAGCTATTGTTAAGGGCACTATGGACTTTAAACCAGGAATACCTGAGTCTTTCAATGTTCTTATTAAGGAACTTAAGAGTCTTGCGTTAAATGTTGAACTCGTGAAACGGGATCAGGATACATTTGAGAGCAGAATTATGGCTGAAATGGGCCTTAAGGAGCAATAATGCACAAATTTAAAAGAGAACGTACCGACACAAATATTATGGATTACAGCAAGATTAGAATTAGTCTTGCTTCTCCAGAGATCATCAGAGGCTGGTCCTCTGGTGAGGTTACAAAACCGGAAACAATCAACTACAGAACTTTCAAGCCTGAAAGAGATGGTCTGTTCTGTTCCAAAATTTTCGGACCTACTCAGGATTTCAGATGTCTTTGTGGTAAATATAAAGGCCTGAAATACAAAGGTATTGTTTGTGAAAAATGTGGTGTTGAAGTAACCATTTCTGCTGTAAGAAGAGAAAGAATGGGGCATATTGAACTTAATTCAAAAGTTGCCCACATCTGGTTCTTTAAGGGTATTCCTTCCAGAATCGGTGTTATTCTTGAAATCTCTGCAAAAGATCTTGAACATATTATCTACTTTGAAAACTACGTTGTACTCGATCCCGGTGATCTGCCTTCTCTTAAATATAAGCAGGTGCTCACAGAAGAAGAGTATGCTGAACTTCAGGATAAATATGGTGAAGATTCATTCAGAGCCGGTATGGGTGCTGAAGCTATTTTTGAGCTTCTTGAAAGCATCGATATTGAAGCAGAAGTTGTAGAGTATAAATCAAAACTGAGATCTGAAAAATCAGTTCAGAAGAAGAAAAACATCTCAAGGAGACTTAAAATCCTTGAAGATTTTCTGAGTTCAGGTAACAGACCGGAATGGATGATTATGACAACTGTTCCTGTATTGCCACCAGATCTCAGACCTCTTGTAAGACTTGATGGTGGACGTTTTGCGTCTTCAGATCTTAATGACCTCTACAGAAGGGTTATTAACCGTAATAACAGATTAAAAAAGCTTCTGGATCTTAAAGCTCCGGAACTGATTATAAAAAATGAAAAGAGAATGCTTCAGGAATCTGTTGACGCTCTCTTTGATAACCAGAAGAGAAATAAGAGTTACATGAGTTCTCAGAAGAGACCTCTGAAATCACTCTCAGATTCTCTTAAAGGTAAACAGGGTCGTTTCAGACAGAACCTTCTTGGTAAACGTGTTGACTATTCAGGAAGATCTGTTATCGTTGTTGACCCTAAACTTAAACTTGATGAGTGTGGTATTCCCAAGAAAATGGCTCTCGAACTCTTCAAGCCTTTCATCTACAATAAGCTTGAAAAGAAAGGTATGGTTACAACCCTCAGAGTCGCAAGAATCTGGGTTGAAGAGAACAGAGAAGAGATCTGGGATGCTCTGGCTGAAGTAATTCAGGAACATACTGTTCTGCTGAACAGAGCTCCTACCCTTCACAGATTGGGTATCCAGGCATTTAAACCACTTCTTGTTGAGGGTAATGCTATTAAACTGCACCCAATGGTTTGTCCGGCGTTTAACGCTGACTTTGACGGTGACCAGATGGCGGTTCACGTACCTCTGTCTCTGGAAGCTCAGGCAGAAGCAAAGCTGCTGATGCTTTCAACAAATAACATTCTGTCACCATCAAATGGTAAACCTCTTGCAGTTCCTACTCAGGATATGATTCTTGGTTTCTACTATCTGACATTTACCAAACCCGGACTTAAAGGCCAGGGAATGAGATTTGCCTCAAAGAAAGATGCTCTTCTGGCTCTGGAAAGAGGACTTATCAATATCAATGCTCAGATCAGACTCAGATATCATGGAAATGTAATTGATCTTGATAACTATAATCTTGATAATCAGGATGTTGCCAGCTGCCCTGTAACTAAAATCGGAGCAGATGATAACACTCTTCTTGTAACAACTCCCGGTAGAATTATCTTTAATAACCTTCTGCCAGCAGAGACTCCATATATTAATGGCCTCATCAAGAAGAAAGGTGTTGGTAACATTGTATACTATATCTACCTGAATCAGGGCTTCAATGCCACAGTTGTTACTCTTGATAAACTTAAAGAGTACGGTTTTGAATATGCAACAAGAGCGGGATTCACCATTGGTGTATCTGACCTTGTTATTCCTGATGAAAAACAGAGTATCATTAAGAGTACAGAAGATGAACTGGAAGTAATTGAAAAGCAGTATGCTGCTGGTAATATGACTGCAAATGAGCGTCATAACAGTATCATCGACAAATGGAGTAAAGCTACTGATAATATCAGAAAGGTTATGTTCGATAATCTTAAGAAAATCAGTTATGAAGGCGAAGAGATCAATCCGCTCTACGTTATGTCAGACTCTGGTGCCCGAGGCAGTCAGGACCAGCTGAAACAGCTGGCTGGTATGCGTGGTCTGATGGCTAAACCTTCAGGCGAAATTATGGAAACTCCTATTACTGCTAACTTTAAAGAAGGTTTGTCAGTTCTTCAGTACTTTACTTCAACTCACGGTGCCCGTAAAGGTCTTGCTGATACAGCTCTTAAAACTGCTGATGCTGGTTATCTTACAAGAAAACTTGTTGATGCAGCTATTGAAGTTATTGTCAGGGAAGAAGATTGTGGTACTTTCAAAGGCTATGAAGTTGGTGCTATTGTTGAGAATGGTAAAGAGATTGAATCACTACTCGATCGTATAGTTGGCAGAACAGCTCTCGAAGATGTTGTCGATCCTGACGATACTTCAAAGATCTATGTTAAAGCCAACGATATTATAGATGATGATGCTGGCAGAGATATTATCAATGCTGGTATTCTGAAAGTTAAAATCAGAACAAATCTAACCTGTGAAACTGAAGCAGGTGTTTGTCAGAAGTGTTATGGACGTAACCTCTCTACAGGAAGAGATATCGACCTTGGAGAAGCTGTTGGTATTATTGCCGCACAGTCAATTGGTGAACCTGGCACACAGCTGACAATGAGAACATTCCATATTGGTGGTGTTGCTTCAGGTGCGGCAGGTCAGACAAAACTGAATTCAGGACATGATGGTGTGGTTAAATACCTCGATCTTGAAACCGTTCAGGATCATGAAGGTAAAACTATTGCCATGAGTAGAACTGGTGCAATACAGATTGTTGATGCAAAAGACAGAGAGAGAGCTGTTTATCCTGTTGCTTATGGTTCACATGTACTTGTGAATGCTGATGACAGGATTAAGAAAGGCGATCTGCTTGTTCAGTGGGATCCGTATGCAAATGCTCTTCTTACAAGTGAAGAAGGTATTGTTGAACTTAAGGACCTTGAACTTAACGTATCTTATGTTGAAGATCTTGATGAAGCATCAGGTAAGATTACAAATATCGTAATTGATATTAAGAACGATAAACTCAGAGATGAACTTCAGCCAAGAGTTATCATCAGAGATAAAGAGACTAACAGAACGAGACGTAAATACTATCTGCCTGTTAATGCGCATCTTGCTGTTAAAGCAGGAGATGTTGTTTGTCCTGGTGACATTCTGGCGAAAATTCCTTCTGAATTTGCTAAAACCAAAGATATCACTGGTGGTCTTCCAAGAGTTACAGAGCTGTTTGAAGCACGTAAACCTAAAGTTCCTGCAAAGATGGCTCAGATTGACGGTGTTGTTGAATACGGAAAGATCTCAAAAGGTTCAAGAAAGATTATTATCAATCCATTTGATAAGAATATTAAACCTGATGAGCACAACATTCCAAGAGGTTCTTACATCATTGTTGGTGACGGCGACAAAATTACAGCCGGTACTCCTCTGATGGATGGTCCACTTAACCCTGCTGATATCCTGAGTGTTCTCGGGGAGCATAAACTTGCTGAGTATCTTCTGAAAGAGGTTCAGGAAGTTTACAGATTACAGGGAGTTTCCATTAACGATAAACATATCGAGATCATTATCAGACAGATGATCAAATGGAGACGTGTTGAAGAGGTTGGTGATTCCCGCTTTATTCCTGAACAGATCGTTGAGAAGTGGAAGTTTGATAAAGTTA
Organism: Candidatus Aminicenantia bacterium; assembly: GCA_965225955.1. Taxonomy (GTDB): domain Bacteria; phylum Acidobacteriota; class Aminicenantia; order UBA2199; family UBA2199; genus CBDDBX01. The sequence continues at coordinate 15,013 of CBDDBX010000005.1, forward strand.
ATGCTCAGATTGTTGCAGAAGGTGGAGAACCTGCAAAGGCTAATCCTGCTCTGCTCCCGATTTCAAGAGCTTCACTTGCTTCAGACAGTTTCCTCTCAGCAGCAGCGTTCCAGGAAACAACAAAAGTACTTACTGAAGCTGCAATTTCAGGTAAGGAAGATCATCTGAAAGGTATTAAGGAAAATGTTACAATGGGTAGACTGATCCCATCAGGAACAGGCTACGAATATTACCAGAATGTTGAACTGGAAGATGCTAAGAAGGTATTTCTGTCAGCAAAATGAGTAAAAATATAATAATAATTGACGACTCTCCTACATTAAGGAAAGTCGTCAAATTCTACCTTGAAAAGAAGGGCTATTCCGTAAAGGAAGCCAAGAATGGTAAAGAGGCCCTTGTCCAGATAGAAAAAGAGTATTTTGATCTTATAATTCTTGATATGCTGATGCCCGTTATGAATGGATATCAGGTTCTTGAAGAGCTCAAAAAAAAGGGAGATTTTAACTCTCCCATTCTTATTCTAAGCGCAGATAAAGAGAGCGATAGTAAAGATAAAAGTATTGATCTTGGAGCCTCTTTTTATCTTACAAAACCTTTCAAACCAAACGAACTTGTAGATCAGATTGAAAAGATTTTCGAATCTCTTGATGGCTGATTCTGCTTATCTCAAAATTCAATAAAACTTACCAATGCCTGTAAGGATTGGTTTATCTTAATTTAACACCACACGGACAAACACAGACCCTCACCGACAGAACACGGACAAAAGTAGCAAACAATCAGGTTTTATTCTAAATGTTACAGGACTTTTCAGGACCACCCCGTCAGCTGCACTGATTCGCTAAAGCTCACAGTTTGCTGCCCCCCCCTCCTTGATTATGGCGCTTTACGAACTATAAATTCCCCATCTTAACTTTAAATATCGTGACTCGCCAATACAGTCAAGTGCAGAAAGGAGGGGATTGTTGCTATTCAATGGTAATTTGTGCAGCTATCTTAATAGGTAAAACAGTAGTTATTTTTTACTTACTTTTTTATGAACCAGCAGGAACTGTTTAAAACAAACAGAAATCCCCTCCTAATTTTAAGCATTTGGAAGAAATAGCTTAAAATCGGAGGAGGGGGGGCCGAAGAATGAGGACGGGGTGGTATTAATAAGTCCAATAAGCCTTAAATATTAGCATCCGAATTTAGTCAACAGTCCACGTGTCTTTGTTCCTCCTTTGTGTTAAGATAGATTTTATAATGATATGAGGTGGATCTATGGTTTTTGATGTAGATACTTTAAAATTAGTAAGAATGGCACTCGAAGAGGATCATGCTTATGAAGATATAACCACAGGTAGTCTGGAAGAGTTTGACAAACCTGTTACAGCAAGAGTCTTTGCTAAATCCCCCGGTGTTATCTCAGGAATAGCTCCCTTTTTGTGCACCTTTAACGAAGTCGATTCCTCAATAGAAATAGATGTTCTGAAAGAAGATGGCAGTCATGTAAACAGTGGTGATGATGTTATGCTGATAAAAGGCAGTATAAACAGCATTCTGAGAGCTGAACGAACTGCTCTTAACTTCATCCAGCGTCTTAGTGGTATCGCCAGTCTCACAGCACTCTATGTTGCAGAACTGGATGGTACAGGAGTAACTCTCCTGGATACTCGTAAAACCACTCCAGGTATGAGAATGCTGGAAAAAAAGGCTGTAAAAGATGGGGGGGGAACAAATCACCGCATGCATCTTGCTGACATGTCAATGATTAAAGACAATCATATAGATATGGCTGGTGGTATTGAAGAAGCTGTGAATGCTGTCAAAAAGAACCATCCTGCAACTAAAATTGAACTGGAAGTTAAGAATCTTGAAGAACTAAAAATAGCGACGGGATGTAGTGTTGATGTTGTTATGCTCGATAATTTTGATCTATCAGAAATACCGGAAGCAGTTAAAATGGTGAAAGGTAAAATCAAACTTGAAATTTCAGGTAATGTTGAGATCAATAATATAAGAGAGAAAGCTGTTAAGGGTATAAATTATATATCAGTAGGAGCTCTGACTCACTCTTTCAGCTCACTGGATCTGAGTTTAAGAATAAATAGTCAGGAGTAGTTTGATGAGAAATTATATAGAAACAGATGTTCTAATTATTGGTGGCGGAATTGCCGGAGCTTCAACAGCTCTTATGCTTGCAGAAAACAACCTTAATGTTCTTATGATTATGAAAGGTGACGGTTTTGAGGATACCAACAGTGACAAGGCTCAGGGTGGTATAGCTCTGCAGGGGCCTGATGAGAAGCCGGAAGAGTTTGTTGAAGATATTATGAATAGTGGTGATCTCGTTAATAACAGAGTAGCTGTAGAGCATCTGGTGGGTAAATCCCGGGAATATGTTAATGAAATTCTTATAGATAAGCTTAATGTAAATTTTACAAGAGAAACAGATGACAAAAACAGCGATTATCTTTATGCAAGAGAGGGTGCTCATTCAAGCAGAAGAATTCTCAATGTAAAAGATATGACCGGCAGGGTTATTCAGGAAGATTTTAAAAAATATCTGAAGAAAAAGAAGAACCTGAAAGTTCTGACAAAGCATTCTGCTATCGATATTCTTACTATTCCTCATCACTCTTCTGATCCATCCAGAATATATGACAAACCAAGAGCAGTCGGAGCATATGTTTTTGATCACGTTTCCAAAGAGGTATTCAGAGTATTTGCCAGAAAAGTAGTGCTTGCTACAGGAGGATTCAGCTCAATCTTTCTTAACTCAACAAATGTTAAAAGTGCTATCGGTAATGGCGTAGCTATGGCTTTCAGAGCTGGAGCAAGACTGGCTAATCTTGAATATGTTCAGTTCCACCCGACTTCACTCTACCATAAAGACTCAGAACGTTTTCTTATCTCTGAAGCTGTCAGAGGAGAAGGTGCCAGACTTATGAACAGAAAGGGAGAGTACTTTATGAAAAAATATTCTCCTCTTGGTGATCTGGCTCCAAGAGATGAGGTCTCAAGGGCAATATATGAAGAGATGATTAATCATGGTGATGATTATGTACTTCTCGATATTGCTTCTTTTGCTACAATTGATATTAAGAACAGATTCCCTACTATATATGAGAACTGTCTGAAATACGATATAAATATTGAAAAGAGACCTGTTCCTGTTGTTCCTTCAGCTCACTACAGCTGTGGCGGAGTAATAACAGATGATAAAGGACGTACAAGTATGGATAACCTCTATGCTGTGGGGGAAGTCGCTACAACAGGTGTACATGGCGCAAACAGACTGGCTTCTGTATCACTTCTTGAAGGCCTTGTATATGGTTGCGAAGCTGCACTTGATATTGTGGATTGCCTGAAGAAAGAGGGAAGTACCGGTTATACTATTTCTGAAATATCTGAATGGCATACACCTGAAAATCAGGAGAAATTTGACCCGGCCCTCATCTGGCAGGATACTGCACTTATAAGGTCTACTATGTGGAACTACAGCGGAATTATAAGAACAGTTAAACGACTTGAAAGAGCCAGAGCTGATCTGGAGTATCTGAGACATAGAATAAATAAATTCTATCAGCAGGCAGAACTTGTGCCTCAGGTACTTGATCTGAGAGATAGTGTACAAACAGCACTTCTCGTGGTCTATTCCGCACTTCGTAACAAAGTGTCAAAAGGTGCACACTATATAGACCTGAAGGATTGATAAGCAGGGAGAGAAGCTGTAAGCCGGGTTCTGTCGTGGAGGATCATTTATCTTGGCTGTGCATTGCGGCACAGCTCCAGCGCTTAACCCAAAGATATCGACCGGGATAGTCTCAGGCATCTTTAATTTAAGCTTGCACCAGATGGGGTTTACCTCAGTTCCTGCTGTTACCAGCAGGAACGGCAGGTTCTGCCTGCCTTTTCACCTTTCTCCCGGCGAACCGGGATAGTCTAGTCTCTGTGGCACTTTCCTTATTCGCCCTTAAAGTGACGAACAGTTCCTGTTAGGAACCACCTTTCCCTGTGGAGCCCGGACTTTCCTCCCCGGTGTGAAACCGAGGTGATCCTCTACTTGTCTCCCTGATTATCAGAGAGTATTATACCAAGATTTTCTATCTTTTTATATAAATTACTTCTGGGTAGTTCTATTTCTCTTGCTGTCAGAGATATATTGTAGTTGTACTGTGCCAGTTTTGATTCAATAAAACTCTTCTCTGAAAATGCCTTAAACTCTTTCCATTTGGTGAAAGAACTGAAATCTGTTGATGGCTCTTTTACATCGGGTTTCATATAGTCTGGAATATCTTTCATGGTTATCGTATTTTTAGCTGACATAATAAGAAGCCTTTCAATGATATTTCTAAACTCTCTGATATTCCCCTGCCACTCCAGTTTATTAAAAAGCTCAACAACTTCGGGTGAAAAGTTCTTCTGTCTGAAATTACTTTCCTGCGAAAAGTAGCTGACAAAGTGCTCAATAAGAAGAGGTATATCTCCTCTTCTTTCTCTCAGAGTAGGAGAGTAGAGAGGTATAACATTAAGTCTGAAGAATAAATCTTCTCTGAATTTGCCCTCTTCTATTTCCTGAGTAAGATCTTTATTGGTTGCAGCAATGACTCTTACATTGACAGTTTTTATTACTGCAGTTCCTACTTTCTGAACTTCACCTTCTTCAAGAACTCTGAGAACCTTCGCCTGAGCTTTCAGGCTGAGGTCTGCAATTTCATCCAGAAAAATGGTCCCGTTATGAGCACTCTCAAATTTTCCTGTTTTATCTTCAATAGCACCTGTAAAAGATCCTTTAACGTGGCCAAACAGTTCACTTTCAATCAGTTCATCAGGTATAGCTGCGCAGTTAACCTGAACAAAATCCTTTTTACTTCTTGAAGAGAGTTCGTGTATCTGACGTGCAATAAGTTCTTTACCTGTTCCACTTTCTCCAGTAATAAGAACCGTAGAGTTGGTTCTTGCGACTTTTTTTATTGTATCCCTTAACTCTTTAACAGGTCTGGAATCACCTACAATAGTATATTTATCCTTTGCGTGGGATTTTAAGCTGTAGTTCTCTTTAAGAAGATCAGTTTTTTCAAGGGCATTTCTTACTGTAAGTAGAAGTTTGTCTCTTGATAGAGGTTTTTCAAGGAAATCGAATGCTCCAAGTTGTGATGCCCTGACAGCTTCTTCAATACCGGAGTGACCTGATATCATAATCACTTCAGTGAAAGGTCGGATTTCCTTTATTGTTTCCAGAAGATCCAGACCATCCATGCCTGGCATCTTAACGTCCAGAAGTATCAGGTCAGGTTCAGATACTTTCAGTTTATCAAGACCATCAAGAGCATTTATTGCAGTGTCAACTTCGTAGTCTTCATAGGTGAGTACCATTTTCACTGATTCAAGAATATTTTTTTCGTCGTCTATAATAAGAATCTGTCTGTTTGCCATTCTCAACTTATAGCAAATATGGTATAAATTGTAAAATTAAATTATTTTAGTTGGTCGATTGTTCATAATTAAATAATATATTTTTATAAATTAAGATAATCCGGAGGTTCGTGTGAAAAAAACTATCATACTTACAATAGCATTTTTAATGCTGATCCCCTTAAGTAGTTATGCCGGCGCAGATGTTCACGTAAAAGGCCTGGTACAGACATGGTTTTCTCATGGTGATACAAATGATGACGGTAAATACGGTTTTAATCTCAGACGTGTAAGACTGGCACCTTATGGCTCACTATCCAAAAATGTTAAGTGGGGCTTTCAGGTTGCCTGGGATAAGCAGAAAGCAGTAATTTATGATGCTTATATGGATTTTTACTTTAAGGAAGAATTCAGAATCAAAGTAGGCCAGTTTGCTGCACCTGGAATAAGAAGTGGTGCTTTAACATCATCAGGTGCTCTTGATCTTATTGAGAGACCGATGGTTGCTCAGAGATGGGGAACTGAGGCTGCTACACTAGGTTACAGAGCGATGGGTATCCAGTTACACGGTGCTCTGATGGATAAGAAAATCTACTACAGGCTTATGGTATCAAACCCTAATGCCAGTGACCTTTTCAATCCTGGAATCAAGAATGGTGGATATGACTACGAAGGTCATGAAGGCATGACTATCTGGGGAAGAGTTGAATTCAAACCAGTTAAAGGCTTCGAAATAGGTGTTTTTGCCAATAGTGGTAAAGATAAATTCGAAGTTGACTGGAGTGCAGACAAGGCTTCAATGGAAAGAGAAAGTTATGGTTTTAACGTTTTCTACGTTAAAGACAATGTGAATTTGAAATTTGAGTACATTGCCGGTAAATATGGCTATGAAGATGCCGTGAAGATTAAACACAATGGTTTCTATGCTGTTGCTGGTTACAGATTCGGTAAATTTGAACCTGTAGTAAGATATGGCACATATACACCAATGAAAGATGGTCATGAAGCAGGTGTTGAGAAATATAAAGATTTCTCAATGGGAATCAACTACTTCTATAATAAGAACGTTAAATTCCAGGCAAACTATATTATAAGAACTGAAGACATGATGAGTGGTTATAGTAAACCTGACAATAACCTCTTTTACATTAACTTCCAGTACTCTTTTAATTCAAAGAAATAAGATATTTTAAAATATACCGGTGACCGGAAGGTCATCGGTTTTCTTGTTATGGCGTAATGTGGTAGCAGTCTTATATTCCTACAGAGTCCAGGCACTATCACAGACAATCACAGACAATCACAGACATTCACCGACATTTCACTCGCAGGCTCGTGACTGGCAGAGCCATGGCACAGACAAACACGAGGATAAAACTACACAAAAAAACACCATGAAATACACTGATTTCTTCATGTAAATGTACTTGTTTATTGTGTGTCGATAAATGTCCGTGTCAGCCAGTGTGAGTCTGTGCTGGTCTGTGAGGGTCCTTGTTTGTCCGTGTTGTGGCTGTTGGCTGCTTATTGTATAAGGCAATGCGTACTTATATTATTTTGCACTGCTTAAGGAGGGCACGATATATCATGCCCCTACTTTTGATCCTAAATCATATAAAACTTCAAAGGTGGTATAGGAAAATCTCCACTGCCACGGGCACACCCTGTAGCTCTCACTTCTTCAGGTAATTTCTCTATTTCTGTACTTCTTTCGGTAAGTGCTGCCAGAATAGCTGAACCTGTAGGAGTGCAGAGTTCCTTTTCAATGGGGCCTTTTACCCAGCTAATAGCAAAATCCTGTAGAATTACCTGTACAGCAGGTGCAGGAATATCAAGTTCACCGTGAGAACATGTTACTGAGCCGCCACCAACTGATACCGGTGCAGTCATATATGTTTCTGTTCCTTCTCCAATACTCTGAAGAGCTGCAATAGTACCTGCTATATCTATTACTATATCCTGTGCTTCATGAAGCCATGCCTGATCATCACCATGATGGTGCCCCATATGAATATTGAAGAGTTTATGAGCTTTTGTTTCAGAAGTGCTCAGTATATCGAAGGCTCTAAGTCCTGTTTCAATATATTCAGAATCGATTCTTAATTCTTCAAACAGATTTTCAAGCATATTTCTGCCTTTAATGCTTCCAAGATGTGAATGAGCTGGCTGGGTATCAAGTTGTAATCTTGTTGCACCATCCTGAAGAGTTATAAATGCAGCTTTACCTTCTCCAAGAGATTTTATTGCTCTTTCAACAGCCTGTATAACAAAGTCAGGATCTGCACCAACAGACACCAGAGCTGATATTATCATATCTCCGGCAATACCCCCGGTTGGATCTATATATAGTTTCATACTCTCCTCCTGTAGTAAAACCATTCTAGCATAAAGGGACAAGCTATTTGATTTTTTACTGGTAATGTTATAAATTCTTTCTTATGAGGCGCTTTAAAACTTATTTCTCAGTAGTGGCTTTGATAATATGTACGATTATTATCTGGTCATTTCGGGGGGGGGAGAAGAAAGTTGAAGGTGATATCAACGGTATTCCCATTTATCCCGGGGCTGTTCTTAAGACCAGAATGTCTTCAACTGGTTTTCCCTGGATAGTTGTTTTTCTGACAGATGATAAGTACACCGATGTAGTAAAGTTCTATGAAACAAAACTGAAGATGAAAAGTGTCAAACTGGAATATTGGTAGTAATATGGATATCTATCAGTTTGATATGGAAACTGAAAAAGAGAAGAAGTGGAAAAATGCTGAAGTAAACAGATTTCTTAAAAACTACCTTATGAGTGGAGTGGAAATTATACCTTTTAACAGCTTCTACAAAAAAGTGTACAGTAAAACTACAAAGATAAAAATAATCATTCCTACGGACAAAGTACCAAAAGATCTCAAAGACCTTATCTACAGTAAGTGATGGTTTGACAAGAGTAGTTTCTTGTTTTAGAATCAAACATAAATCAAATAAGTGAGGGTCAGTATGTCAAAAAAAGTATTAGTAGCTACTGAAAAACCCTTTGCGTCAGCAGCTGTAGACGGTATAAGGGAAGTTGTAAACAAAGCAGGTTATGAACTGGTTCTTCTGGAAAAGTATTCAGATAAAGCAGATTTGATCAAAGCGGTTGAAGATGTGGATGCTCTGATTATCAGAAGTGACAAAGTTACTGCTGAAGTAATTGAAGCTGCAAACAATCTGAAGATTGTTGTAAGAGCAGGTGCAGGTTATGATAATGTTGATCTTGAAGCTGCAGGCAAAAAAGGTGTTGTTGTTATGAACACTCCTGGTCAGAACTCCAATGCAGTTGCTGAACTTGTACTTGGAATGATGGTCTATTCTGCAAGAAACTTCTTCAACGGTAAAGCTGGCACAGAGCTTAAAGGCAAGACTGTAGGTATTCATGCTTATGGTAATGTTGGTAGACTGGTTGCAGGTATTGCTAAAGGTTTTGGAATGGAAGTTGCGGCTTTTGATCCTTTTGTTAAGAAAGAGGATATCGAAGCAGATGGTGTGAAAGTAGTTGATACTGTTGAAGAGCTTTATAAAAGCTGCCAGTATATTTCACTTCATATTCCAGCTAATGACAAGACAAAGAACTCAATCAATTATGATCTTCTTATGTCAATGCCGGCAAATGGAACTCTTGTTAATACAGCCCGTAAAGAGGTTGTTTGTGAAGAGTCACTTAAAAAAGTTCTTAGCGAAAGAGCTGATTTCGGTTATGTATCTGATATTGCTCCTGCATGTGCAGAAGAGCTTGCTGCAGATTATGCAGATCGCACTTTCTTTACTCCTAAAAAAATGGGAGCTCAGACTGCTGAAGCAAACATAAATGCAGGTATTGCTGCAATCACTCAGATTGTCGATTTCATTGAAAACGGCAATACAACCTTTCAGGTTAACAAATAGTAATCATTAAATACATCGGGGGATTATACCCCCGATGAAAACAATTCCCGGTTTTCCAACTGTAGTACAACTGCACAACTTTTATAGGCAGTTTGAGTAAATTTGAAATTTCCCAGATGAATTACATCTTAACTACATTTGTTGCCAAGAGTCCTTTCGGACCAGTTTTTACTTCAAATTCAACGTTTTCCCCTTCAGCAAGAGTTTTATAGCCATCAGCCATAATTTCTTTGAAGTGGACAAAAACATCGCCATTATCATCATCGTGAGTGATGAATCCGTAGCCTTTTTTGTCGTTGAACCATTTTACTTTCCCTTTAGCCATTTTGATGTATATCTCCTTTAAGATAAATATGTACCCATAATGTTTTGAGCAATTGTTATTGATAAATGTGTCGTACCCAACTTCATATTCCCTTATACAATGATATTGGTTTTAAAAAATTTGTCAATAAATTTCTTGTTTTATCTGGTATTTTGGATATAAAAGCGAAAACCCTGATGTTCAGGCGGTTTTACCCCTCTTTTTTATTTAAAGCGAAATAGAAAGAGAGTGCTATAAGAAGTATTGTGATTCCACCGTAGAGAATATCTGCTGAGTTGTGTGTATGATTGGAAATAACATCTTTTGAGGGATCAAATATAAGTTCTGCTATGTGACCGGCACCATCATCTGCGACTATCTTAATAGTAGACGTGGAAACACTGCTTTTCAATTTGAATACAGCAGATCCTTCAGAACCGGTGAGGCCTTTCTCAATTATTTCTCCTTTGAGACTGTACAGAACCACTTCTGCACCTTTAACACCTTGTCCTTCAGAGTACTCAAGAAGAATATTCAGATTATCACCTTCTTTTGTAGCTTTCATATGTAAACCGTGAGCAGTAAGAAAAGTTGAGGCAGACAACAGAATAAAGAGTAGAGTAATTGGTTTCATAGAGGGATTTTATCGTAAAGTAGCACAAAGAACCAGTCTTCGCCTTCGGCTATCCCATGGCAGGCAGGGACGGACAGGGACTCACACGGACTGACACTGGTTCAGGGAGCCGGAAATACAGCGAGCCTGTCATTAATTTACACAAAGAACAAAGACGATCAACGACAGGCAATGGCAAACGCAGGAGTATTTAACACATAATCTGAATGTGTCCCGATAAGGTTATCAGAACATATTTTTTTTGCGTAGCTGCCTGTAGGGTAGGAGCCATGTCTCCTACCGTGTTATTGCCAGGACAGTCCTGAAATAAACGACGGAAGGGCAGGCAGGGACGGACAGGGACTCACACGGACTGACACTGGTTCAGGGATCCGGAAATACAGCGAGCCTGTCATTAGGTTACACAAAGAACAAAGACGATCAACGACAGACAATGACAAACACAGGAGTATTTAACACATAATCTGAATGTGTCCCGATAAGGTTATCAGAACATATTTTTTTGCGTAGCTGCCTGTAGGGTAGGAGCCATGTCTCCTACCGTGTTATTGCCAGGACAGTCCTGAAATAAACGAAGACTGGTCACTGCTTTTAATTTAGAGTATAATCAAATCTGATTACGATTTGTGAGGAGCTGTGCAATGAAATATAACCCCAGTAGTATTGAAGAAAAATGGCAGAAAAAATGGGAAGATGAAAATGTTTTTTCTGCAGATTCAAAATCTGAAAAAGAGAAGTATTACTGTCTTGAGATGTTCCCTTACCCTTCAGGAAGGATACATATGGGACATGTTAGAAACTACTCAATAGGAGATGTAATTGCCCGTTTTAAAAAGATGAAGGGCTATGAAGTAATTCATCCTATTGGCTGGGACTCTCTTGGGTTGCCTGCAGAGAATGCCGCAAAGAAACATGGAGTACATCCTGAAGAGTGGACACTCAGTAATATTGAAACAATGAAAGCCCAGCTGAAGAAGATGGGACTGGGTTATGACTGGAAAAGAGAGCTGGCAACATGTCTGCCTGATTACTATAAATGGAATCAGTACATCTTTAAAAGAATGTACGAGAAAGGCCTGGTTTATAAGAAAAAATCTGACGTTAACTGGTGTCCTGCCTGTGTAACTGTTCTTGCAAATGAGCAGGTTGAAGATGGTAAATGCTGGCGTTGTGAAGCTGAAGTTGAAACCAGAGATCTGGAACAGTGGTTCCTCAAAATTACTGATTATGCAGAAGAGCTGCTTGAATCTCACGGTGAGCTGGATAAGTGGCCTTCAAAAGTTCTTGCAATGCAGAAGAACTGGATTGGTAAAAGTAGTGGTGCTTCTGTGCTCTTTGATATTGAAGGTATGGAAGAGAAACTGGAAATATTCACAACCAGACTTGATACAATCTATGGCTCAACATTTGTCGGGCTGTCAGTTAAGCATCCCATCGTAAAGGAAATTCTTAAAGATCATCCTGAAAAAGATGAGATAAAAAACTTCATTAAAGAGGTGGAGTTTGAGAGTAAAGCTTCAAGAGAAGAGCCTGAAAAGAAAGGTTATTTCACAGGTAAATATGCGATAAATCCATTTAATGGTGAAAAGATACCTATATGGCTGGCAAATTTTGTACTTATTGATTATGGAACCGGTGCTATTATGTCTGTTCCTGGTCACGATGAAAGAGATTTCGAATTTGCCGGAAAATATGAAATAGATATTCCCAGAGTAATAGTTAAAGATAAAGATGAAGAGTATAGCGAAACTGTTGAAGAGGTTTTCACAGAAAAAGGCTATCTTGTAAATTCAGGTGAATATACAGGAATGTCTTCTGATGATGCTATTCAGAAGATGGGAGCTCTTATTAAAGAGAAAGGTATTGGTGAGTTGAAAACTATGTACCGCCTGAGAGACTGGGGTGTTTCACGTCAGAGATATTGGGGTACACCTATTCCTGTTGTATATTGCGATACCTGTGGAACAGTTCCTGAAAAAGATGAGAATCTTCCTGTTGAACTGCCTAAGAATGTGAACTTCACATATGAAGGGGGTTCACCACTTGAACAGTGTGAAGAGTTTGTAAATGCTAAATGCCCGATTTGTGGTAAAGATGCCAGAAGAGAAACTGATACTATGGATACCTTCTTTGATTCATCCTGGTACTTCTTCAGATATGCCGGTGGTAGCGATTCTATGCCTTTTGATATTGAGGAAGCTGCTAAATGGATGCCTGTTAATCTCTATATCGGTGGTGTTGAGCATGCGATTCTGCACCTTATATATTCACGTTTCTTCACAAAAGTATTCAGGGATTTTGGCTGGACAAAAATTTCTGAACCTTTCCCACATCTGCTAACTCAGGGTATGGTAACTCTTGGTGGGACTAAAATGTCCAAATCAAAAGGTAACATTGTTGACCCTGATGATCTTATTG
>CBDDBX010000006.1:0-168175 GCA_965225955.1 Candidatus Aminicenantia bacterium
AAGAATGGTTCTGATAGCTCTGGCTGTTCTTCCCTGTTTTCCGATAACTTTCCCAAGATCTGACTGAGAAACTCTCAGTTCAAGAATGGTAGTCTGTTCACCGTCAATCTGTGTTACCTGTACCTGATCCGGATTATCAACTAATGATTTGCATACTGTTTCCACAAGTTCTTTCATTTTCGTCTCCTTTAATTATCAGATTTAAATTTCTTCAACAGTGATTTTACTGTCTGAGAAGGTTTGGCTCCTTTGTTAATCCATTCATTATATTTTTCAACATCAAATTTGATCTCTGCTGGATCAGTCATAGGATTGTACTGTCCAATAAGGTCGATATAACGTGAATCTCTGGCTCTTTCCTTGTCAATTGCAACTATTCTGTAAAATGGTCTGTGCTTTGTACCCATTCTAGTTAATCTAATTGTAACCATTCTATATTACTCCACTTTAAATTTAGAATATGTAATTTAACCCATTTTAGAAAAAAAGTCAAACTTTTTCATCATCTTTTTGAAAAAGGGTTTCTTCATAAATTTCTGCATTTCATTGAAATTTTTCAGCAGTCTGTTAACCTCCTGAACAGGCCTTCCACAGCCTTTTGAGATTCTCAGACGGCGCTTTCCGTTTATGATTTTCGGCTTCGCTTTTTCCTTCTTTGTCATAGAATTGATGATCGCAATCATATGAGCCACTTTCTTGTCATCCATATGCTCTGCAGCCTGACTCAGGCCACCCATATTGGGTAACATTCCCATGATATCACTCATGGAGCCCAACTTCTGAACCTGCTTCATCTGTGAAGCAAAATCGTCCAGAGTGAACTCATTGCGCATCATCTTTTTAGCTAATTTCTCGGCTTCCTTCTCATCAAAATCCTTCTCAGCTTTCTCAATCAGAGTAAGCACATCACCCATTCCAAGTATCTTTGAAGCCAGACGGTCGGGGTGGAATTTTTCAAAATCTGTATATTTCTCACCAACACCAGCAAATTTAATTGGTTTGCCTGTTACTGTTACAATTGAGAGAGCTGCCCCACCTCTTGAGTCGGCATCAAGCTTTGTGAGAATTATTGAATCTACTCCAATTTCATCATTAAAACTGGTTGCTGAGGTAACAGCATCCTGACCTGTTAATGAGTCTGCAACAAAAACTACTTCTGAAGGATTCAGAACTTTTTTAACTTCTCTGAGCTCATTCATCAGATCATCATCAATATGAAGGCGACCCGCAGTATCCACAAGGACATAGTCATAACCATGATCTGAAGCGTTCTTCAATAACTCAGATGCTATTTTCTTTAACTTTGTTTCGCTGGTTTTAAAGCATGGCACACCAACTTCACCGGCAATTGTTTCCAGCTGCTCAACCGCAGCAAGACGCTTAAGGTCAAGTGAACAGACTATACTGGATTTACCCTGCTCTTTAAGGTAGAGAGCAAGTTTACCGGTTGTGGTGGTTTTACCTGTACCCTGAAGCCCGGTCATCATTATTACTGATGGTTTGCCTTTATAATTAAGCTCTTTAGCTTCACTTCCCAGAATTACTTCAAGCTCTTCCCTTACAATTTTTACTATATGCTGATAAGGAGTAAGACTCTCTCTTACCTCTTCTCCAAGGGCTTTCTCTCTGATATTGTTTATCAGAGTTTTAACTACTTTGAAGTTAACATCCGCTTCCAGCAGTGAGAGCCTGATTTCTCTCAAAGCCTTCTTCATATTCTCTTCGGTGATTTTTGCTTCACCTTTGAGATATTTAAAAACCTTATTAAACTTATTTCCTAAATTGTCCAGCATTCGTGACCACCTTTATCAAAAGTCCCATTTTACCATATTTACAGCTCTTATATAAATCAGCATAATCTCAGCTGTTTATAACAGGAGCCCCACTTACCATTTTTGTTGAATATACTGTAGATATTCCGGGCTCATTCATACTTATACCATAAATATAATCAGCCTCTTCCATGGTTTTAAAATTGTGGGTAATAATCAGGAACTGGGTTTTATCTTTAAGTTTGTGCAGAAATTTCAGAAACCGCTGAATATTTGCCTCATCAAGAGATGCATCCACCTCATCAAACACGCAGAATGGAGAGGGCTTATACTCAAACAGTGCAAATAGAAAAGCAAGAGAGGTAAGGGTTTTCTCCCCACCTGACAAAAGCCTGAGGTTCTGCAGTTTTTTGCCCGGTGGCTGGGCTTTAATTTCAAGACCTGATTCCAGAGGATTATCTGTATCAGTCAGCACAAGTTCCGCTTCTCCCCCTTCAAAAAGAATTTCAAAGTTTTTGACAAAATTGTCTTTAATTGAAGCAAAGGCCGCAGAAAACTTCTCCCGGGATTCTTTATCAATTCTGTTAACTGCATCATTCAGATTCTGTATTGAACGAATAACATCTTCTTTCTGTTGCAGCATCGCCTCATAATCCCCTGCAAGAAGTTCATATTCTGATTCAGCTGAAAAATTCATGCGATTACTTTCACGCATTTTCAGTAATCTTTCAGAAAGAAAGCTGTTCCTCTTATCCAGCTCTTCCACTGTAGCCTCTTCATAAGCTTCGCCTTCTGGTCTCTCCAGCTCTTTCAGCTCTCTGTTCAACTCTCTGAAAGACTCCTCCTCAAGACGATTGAGATCTCCCCTGACAGATGCAATATCCACATCCACCCGACTCTTCCTGTCTTTAAGATCAGCAAGTACAGTTCTTCTTTTATTGAGATCAGCAGACTCTTTTTTTATCTCTTCATTGAGATTGGCCAGTTTCTCTTCACTGGCGGTTGTATCTTTACCAACAAGACTTCTTCTGGTTTCAAGATTTTTAAGACGATTCTCTATATGAAGGATTTCTTCTGCTTTCGTCTCTTCCTGTTTACCTATTCCGGCAACTTCAGTTTCTGCTGAAACTATCTCTTTCTCAAGTCTTTTTATATTACCCTGAATCGAGTTGAAGCGTTCTTTACTACTTCTGATTCTTTCGTTTCTCAACCTGATACTGTTCTCAACTTCCAGATACTCTTTCTCAATACGATTCTCTTCATCTTTGAGGTTTTTAAGTACTGTAGCAAACTCCTCACGTTCAGTTACCAGCCTGTTATACTCTCTATCTTTCTCTTCTTCAATAATCTCTTCAGCTTCAAAGATTTCCTGAAGTTTCTCTTTATTTTCTTCTATAAGAATTAGTTCTTTCTCTGCTGCTTCTTCTCTTTTTAATGCAGATTCTCTTGCTCTTCTGAGAGCGTTGAACTCCGCATCCAGCCTCAGAATTTCCTTTTCTCTTAACCTGCGACTATTATCCAGCTCATCGATAATCTTTCCGGCTTCCCGAATCTCATCCCCGATAACTTTCAGTTCTTCAGAAAGGAGTTTCTCTTCATTACGATGCTCAGCAACACTATCCCCGACTCTTCTTATCTCTTCGTTAAGCTCAAGAATTCCTTTTTCACGATTCCTGGTTATCAGTCCGCCACTATTCAATACGATTCCATCTTCAGTGACAATATCCACACCATATTTATTGAATATAGCAACCCCTTCACTGAGGCTTTTAACAAGAACCCCATTTCTTAAAAAGTTACTACCCTGTTCTGTATCAAGTTCAAAAAGATCCTTAACAAAAGAGACAAATCCAGGTTCTCCGGTAATCCCCTCCATATCCGGCACTTTCTCAGTAATCGGCAGCAAAACTCTGGGATCACTACATTCAGAAGCAGCTCCTG
This sequence comes from Candidatus Aminicenantia bacterium, assembly GCA_965225955.1. Taxonomy (GTDB): domain Bacteria; phylum Acidobacteriota; class Aminicenantia; order UBA2199; family UBA2199; genus CBDDBX01. The sequence goes on from CBDDBX010000006.1 coordinate 3,714, forward strand.
AATCCTTCAGCACTGAAGCTTCCATCTCTTCGAAATAGAAGTTCTCAAGAACCTTAAGAAACTCTTTTTTACCTCTTATAGTTTCCTGAACAGGACGTCCACAGCTGTTTTTACCTTTTTTACCTACAATTCTGTCCCGGATTTCACAATACTTTTTCTCCTGTCTCTGGAGGTTGTCTATCTCATTTCTGCAGGCATTAAGAGCTTCTCTTCCGGTAGTACGTTTACCCTCTCTTTCTCTCTGAGCTTCACGGTTACTATCAAGAGCTTTAATCTCTTCACTCTGTAGTTTTCGCAAATCTGCGATCTCATTTTCCAGGGCTTTTTCCTTTGTTTCGTCAAGCTGCTTTTTTATATCTTCAAGAAGGTTTCTTTTATTTTTCTCCTCATTTTCAAGACGTATCATCTGTCGGTCTACGTCCCTTATTCTGTTTCTTACTGAAGTAAGCTCAGACTGAGCAGTAAAAATATCAGATTTAAACACGAGATCTTTTTTGCCATTCTCATCAATACGATCCTTAAGATCCAACAGCCTCTCTTCTGTAACTTCAATACTGCCTTTATCCTTCTTTACAAGCTCTTCTTCATGATCAACCTGCTTCTTTGCATCTGCAATTTTATTTTCAAGCCGGTGAATTTCGCCTTTATTATTCTCTATTCTTTTTTTCAGAGTTTCTGTTTTCTGATCTGCAAACTCAATAAACTGGCGATTTTTATCTTTTTCATTTCTGAGCCCCATTATCTGCCTGTTAATTTCAAAGGCCTCTTTCTGAATCTCTTTGAGCTTAAGATCTGATCCCCATCTCTCCTCTTCAAACTTAACAACTTTTTTTTCTGCAACACTCAATTCAGAAGTTACAACCCTCTCCTGAGCAAGCAACTCTTCTGAAAGTTTTGACAGATCTTCATATTTTTTCCGGGAATACTCAGATTTCCTGAAAAGCAACTCAGACAATACCTCAACAGACTCTCTTTTATACTCCCGATACCTCTCAACATAGTTGACCTGATTTTTCAGTTCTTTTAGTCGCTTCTCTTTATCTGCAGTAAGTATTTCAAGGTTATCAAGGTTCTGTTCTGAAACAATCAGTTTATTTATGGTTTCTCTTTTTCTTTCAAGATACTGGGATATACCTGCAGCCTCCTCTATCAGGGATCTTCTTTCTGCGGGTTTGAGAGAAACCATCTTCTCAATACTTCCCTGCTCAAATATGAAATAACCTCTCCCACCAAGCTGGAGTTTAAACAGCACATCCTGAATATCTCTGTGACGGCAATACTTCTCGTTGAGAATGTACTTACTTTCACCTGTTCTGAAGAATCGCCTTGCAACATAAAGAGGTTCAGAGTGATTAACAAAGCCTGCAGAAACTTCTGTCATTCCAAGGGGTTTAGTTGTTTCACTCCCATTAAAAATAAGATCCTCACTGTTTTCTCCTCTGAGGTTTTTTATCTTCTGCTCCCCCAGAACCCATAACAGCGCATCAACAATATTACTTTTTCCACATCCGTTAGGCCCTATAACTGCAGTAATTCCTTTATGGAATTTAATTACTGTCTTTTGTGGAAATGATTTAAATCCATGTAATTCAAGACGTTCAAGATATATATCCATTAATTAACTACTCTCTCTTTAATCAGTTCAATAAGTCTGTTAATTGCATGTGAAGGTTCAACCTTCTCTTTCATTTCCCCTTTTACAAAGATATAGCCCTTCTCTCTTGAGAATGCCAGGCCAATATCCGCATCTCTCGCCTCACCCGGGCCATTTACTTCACAGCCCATTATTGCAACTTTAAGAGGAGTTTTAGTTATCAGATTCTCTGTTTTCTGTTCAAACTCATTAACTTTCTGGATAAGCTCTACAGAAGTTCTTGAACAGGTAGGACATGCAACAAGAGTTATTCCCTTTCTTCTTAAGCCAAGAGTATTAAGTATCTCTTTTGCAACTTTTATCTCCTGAACCGGATCGTCAGTCAGGGAAACCCGAAGGGTATTACCTATACCATCCAGCAGAAGTGCACCTATACCAATTGCTGATCTTATGCTTCCTCCAAAGAAAGTTCCGGTTTCAGTTACCCCAAGATGCAGAGGATACTCACACATCTTATTAATTAATCTGTAGGCTTCAACAGTTTCTACCACATCAGAAGATTTCAGAGATAATTTTATATCCTGAAACCCCATCTCTTCAAAAAGAGCAACTTTGTCCATAACGGACTTTACCATCACTTCAGCTCTGCTTCCGGGATAGTTCCAGTATTTTTTTTCTATTGATCCCATATTTACGCCGATTCTTATAGGTATTCCTTTATCTCCCGCAGCATTCACAATCTGCCGGACTCTGTCATCAGAACCTATGTTACCGGGATTGATTCTTATACAGGATGCTCCAAGCTCTATTGCCTTAAGAGCCAGCTCCGCACTGAAATGAATATCTGCCACAACCGGAAGCGGGGATGAATTCACAACCTCTTCAAATCCTCCGATTGACTCCCTGTCAGGCAGGGCTACTCTGACAATCTCACAACCTGCAGAAGCAAGACGGGTTATCTGTTCCAGCGTTGCAGCTGCATCTCCTGTAGAGGTAGATGTCATAGACTGAATTGATACCGGATGATTACCTCCAACGCCAACATTTCCTATAAAAACTTCTCTTTTCATATTTTTATTATACCAGAGTTCCTTTAATAATTTGACAACCAGATATCACTGTGTTAATTACACCCAATGAAATATTATCTGGCATTGGGTACAAATCTGGGAGAAAGGTTTAATAATATCAGAAAGGCTGTCGGGCTTATCAGAAAAAAGGGTATTGTAAACCGCATATCAGACATCTACAGAACCGCTCCTGTAGGAATGGAGGGTAACCCACCTGATTTTTACAATCTATGTCTTGAATTTGATTCTCCTCTCCCACCTGAAACTCTTATAGATGAGTTAAAACTTATTGAAGAATCCATGGGCAGAGATACTACCGGGGGGCACAATCTGTCCCGTATTATAGACATAGATATTATATTTGCAGAGAACCACACTGTCAGTACTGATAAAATAACAATACCTCATAAAGAGATGCATAACAGATTATTCGTTCTTATTCCTCTTAAGGATATAGCACCGGATCTGATTCATCCTGAAACAGGAATGAATTTAAATGATATGATAGGTCGACTTAGTAAAAGCAGTCAGAACATCCGGTTTGAGCAGAATTATACTGATTAAGACAGGGCGCTGTTTTTTACTTCAAGCTTAACAACCCCTTTTCTGCCTAAAGTAATCATTGTTCCTTCTTCAATTACCGACTCTGCTATTTTCTCCCCTGACATAAATATACCATTTGTTGATTCCCTGTCTTTAATATAGAGCTCACCATCTTTATGGTAGATCACACAATGAACCTTCGATACAATCGGCTCTGTAATAAGAACAGAACACTGGGAGGGATCGCGCCCGATATTTACCGGATCGTCAGATACGCTGAAAGTTGTAAGTTTTCTGTCATTAACAAATACATCCACAACTGCACTGTATCCATTCTCTTCTTCAGAGGCTAAAGATACATCCAGAGATTCTTCTGTTGAGGCATTCTCTTCTATAGCTACTACACTCTCTTCTTCAGATTGCACATCGGTTTCATTTTCGTTCAGAAGCTGTTGAAGTTCTTCCTGTTCAGAACTCCCACCCTTAAACATCTTTTTCATGAACTTTTTTAAAGCCATTACTCCTCCATGGACTCAACTCAATGAGCTTAATGGTATTTTATACAATTATTCCATTAATTTCAAAGGTTTTACATTTCAACAATTTTAACAACAACAACGGTAATATTATCATGCCCCCCGGCACCATTTGCTGCTTTAACAAGACTGGTTGCAGCATCTTTTGGGGAGAGTTCAAAGATACATGACATAATATTGCCGATATTCACCATATCTGTCAGTCCGTCAGAACATAACAGAAATATATCTCCCGCTTCCACCTCTACCTCAGGAACAACCTGAGGAAAGAAAGTTTCATGAGATCCAAGAGACATGTACAATATATTTCTCTGAGGATGAATCTCCGCTTCTGCTTCAGAGATTTTCCCATCATGCTTCATTTTTTCTATAAAAGTGTGATCTATTGTCAGCTTTCTTATTTCACCACTGCGGAAGTGGAATATTTTAGAATCACCTACATGAACCACAGTACACTTGTTACCTGTTATAAGGCAAGTACTGAGAGTCGTTCCCATATTTTCCATTCCTGTTTCAGTTGCAGCTCTGTTAAGAATAGAAGAATTGGCTTCATACATTGAGGAAACCATTGCTTCCAGAACCTCTTTGCCGTCATCTCTCTTCTTTTTAAAAGATTCCAGAAAAAGGTGTGTTCCCATATTTGAAGCAACATCTCCGGCTTTATGTCCCCCCATACCGTCAGCTACTGAAAAAAAGAAAGAATCTCCCTCAATTTCCTCACAGAGAAAGTAATCTTCATTAGCACTTCTGACTAAACCTTTATCACTATGTCCATAATACTCAATTTTCATTAAAACGTCCTGAATCTGTCCCTTGCAGAGATGCGATTGATTGTTTTCTATCACAGGGTGAAAAAAATGTCAATTCAACAAAATGGAGGGTTTCTGCAAGTCAGAACGCTGATTAATAAAGGGATTAACTTAGTTACTATTTCTGAACTTTATCTACAATACTGGTTGTTGAATACCCTTCTTTGAAAGAGAATAACTTCAACTCCCCGCCACAGGATTCCACCTCAGCTCTGCCAACAACATTTTCCGGCAGATAATCTCCACCTTTAACAAGGACCTTCAGAGGCAGAAGTTTTTTAATAAGCTCAAGAGGAGTATCTTCACCAAAAGGAACTATAAAGTTTACATACTGAATAGCTGCCAGTACTTCAGCCCGATCCTCAAGCCTGAACACAGGGCGGGTTTCCCCTTTAAGTCTTCGGGTTGATTCATCATCATTCAGTCCCAGTACAAGACAATCCCCCTGTGCTGCTGCAAAACGCAGAAGCTCTACATGTCCGGGATGAATTATATCAAAAACCCCATTTGTAAAAACAACTCTTTCAAACCCGGCTTTTACTATCTCTTCTCTTACTTTATCTGCAGATCTATGAAATTTCATTTTTTTCCAGCCTTATATTATCAGTAAATTCCCAGGCATGATCAATACGCCCGATACCAACATCCTGGTGGATCGAAGTAACCTTAAAGGTATAGAGAAAATGGTGATAGTCAAAAGGATAACCATCTCTCTTGTGAGCAGCCACATCAAGATAGTAGGAGCCATTAATCAGATTAAGAGCAGGTATCGTTACTTTAACACTACCTTTGCCATTTATATTTTTTGATCTGAAATTCTCTATATAAGTATTGGAACCGTAACAGTGAACTCCTTCAGTATTGAAAACTCCGATACCAAAAACAAAGTCATCTTCTTCAGAATGAGCTGTAACATCAAACTCAACAGTTAAAGGCTCGTCATAATCGTAAATATACTTCTCAACACCCTTTTCATCTCTCATTCTCACATTTGAGATCTCAATCTCTTTACTTCCCCATCTCTTATCAGCAGTTGCTCCGGCGACTTCCTCTTCATGTCTCTGAGTGGCTTTTTCTGTATCTCTTTTTCCAATATATTCAAGATAAGCATCTACTACTTTCTTAGGATACCCTCTCTTTTCAATCTCCCCATCCTTAATCCAGATCACCTCATCACTTATCCTCTCAACTGCAGAAAGATCGTGGGAAACAAAGATAATAGTTTTACCCTGTCTCTTGAATTCCATAATTCTGTCCAGGCACTTAGGAACAAAAGATGCATCTCCAACAGCCAGCACCTCATCTATAAGCAGAATGTCGGGATCAACATTTATAGCAATTGAGAATCCCAGTCTCATATACATACCTGAAGAGTATGTTTTAACAGGATTTTCAATAAACTCTTCAAGTTCGGCAAATTTGACAATCTCATCATAACGCTTCTGTATCTCTTTTTTCGAGAGTCCCAGAATAACACCATTAATAAAGATGTTCTCCCTACCTGAAATTTCCGGATGAAAACCAGCCCCCAGTTCAATCAGGGCAGATACTCTGCCATTTATTTCCAACTTGCCTTCAGTTGGTTTACTGATTCCTGCAAGCATCTTCAGCAGAGTACTTTTACCAGAACCATTTTCACCAATAAGGCTGACAGTTCTGCCTTTCGGAATAGAGAAACTGACACCTTTCAGAGCTTCAAAAGCCTCTTCTCTCTTCATTGAAGAGAAGAGTGACCTGTCGAGAAAGGCACTTTTAAGAGTCAGAAATTTATGTTTATCAGCAAACTTCTTATAATATTTCTTTACATTTTCAGCTACTATAGAATCCATTCTACTATCAAACCTCTTCACTAAAAGTATCTCTTAGTTTATTAAAAACAGTATATCCTATCCAGGCCATTCCCAATGCCACCAGAACAGTTACCCCAAGTCTTTTATAGTGGGGTAGTTTACCAAAAAAGAAGATGTAGTGATACATCTCAACAATATGAGTCATGGGGTTCAGAGACAGAGCCATGGCTACATACTTATGATCCTGAACATGGGAAGACATAAAGGGATAGATAATTGGTGTTACAAAGAACCAGAGGGTAAGGAGATTATTAAGAATATCCTTTACGTCTTTAAAATGCACTGTTACAGCTGCTACAAAAAAACCAAGACCGATAGTAAAAAGGAACTGAAGCAGAACTGCCACAGGCAGAAGGAGAGCCCAGTAAGTGAGTGACACACCTTTACCAAATGCTGCCAGAAAGACTATCAGTATGGGTATACCCAGAAGATAGTGAATCATATTTGTAATAACTGTCATAATAGGTAGAACTTCAAGAGGAAACTTTATCTTTTTTATAAGGTTTCCGTAAACAGAAAGCACATTTGAACACTCAAGAACGGATGTACTGAACCAGATCCATGGCAAAAGGCCTGTAAAAAGGAAAATTGAGTAATCGATACCAATAATATCAATATTTTCCACTCTTCCGCTACTTCCAGGTAGCAGAACACCAAATACAAAGGAGTACACTGCCAGAAGCAGCATAGGATTCAGAAAACTCCAGAGGAAACCAAGCACTGTTCCCCGGTATCTTGCCTTAAGCTCCCGAACAACCATTGTATGAACAAGTTGTCTGTGTTTATAAAGTTCTTTAACTGTTGATATCATCTTTTTACACCTGCAAAAATCTGTTCTGCTTCTTCAGAATATATGCCTGAACTCTTATAGAGAATAAGTGGCTCTTCTTCAATCTGAACAGTACTATAAGTGGATAATTGTATCAGAAAACGAACAGGTTCACCAGAATCCGCCTCATTAATTACCCTCCTGACTCTATTGACTGAATACCCCACCTCTTCTGCCAGTTTAAGTAACTCTCTATATCTGCTCCAGGGAAGTACCAGATAAAGATTCCCGTTTTCACTGAGAATATCCCTGGTTTTGTTTATCAGCTGATTAAGATCTATTTTCACTTCATGCTTTGCAATTGCAATCTCTTCATTTGGACTGACTCTTCCGGCAACAGGCATAAAGGGAGGATTGGAGAATATGTGTGTAACACCTCTGTATTTGAGCCATTCCCTGCAGAAATCTTCGTTATTAACCTGAAATCTTCCATCAAAACCGTTTTCTCTGCAATTCAGTTCAGAAATAACTGCAAAGTCCTTCTGAATCTCCACAGCTTCAATATTGCGGAATTTATTATGAAAGAGAGTAAGCATAGATATAATACCTGAACCGGGACCAATTTCCAGAGCATTTTCACCAGAGCATTCAGGCAGAAAATCTGCAAGTAGTGGAGCATCAACTGAGAAACGATATCCTTTCTTCTTTTGGTATATAGTTATCTGGCGGTTATAGAACTGATCTTTTACCAGTCCCTCAAGAGGTAAAGATATATCCTCACTCATTATTCAGTTTTCCCTGAAGATACCTCACAATCAATCCCTGAACATAGTTAACCGTTCTCTCTTTGACCTGATCTCTTCCACCGCCAAAAATTCTGTACAGCCCATAATTAAATCCTTCAGCTGCCAGATGCATAAATACGATACCTTTAGGCTTACCATCAGTTTCACCCCCGGGTCCCGCAATTCCTGTCATTGATACGGCGATATCACTACCAGTAATTTTTCTGGCACCTTCAGCCATCTGCCTGGCTGATTCTCTTGACACAGCGCCTTTTGTATCCAGAATTTCCTGATCAACTCCAAGAAGTTCTCTTTTTATATCATTTGAATAAGCGATCACCCCTCCACAGAAAACCTCTGAACTTCCTGGGACATCAGTAATTGAGTTCCCAAAACGTCCACCGGTACAACTCTCCGCCACGCTTAAGGTAAGGTTTTTCTCTTTTAATAACTTAACTATGAGTTCTGCTGTACTCAGATCCTCATCTGTAAGAATGAACTCCTTCATTCTTGATTCCACTTTATCTGCGAGTTCATCAGTCAGTCTTTTAGCCTCTTCAGCCGACTCTTTTGATCTGCCGGTAAAATGCGCTTCAATAACTCCCGGAGACGCCAGAATTGTTGTTCTGGGATTTCTGTATTTTGCATAAATATCTGAAATTCTTGAATCTGCATCTGATTCAGTAATATTCCAGAATCTCATCTGTCTTTTACTAATATGATAGTTTGATAAAGGAGCTATTTTCTCTTCAAAAACCTTTTCAAACATAGGCTTGTTCTCTCTTGGAGGTCCCGGAAGCAGAAGTACCCGGCATGAAGAGTCATCTATAAACTGACCCGGTGCTGTTCCTTCAGGATTAGGCAGTACTTCAGCCCCATCCAGAACAAATCCCTGTCTCGCATTGATCTCCGGCATATTTTTATAACCTCTCTTCTTAAAGAGTCTCTCTATCTCAGTTACAATACTCTCATCATATACCAGTTCACGGCCTGTAGCTTTGGAAACAGCTTCTCTGGTCAGATCATCTTCTGTAGGCCCGAGTCCTCCGGTAATTATAACCAGCTGACTTCTTTTGCAGGCATTCTTTATTATCCAGCTGAGAGTATCAAGATTGTCGCCTACTACAACCTTCATATCCATCATTATCCCCGCATCATTCAGACGACGCCCCATGTATATCGAATTGGTATCAACTCTGCTCTGATCCAGCATTTCGCTTCCTACAGCCACAAACATTGCCCGCATTTATATCTCCTTATCCGTTTTCTGCTCTGAAGAGCAGAGTAATTCCGGCTTTTTAACACAACTTATATTGCAAAGCCTGCTTAATGTCAATAAACCCATAATTTTAAGTCTTAAGTTCATAACAGAAGCATATCACTATATTGAACAAATAACTTTACAGAGTTTTAGTCTTTTGACTATTAATAGAATTTTATCTAAAATATCAGAAAATGATGCTCCCAAAGTTACAGAAACACACAGAATCCATTAAATTCCACCTCAGCATAATCTCACTTTTTATACTATCTGTTCTTCTTTTTTATCTACCCGCAAAAGGCTTCTGGGGGGTAGATAATGCAGATAAGTATCTTATAGCAGAATCAATAGTTAAAAACGATTTTAAATCAGCCACCATAAACTGGAAAGGTGCGGAGATATGGGATAACAAAGAGATAAACCCTCTACAGCCGCCATTCTCAGCAATTCACAAAGATAAAATCGTCTCCATGTTCCCACCTTTTTTTAGTTTTCTTACTGCTCTGATTATTAAACTGACTGGCTCCTGGGGTCTATATCTTTTTGGTATAACCGGAACACTACTGATACTGTATAACGCAAAAAGAATTGCCGGTTTACTGAATACTACCTCTTCGGCGAATATTTCATCTGTATGGATAACCTTTCTGGCTACTCCTGTTCTCTTTTACACATTTACTTACTGGGAACACACTCTTGTTACCGGATTCTGTCTCCAGGCAATTTACAGATATCTTTTATTTACAAAAAATCCGGGAACCAGAAACTTCACCATCTTTGTAATCGCCTCTGTTGCTCCCATATACATAAGAGACGTTGCGGTTATCTTCACAATATCTCTATACATAGTCATGTTATGGAACAACAGGAACAGAGAACTTTTCAGAACAGCTTTAAAAACAGGAGTATTGACAACACTACTCCTTACGCCTCTGTTTCTGGCAAACTATATACTCATCGGAGACCCTTTAGGACCACACATGCTGTTCCACATAAAGACATCAAACTCTTTAATGCAGCACATTACTGACAGAGTCGAAGTTTTTTACTACCTCTTTGCAGCATCCTTTGGCAACATAACCGCAGCTGTTTCCTACATTCTGATCAATGCAGCTGCCATTATATCTATAAACAGATTAAAAGACAGAAAAAAAAGAGTTCGTGCAATATCACTATACCTTTTCATACTTACTTTTCTATCTATTGTAGTTCTCTTCGAGTTTATCCTGGATCTATCCAACCCTCTATACAGCAATAGCATTATGGGAGTCACTCCATTTCTGTTTGCAGGATTTTTTAAATATGAGAAAAGCAACAGGATACTATCCACACTGAAGAAACTGATTATAGTATATCCCCTGATATACGCCCTTACAGCTCCTGTCACAGGAATCGCCGGCTTTCACTGGGGCTGCAGATACCTGTTAACACTCTATCCTATTCTGGTTGTTATCTCTGCAGGACTTATGAACCAGTTATCTGACATTAAGCTGAAAAGAGCTTTCTCTGCAGCAGTAATAGCATCCGTTCTTATTCAATCCTACTCTCTTGTAATGCTGAATAACCATAAAACTTTCATAATGGAACTGAATGACTTTGTAAAAAACAGACCTGAAGAGGTTGTAATAGTCATGAAAAGGTATGTTGGTAACCATTTCCCTGACAGTTTCTTTGATAAATTCTACTTTAACATCACTCAGAAAAAGCAACTGAAACACTTCAGAGAGCTTCTAAGAAAGATAAAAAACACAGGAAGAAACAGAGTTCTCATAGTTACAGGTCAGGAGATGTTTAAGAAAAAGAGGCCTCTTCTGAAAGTGGACACAAGGCAGAACAGTATAAATTATAATTTTAAAATACTGAGTTTTGAAATTACTGACAACTACAATCTCAGATAGACAAAATCAGCAGAACTCTTTTTTCACAGATGAAAGCATTGCACAAACATTTATCATAAGAGCCTCCCTTGGGCCCATTACTGTAGGCTTTGGAAAAACTTTATCAAGAATAATCTCTGCAGCTGCTTCAATATCTGCTCCTTTTTTAAGCTCCTCAAGCATCTTATCCTTCAGAGAGATTGAGCTTTCCAGAGATTTCTTCAGAAATCCTTCTACTCTTTCTGCTCCCCTGATATACCTGTTATGACAGAAGCATAAAATTTCAGCCTTAAGATCTATCAATTTCCTGATTGACTCTTCATATTGAGTATAACTCGATAGAAACAGAGGCTTGATTGTTCCGTTTCTCTCTATTACCCCCACAGAATCTCCCGGGAAAAGTATCTTTTCAGGCTCAATCAGATATGAAGTCGAGCATTTTGTATGTCCGGGAGTCTCTACAACCCGGAACCATCTTCCCTTATCTATTTCGATCTTATCACCATCTTTCCAGCCCTTCAGATTTTCAAGTAACCCACACTTTATATCACTCTCTACACCCAGTACTTTTTTGAACTCTTCATTAAGATGGTTAACAAAATCTATTACTTTGGGTTTTTTAAGGAGTTCAACGGTTCTTTCTGACCCGTGAATATGGCATCCGTATATTTCCTGAAGATGTGAAGAGGCTCCTACGTGGTCATAATGGGAATGAGTCAACAGAATATTATCCAGTTTTTCCCCTTCTTCAAGCACAGCATCCACCCTGTTTCTGAAGAGTGCAGCTCTTGCACTTATTCCACTGTCCATAAGAAAACTTTTTCTGCCTCTTATCAGATAAAGAGGAAACATATCATCATAAAGCAGAGTTACATTTTCATCTATTTGTTCAAAATCTCTTCTTTTAACCATAAAAAACTCCTGCATGAGAATATATCATAGTAGATTAATTAAATGAACAGATCTGCTCTACGCAGTAAGATCTACAAAACTTCCTGTTGGAGGCCTGAAATAGCTAAGAATATTTTGCAGCGCATCAAAGCCGTTATAGAAATTTTCTTCAATTTCTTCAGCATCAAGTATTTCGTTACCGTCACTATCTATCTGCTGAAAAAGTTCCTCATTGTATTCTGCTTCCCCTCTCTCAATTCCACCTGAAAGATCAACATCCTTCTGGCCTATGAAGTCATCTATTTTTGTTCTCAGAAAGGTTTCAAGTGAAGATCTCGCACCAGCCTCAACGGGAGTAAAAGCGTTCTGAATTGTGTTGTAAATATTCAGACTGTTCCTGACTCTTGGATTCGCCTGTAGAAATTCACTATTCAGATCCCTGGCACTATAGGTGTCCCCGGTTGATTTCGAAAAAGTATCAAAGATTTCTGTTAATGTTGATTCAACAGGACTGTTACTATATTTGAATGGAGAAAAACCGGAGGTTTCAAGAAGCTTAATAACTCCACTATAGTCCTGCGGAAAAGGGACTAAAGCAGAACCAACAGTATTATAAACGGCACTTCCCAAAACTTCCTCCAAAGCTGATAATACATACTATTTATACTTTTCAGAGCCGAAAAAATCAACTTTTTATTAAAGTTTTTTTATTAACTGCCGATTATAGAAAATTCAAATTAATATATCCTTAGGAGAAAGGTTTTATGAAAAAAGTTTTTCCGGATCCAGTAAGAAATCTGCCTGAAGCAGATATACCACTCACAGGCTTGACAGCCTGGCTCTCTCAGGGCCCTGATCACCAGATTCTTTTCATGGAGTTCGAACAGGATGTCGAATTGCCTGAACACAGTCACGATAGTCAGTATGGAGTAGTGCTCAGAGGCAGAATTGATCTCACAATTAATGGAGAAGCTCACACTTTTCAGAAAGGGGACAACTATTTTATACCAGCCGGAGCAAAGCATAGTGGAAAAATCCATGCAGGGTATGCTGATATTACCTTCTTTAATGAAAAAGGCAGATATCAGATTCGAAACAATACAGAATCATGAAACCATATATCAGAATTGCTGCTCCCCCCCGCTGAAAAGCGGGGGCAGTCTACAGGAATGAGTCGGGCATCTTTGAAGTATAGAATGTTTTGAGAAGATCTTCCGCAGCTTCAGTTGGAAGCATACTGCCTCCCAGAACTCCACCCCTTATACCATCACTCTTTGCTTTCACAAGAGGATTATTATAGAAACTCTGGCGAATAAAATCCTCCACCATGGTATAGACCCACTGAATAGTCTGATCTTCCCTTCTCTTCTGAAACTCCCCGGACTTAACAGTTAGTTCCCTGAACTTCTCAATCATCTTCCACAACTCAGGAATACCTTCACCTGTAAGAGAAGAGCACTTATGAGAATTTGTTACCCAGCCTCTTGTAGCAGGTTGCAGATATTTAAGAGCAAGAGAATATTCCACTCTTGCAGCTTCAGCTCTCATAAGATTATCACCATCAGCTTTATTGACCATAAGGGCATCTGCAATCTCTATTACACCCTTCTTGATCCCCTGAAGTTCATCACCGGCACCGGAGATCATAACAAGAAGAAAGAAGTCCACCATTGAACGGACTGTTACTTCATTCTGCCCTACACCTACAGTTTCAACAAGAATAACATCGTATCCTGCAGCTTCGCAAAGCATTGTGGTTTCACGGCTCTTCCTGGTAACTCCACCAAGAGCTCCTCCTGAAGGAGAAGGTCTTATAAAACATTCCGGCCGTCTTGAAAGCTTCTCCATACGGGTTTTATCACCCAGAATACTTCCACCTGTAACAGTACTGCTTGGATCAACTGCCAGGACTGCAACTTTATGCCCCATATCTGCAAGATAGCATCCCAAAGCTTCAATCATAGTACTTTTCCCTGCACCGGGAACGCCAGTTATACCAACTCTTACAGATTTCCCGGAATGGGGAGCTATTCTTTTAAGCACTTCTCTGGCTGTTTTATAATGAGTCGGGGAATTACTCTCAATGAGAGTTATAGCCCTGCCCAGAACAGCTCTTTTATTGTCCAGAATACCCTTTACATAATCGTCTACTGTGAGTTTTGATGATCTGACAGGAGCACTCTTCTTAACTGAGTCTTCTGCTTTCTTTTCAACACCCTTAACAACACTTACAGCAAAAGCGTCACCGCCGTCTTCAGGTGCCCAGTCAGGTTTATAGGAATCGCCTTTATTCATAGAAAGATTATATTCAAAGTTTCAGGCTTTGTAAAACCTGAATACAGTAAATAATTAACTATCCTTCCTTCTGAAAATTTTTATTCTTCCATGGGTCATTACCTGTCTGTATCCCCTGCTGAGAAGCTTATAAAAATCTGCTCCGGTCATTCTGTTGGCAGGTGGAGCCTGAGCAACGATTATCATTAACGGCTCTCTTTTATCTATGGAAACCATAAGCTTTTCCCACGCCTCATCATCGGTTACAATCTGCTTCCACCAGAACTGTTGCGGTACAACCGAAAGCCGTTCGCAGAGATAGTAGAGTTCAGCATCTGAGAAAGCCACATAGATTTTATCATGAGCTTTACTATTAGCTTTCACAAAATCAGAGATTGCTTCTCCCGCAACATACGCAGGACGTCCATAAAGAGCAAGAGATATCTCCCCAGGCTTTTTGAGCCAGAAACTTCCCTGTACCACAAGAAAGAAAATGGCTGCTCCTCCGATAGTCACCCAGACAATTCTTCTGAGCCGGAGAGCAAACATTTTTATCCGCCCAATTCCTATAGCCCCCACAACAACTACTACCGGCATGAACTGCATAAAATAGTGCCAGTACCACTCCCCTCCGATTCCCATTCCAATAAGAGTTGACATCAGCCACATAACAATAAAGTATTTCTTTTTTCTGCTCTGCGAAAACAGAGAGAATAGAGCCGGAAATGCCAGAGACGCCCACACACTGGCAGTATTTACAAATCCAAAAAGAGCATTACTGAACTGATCTCCATAAGAGAGAGAAAAGGCTGTGAATTTCAACATCCGTTTCTCAACAAAAGTTGCCCAGTAGTGCTCCCACCCTATCCATACACCATGCAGAACTGATAGTAACGGGAAGATACCGAAACAGATAAAACCCTTAACAAAACTCTTTAAATCTGCTTTTACCAAAAGCATATACAGAAGCATCAGAATCAACCCGGAAACTCCAATCGGCTTAAACATTACCGAAAGCCCTGCCAATAATCCCGCTGTACCCCACTTCTCCTTTAACACACAGATTGCCGAAATAGTCAGAGGAAGGATTGCAAAAATTTCTGCATTTGCAGTAAAACCTTCGATTCCCGGAGCTCCACTTAAAATTGCATAACTGATTGATGCTATCCATGCAGACCTGACTGAATCCAGCTCTTTTGCAAGAAAGAAAACTGCCCATACAGTTCCGACATTAAACAGAGCAGCTCCCAGTCTTATATGAAAGACACTTTTTCCAAGTAGAGAAATTATCAGCTTATAAATAATAAAGAGTCCCTGAAACCTGTCATAATTAATATCTTTATATAACTCTTGATAATCAGGCCAGAAGAGAGCAGCATATGCAGCACCTCCCTCATCACTTATCATAGGAACATTGAAGAAATGAGCCCTCACAAGAACAGACAGAGCTCCTACACAAAGCAGCCCTCCCCACAGTCGCCAGTCGTTTAATCTGAATTGTCTTATTAATTTTTCCAAAATAGAATCCGTTACTAAATTATTATCATGTTTTCTTTTAATTAACAAAGATACCGCCTGGGACAGAAAACATCCAGAGTTGTACTGTTATCAGCCGAAGTGAATCAGCAAAAGTTTGACATACAACTGACAGCTTATATATAATAAATCAGATGGTATATGGGGTGCAATACTTTTTCTTTATAGCGGGAATAAGCAACAGGAGCGTAACTCTGAACAGAGATGGAGCAACATGCCCCTTGTGTGGAAGTAGTAACATCAGCCTCAAAAGGGAAGACATGTGGTTCTCCTTCTTCTTTATACCACTCTTTCCAATAAAAAGAGGTACTCCATACGCAGTATGCCATCAATGCAGTAACTCCGTCTCTTCTGAAGAATCAGCAGCATGTTCAAACTGTAACAGGAGCTTTTCCCGCAACTACTCCTACTGCCCCTACTGTGGAGATAAAAATGAGAGATAGCAGAATCAGAAGCGTGAAAACATTCATGCTCTCAACACTTGAAACTGATATTAATGGAACAATGAAGCCAGGAGCCCTCTGTAACAGAATGCAGGAAATTGCATGGCAGGACGCCTCTCTTAATGGATTTGGCTATGACGAACTTAAAGAGCAGGGGTTGATGTGGATGCTTTCCAGGTTTCATATTGAAATAGATAAGCTACCACAATGGAGAGATACAGTGCACCTCAGCACCTGGCCAAAAAAAACCGACTCTCTTTATGCAATCAGGGATTTCACACTTGAAGACGGGCAGAACCAGCCATTATGCAGAGTCACATCTTCCTGGGTTGTTATCGACCTCAATTCAAGAAGAGTGAAAAGGCCGGATGTGCTGGAAACATTCTCTGATAGTCTTATAGGTATTTCAGCTATTAACGAATCTTCACCTAAAATCAGAAAACCTGATAATGCTGAATTTATGAAAAAGTTCAGAGCAGATCTCTGTGATCTGGACATAATAGGGCACCTGAATAATACAAGGTATGCTGACTGGATTCACAGCAGCTTTCCAATAGAAATCAGTAAAGAAAAACAGCTGAAATCTTTTAAACTCAATTTTCTATCTGAAGTTCTCCTGAATAACGAAGTTGAAGTATATGGAGTCCAGGAGAATGGTGTGTGGATTATAGAAGGCAGGAATATAAGCAAAGACAACATCTCTTTCAGAGCTGAAGTAGAGTGGGTTTGAGAAGTGGCATTGGCCTGACATATCTGAGCAATAAAGCAGTTAAGTCAGGCCTGACTTTATGAATGATAGAATATTTCAGTCAAAGAATTCTGATCAACCTGATTCTCTTCATAAATGTTCTGTAGCTTTGCCACAATTTTTATAATTTCGTTATATTTACAGCTACTTTTTACTTCACAGGAGCAGCAATCAAAACAGCTGGGGTAATTGAAAAAATCTAAAACATCATCTGGATTATCAAGTTTCTGCATAACCTCATTTACCAGATCATCTTCATAGAGTGTGTATAGTAAATCATCTCTTTGAGAATTACTATACCCCATAGATCTCGTAAAAAAATAGTCTCTCATGCATTTATAAAACAATTTATATTGATTTGATAACTTATCATTACCCGCAATATAACGACTAATATAGGACATTGATTTATCATATACACCAGCTTTATAAAATAACATTGACATAAAGAGATTATTATCAAGGTCTTTAATATCACTTTCCAGGTTATAAAAGAAAAAATCTTTGATTTCAGTGTCCCTGTTAAATGGGCTATTAAGAAATTCATCAAGTGTATAGGCAAGCTGCAGAAATTCACCCTCATTCAGCTTCTTAATACGCTGTAACATCGGAGTTATTGACCTTGCAAACCTATAATTCATCTGCCTAAGCTCTGCTGATGCGTAATGCCTGCCACTCATTCCATCTATAAAAATATGAAAAGATGGAAACCCTAAAAAAGAGACATCTCTGATATACACTGTACACTGAAGGTTTGACAGCACCTTGATCAGATAATCAAGATCCTCCTCATCACAACTTGAACCAGTAAAACCGAAGCCTTTAAAACCTGACTCATCATTAATCAGCACAGATGTAGGCCACACGCCATTATATGATGTAAAGGCCAGATCATAGTTTAGCTGCTTACGAATCAGTTCATCATCAATCCCACCCGACAGTGCTTCTTCGAAGCAATGATAGTCTTTAAATTTATCCTCATTAACTCCCTGATATACTTCCGTAAGGCATCTTTCAAGAGCAGTAATTGGAGAGGGGTCTGCACCAAGATGAAAAGTATATCTAGCGTTAATCCTGTCCAGCAACAATACTCCTATAGCCGGTAATTCTGAATTAAGCGAACAATCCTTAATAATGACAACTATTTTGTGTTTCCTTTCAATAGCTTCTATTAGTCCCAAAACACCTGTTCCTTCAAAAAATTTACGTGATATAGTTGGCAAAACAAGCTCTTCATAGATTATTTTTTTCAGGACATATCTCTCTATTATCTCCGATATCCCCTGAATTAAAGCCTCTTCTCTGGTATTTCCAGCACACATTCCATTCGTACTTGTCAGAATGAAATCAAGAGGTAAATCTTCTATCAGATTCCCGTTAACATTATAATATGGAGCGACTGTAACCCTGTCGGATTTCAGATCGTTTTTCAAATGATCTTCCAGCTTCCTCCAATCATCTATTCCCATAAGCCGTCTTATCAGATCACCTGATTGCTCCAGAACATCCTCAACGTCCACAACTCTTTCATCAGGAGCGTATCTATACTTAAGGATTGGCCTTTCTTTACTTGACGCAATGTTTTCAGAGTTACCGGCAGCATATCTGTAATTAGAGAATAATGCAAAATTCTGGATTCTTTCCATCAATTCTCCATAAGCACTTGCCAATGAATATGATGGAGTTACTCCTTTCCCATTCACACCTATACCCAACCTTAATAAGCCACTATTAGCAAGCGTAAGGCGACATGAGTATAATTCAGCATCTTCACAGTTGTAACTGTGCTCTGTCATAAACAAGCCAGTATTATGCAGAATATCTCTTATAATACGTATAGTTTCTTCAGGTTCTCTCGCTTTATATCTTTTCTTTCTTATAACCATAAAACACTTTTCTATTTTTTTATTTTCAGTTTTTTAATGTTAAATTCTGAATCAATCTGATAAAGATACTCACCCTCTTTAGCAAAAGAGTTACAAGGGTGATGTGAAAAATCAGCCAGACAACTATACACTTTATTGTTTTCATATTTGACTTCTGACAATAATTTCCCTTTTAAATCAATTATGAATATTTTATTACTTCCCATCAAAGCAATGTCATCATCCCATCTTATTGCTCCATAAAAAGACTCTTTAAGATGAGGAAAAATCACTTCTTCTTTAGTTTTATTATGAAGCTTACGCTTGTTTTCCAGTTCTATTACAGAAAAGAAACTTTCTTTATCACTTGCAGCTACCACTTCCTCTGGTATTGCAAACTGGTAAAATACTTTTTCCAGCTTACTGTTCTTATATACATAGAAGAACTATCCTTTGAATTAAGAATAACAGGTACTCCACTGGCAGACATCACTACAAAAGCAGTCTTTGGGAAAGGAGCCGGAAACCATGGAAAAGGCATTTTGCCTTTACGCCCAGGATTATACGGATTGAGCTTTGACTCATCCTTTGCACTGAAAATAACTTTTTCTGCCTGCTTTAACTGAAGTTTAATATCTACAAGCTTTTTGTTTTTTATCTCCCATTTGCTATAAAGATAAGCCAGACTATTTCCTATACTGTATATTTTTTTTATTTTTCTGTCTGGCAATTTGTAAGATCTGACAAGATTACCTTTCATGTTAAAGTTGTTTACGCTTCCATTAAAGTCAGCCCCAAAGAGATTATTTCCTTTTATAAAGAAATCTGCCAGCAAATTAAAATCCCCCGGCCCTTTTCCCTTACGTCCATACTTTTTTACAACATCTCCATTCTCATTAAAAGCAACGATTGAGTGTTCTGCCTGACCATAAATAAATCCTCCGGCAACTCTTATCTTAGTTATAGCATGAATTTTTTTCATGCTGATTGTCTTCTCAAGTTTCAGTATATCTGCTTTTAGCACCATATTACCGAATACAAGAACCATCATAAACACCAAAACTTTTTTAATCATAACTCTCACTATAAACCTCCATTAATTTATCCATTGCTTTAGGATTTAGTTCATCTATTTCCAAATACATCTCCATTATACTCTTGAACAACTTTCTGTTTCCAGCACACAATCTTCTCTTTTTAGAAAAACTTAATGTATTGTTCTCAACACAATCTACAAAGCACATTCTACAGAAATTCCTCATCCAGCAATCAGAGCATGTACTAACTACATCTGCGTAATAATCATTCAGTAGTGCTACAACACTATCTATATTCACACCTTCATTAACATTTCCAATATCCTGATAATGATCCATCTTCTCACATACATAAAACCCGCCGTTTGTACTGACAAATATTTTCCTTATACACGGAACACATATTCCATTACAAAAAACCCGATTTGTGCCATCTATTCTATCTCTAAGATAAATACTTCTGAAATGAGGATAAAGTCTATTCAGAAGTAATTTGACAGAGTCGAATTCTTCGGAAACGATTCTATCTCTAACTAAACTATTACAAGAATTCATATTTATTTGTGATTGCTTACGTTGCTGTTCAAAAGAACTTTCTATTCCGTCCAGATTAAGATTATTAAGCCTGACAAAATTATCTTTAAAATATTTATGCTCAAGAAAATAATCATTTAATCTAACATAGTCA
The DNA here is from genome assembly GCA_965225955.1 of Candidatus Aminicenantia bacterium. Lineage (GTDB taxonomy): Bacteria > Acidobacteriota > Aminicenantia > UBA2199 > UBA2199 > CBDDBX01. The sequence continues at coordinate 24,290 of CBDDBX010000006.1, forward strand.
TAAGGGGGTGTAACTGTTGCCTGAAAATGCACATTCCTTTTATAAAAGGCAGGATCTGATTTATAAATAAACTGAAGAGTCTTTTCTATATTACTCCAGGTTTTTCCACCATTCGCATAAACCCTCCATAAATCATGCTGTTCTGCTGGTCCATCCACACTTACATAAATATGAAAATCATGTTCTCTAAGAAATAGAAATATATTTTTATCCATTAATGAACCATTTGTTGTAATAGAGAATTCCACTTTTTCATTTTTTCGGGCAAACTCAACTACTGCTTTAATAACATCAAAGTTCAATAAAGGCTCTCCTCCAAAGAAAGTTATCAATAGATCTTCTGTCCGACTTACTCTGTTAAGGAAAAAGCCTGTGGCTTTCAGAGCAATATCTTTACTCATGTGTCTCTTACCATGACACCTCTGATCTTCATAAATACCAGAATAAGAACAATATCTGCATCTGAAGTTACACTCATCAGTAACATTCAACATCAAAGTTTCCAGATTACTCTCTATTAGCCCACTCATCTCTTCCGGCCTCTTTACTTCTTTAAAGCGAACTTTATATGGATTTTCAAAAATACTCTCTTCACGAAGCATCCTGACTCTTTCGCGCAGCCAATCTTTATTGATTCTATTTGATTTACCCAGACTAACCATTGCATTTGAATAACTATCATAAAGGTAATGAGTATTTTTCGTTCTTAATATTTTTAATTCCTTTCATTTATCTCACAGTTTGAACTATGGGGGGGAAACTCCCCCCTGTCTTTAGAGCAACTTAGTATAAACCGCTCTCGTTAGCTGCTGCGGTTGATGATTTATTATCATCACTTAAATAGCATGAGCAACCGCCTTTACATTTGTCCTGGCTCTCAGAGCCTCCAAGAATTTTCTTTAACTCTTCGGGGTTTTTGAAAGGTATGACATTAATGTCATCGAGTGTTTTAGGTTTCATAACTCCTCCTTATTTTGATTAAATTAAAATCCTCAATCAAATACAAGCCTCAGATTTACAAACAGAATATCATTTAAAAAAATGGTTGTCAATCGTAAACAAACAGAAAAGATTCAGCATTAACATAAATGGTTCATTCAGAGCTGAAGTAGAGTGGGGTTGAGAAGTTGAACGCAAAAAACCTACACTTTTTCCCACGAAAAAACGGAAAACATTACATTTTTTCCTATGAAAAAATGTAACAACCTACACTTTTTCCCACTAAAAAATGTAATTCGAAATAAAACATGCTATATTATAGAAACCGGCATTTCTTTATCCGGATTAATAGTGGAGCTGAATCATGAAAAGGAAAATATATAAAAACCTACTAGTGTGGAAAGAAGAAGGTATAAGAAAACCCCTTTTACTGCAGGGAGCCCGTCAAGTAGGTAAAACATATTGTCTTGAAGAATTTGGAAAAAAAGAATTTGATAGTTATCATCTTTTCGATTTCATGGAAAGGCCTGAATTGAATAGAATTTTTGATTCAGATTTACAACCGGAGAGAATAATAAGAGATCTCAGCATTCTGAACAATACGGACATTAATATAGAGAGGGACCTGATAATTTTTGACGAGATCCAACAATGCCCAAAAGCTGTAACATCACTGAAATACTTTGCACAAAAAATGCCCTCAGCCTATATTGCAGCTTCTGGCTCGTTATTGGGAATAGGTCTGGGAGACAGCTCATTTCCAGTAGGAAAAGTCAGGCATCTTAAGCTTTATCCAATGGACTTTGAAGAGTTCCTTATAGCACTTAGCCAGGATATGCTTGTAGAATATATAGACTCCCTATTATCAAAACAGTCAATTTCAGAACCTATTCACAGCAAAATCTGGACATTTTTCAAATACTACATGATAACCGGAGGCCTTCCTGAAATAGTCAGAACTTTTGTAGATATGCAGGATAAACCTTTTACAGCATTCTCTGCTGTTCGTAAACTTCAATCAGAATTACTTGCAGATTATATCAATGATATTGCAAAACATTCCGGTAAAATAAAATCTGTTAAAATAGAAGCGGTTTTCAAAAACATACCCTTACAGCTGGCAAGAGAATCTGGCATAAAGAAATTTATCTTTAAAGATGTTTTACCACAAAATTCGAGATACTCATCATTAGAAGCGCCCATCGAATGGTTAATAAAATCTGGATTGGTACTGAAAGTTCCAATTTGTAGTAAACCTGCATTTCCATTACAGGCATATTCTGATGAGAAAAAATTTAAACTATATATGTTTGACACCGGCATATTGGGCTGCATGTTGAACCTATCACCTAAAACTATCTTTTCTTACGATTATGGCTCATATAAGGGATACTTTGCAGAAAACATTGTTCTTACTGAACTCTGTACTCAGTGGCACAAAAGCATATATTCCTGGAGCAGAAATAGCTCTGAAATTGAATTTTTGGTAGAATCAAATGAAGAGATTATTCCGGTTGAGGTTAAATCCGGCATCAATACAAAAGCCAAAAGTCTGAAAATATATATTGAAAAATATTCTCCAGCAAGGGCATTTCTACTCAGTGGGACTCCTGCGATATCAACAAATAACAAAACAACATTACTACCTCTTTATATGGCTTCCAGACTTTTCACTATCGATTAACGCTATCATTATATAACCAGATAGAAGCTCGTAGTAATTATAATTGCCTGATTAATGGTTAAGTATTTGTTTTTTGATTGGGAGGAGCCCCCCGGTTTCCCGGGAGGATATTTTAATTGATAATATTAATTAAGCAAATCTTTTTTCTACTTCTTCCATAATTGTTATTGCTGCCTCAGGAATTTTTGTTCCAGGGCCAAATATGGCTGAAGCACCGTGCTCATAAAGATAATCATAATCCTGAGCAGGAATAACACCACCACAGATTACAATAATATCTTCACGACCCAGTTTTTTAAGTTCTTCAATAAGCTGAGGTAACAGAGTCTTATGACCAGCAGCAAGAGAACTCATACCAACAACGTGTACATCATTCTCAACCGCCTGGGCTGCCGTTTCAGCAGGAGTCTGGAAAAGAGGTCCCATATCCACGTCAAATCCCATGTCTGCATAAGCTGTAGCAACTACTTTAGCTCCTCTGTCATGACCATCCTGACCCATTTTGGCAACCATAATTCTTGGTCTTCTACCCTCTTTTTCAGCAAAAGCATTAGTCATTTCACGAGCTTTTGAAACCACTCTGTTCTCTTCAGTTTCACTATATTCGCTACTGTATACACCGGAAATTGTTTTAGTCATAGCCTGATACCTTCCGCAAACTTTTTCAACTGCATCAGAAATTTCACCAAGTGAAGCTCTCACTCTTGCAGCATCAACTGCCAGAGCCAGAAGGTTACCTTCACCACTTTCTGTAGCTTTTGTAATAGCTTCCAGAGCTGCTTTAACTTTAGATTCATCTCTGTTCTTTTTAAGCTCTTCAAGCCTCTTGATCTGTGAGATACGAACGCTTGTATTATCTACTTCCAGAATTTCAATTGGATCTTCTTTTTCCAGTCTGTATTTATTAACACCAACAATAGTTTCTGAACCTGAATCAATTCTTGCCTGACGTCTTGCAGCAGCTTCCTCAATTCTCATTTTTGGAATACCAGCTTCAATCGCTTTTGTCATACCACCATAAGCTTCAACTTCCAGAATATGTTTCCAGCCTTTTTCAAGGAGTTCGTTAGTTAGTGATTCAACATAGTATGAACCAGCCCACGGGTCAATTACTTTGGTAATACTTGTTTCATCCTGCAGATACAGCTGAGTATTTCTCGCAATTCTTGCAGAAAAGTCAGTTGGCAGAGCAATCGCCTCATCAAGAGCGTTGGTATGCAGTGACTGTGTATGACCAAGAGAAGCAGCCATAGCTTCAATACATGTTCTTGTTACATTATTGAAAGGGTCCTGCTCAGTCAGACTCCAACCGGAAGTCTGTGAGTGAGTTCTGAGAGACATTGACTTCTCTTTTTTAGGATTAAACTGCTTAATCAGTTTAGCCCAGATAAGCCTTGCAGCTCTCATCTTTGCAACTTCCATGAAGTAGTTCATGCCCTGTGCCCAGAAGAAGGAGAGACGTGGAGCAAATGCATCAACATCAAGTCCTGCTTTAATACCGGTCTTAACATATTCAAGGCCATCAGCAAGAGTATATGCCATTTCCAGGTCAGCAGTAGCACCAGCTTCCTGCATATGATAACCGGAAATACTGATACTATTGAATTTAGGCATATTATTAGCAGTGAATTCAAAGATATCAGCAATAATCTTAATTGATGTTTCAGGTGGATAGATATAAGTATTTCTAACCATATATTCTTTCAGAATATCGTTCTGAATTGTACCTGCCAGAAGTTCAGGTTTAACACCCTGTTCTTCAGCTGCAACGATGTAGAAAGCAAGAACCGGCAGAACCGCACCGTTCATTGTCATCGATACTGACATCTTATCCAGAGGAATTCCATCAAAAAGGATCTTCATATCTTCAATAGAATCGATTGCAACACCGGCTTTACCAACGTCACCAACAACTCTCTGATGATCAGAGTCATAACCTCTGTGAGTTGCAAGGTCAAAAGCTACAGACAGCCCTTTCTGTCCCGCAGCAAGATTTCTTTTATAAAATGCATTACTCTCTTCAGCTGTAGAGAATCCTGCATACTGTCTTACTGTCCATGGACGCTGTACATACATTGTTGCATAAGGTCCTCTTAGAAAAGGAGGCATACCTGCAACATAGTCCTGATGGTGAAGCTCTTTAGTATCTTCAGCAGTATAAAGAGGCTTAACATCAATCTGCTCCATTGTTTTCCAGGACATATCCTCTGCACTCTTTCCTGCAGTTTTTTCAAATTCGCTGCCCCAGTTACTATCAGCAGCACTATCTGATACCGGCGAAATATCTATCTTTGTAAAATCCGGTTTTTTGCTCATGACATTACTCCTATTCTTTTGTGCAGTCTTGAAATGATCCCGTAGTTATCTGCGCCCATATAAATGAACTCATCAACCCCAGCTTCTTTATGGGCATCAATCTGATCTTTCGGGAACCCTGCAAGAATAACCGGGAGTTTCTCTTTAGCATCTCCGAGAGCCTTAATAAAAGCAGGAACAATTTCAGGATAGGTATCATCTGTTGAACATATTGCCACAGCATCAACCCCAGCTTCCACAGCAGCTTTTGCAGCATCTTCAGGTGTTGCGAAACCTTTAGGGTAAACAACTTCAAAAGCTCCGGTTTCAAAGAAACCTTTTGTAAAATCTGCTCTGGCTTTATACTGGCCAAGACCACCCATATTGGCAAGGAAGAGTTTAGGATTTCTGCCCTCTTTTTCATTAAAAGCAAAAACATCATCTCTCATTCCTTCATATTTATCTGCAATTCTGTGAATATTCAGAGCATCTACTTTGAAATCTGAAGATTCTGCCATCTTAGCAGCAATTTCTTCTACTGAAGCTCTTTCAACAAATGCCTCAGGCTTCTCTTCTGTAGTATTGGCATACATATTAACACCAACTACTTTGGCTTTTCTCTTAGCAGTATCAGCCCATCTTTTTTCAGCTACTTCAGTGATTGCTTTCTGAGGAGCCCCTGTTTTAAGTGCTTCAACCATTCCGCCATCAGCTTCAATAGCCTGAAAACCTTTCCATGCAGCATTCAGAATCTCTTCTGTGAGTTTTTCTATATAGAATGAACCACCAGCAGGGTCAATAAGCTGATCCATATGGCTCTCTTCTTTAAGAATTATCTGTACATTTCTTGAAATTCTTCTGGCAAAATCATCCTCTTTACCAGTAATTTCATTGAAAGCACTTGTATGAATACTGTTAACACCACCAACAACTGCAGAAAAGGCTTCTGTTGTTGTTCTGAGCATGTTTACATAAGGATCATACTTTGTCTGACTGTAAGCAGAAGTTCTTGCATGAACATAGAGTGCTGCAGATTCTTCACTTCCACCGTAAGACTTAACAATCTTACTCCAGATAACTCTTGCAGCTCTGAATTTAGCTATCTCCATAAAGAAGTTGGGACTTACTGCCATTGTAAATCTGACTCTTCCTGCAACTTCATCTATTGACAAGCCTCTGTCCAGCATTCTGTTTATATATTCAACTGCTGTAGTAAAAGCATAAGACAGTTCCTGAACTGCACTGGCGCCGGCATTCACATATGCTGTTGAATCAACACCTACTGTTCTTAGTGAACTTTTATTATCAATTGCCCATTTAACTGAAGCAGCCATGTCATCGAAAGTCTTCTCAGTTTCCGCACCAATACAGCCATATTCTGCAAGAATTCCAACCGGATCAGCTTCAAACGCACCTTTAACATCGGCAAGTTCAATACCTTTATCCGCTGCATATTTTTTAAGAAGTTCCAGAGTTTTTATAACTGAACTGCCAGTATTAACATAAACCGGCCATTCATTAAGGTTTATACCCTCAAAAGCAGTTTTGAACTCTTCTTCTGTTGATAGAGTAAACCCTGAACCAGTCATCAGTTTTGGACTGATTGCAGTAATTCCTTTTGCAATCTCTTTTTTTGTTATTGAATTAAACTCTTCAGCAGTGCTGCATGAGGTCTCCTGACAAATCTCCCAACTGCGATTCAGATAACCAGTTGTTCCGGTTCCTCTCAGGAAATCTCCCTCACCGGGAAATTTATTGGAACCAGCCAGTTCACCGACATCACTTCTGAAGTACATTGGCTCCAGAGTAATTCCTTCGTAAGTTTTTGTTTTGAGTTTTTTATCGAAAGGGGCTCCTTTCAGGAAACTCACCGCGGCTTCCTTCCACTCTTCATATGTAGGAGTGGGGAAATCTTCTTTCAGATCAAATTTTTCCTGCAAACTGACAGTTGCATTGGTCTGAGGTTCATCCGGCATTATATTACCTCCAAGGTCTTTTTTAATATAAAGAATATAAGGGGTTGATTATACCCAAAACCGCCCTAAAACACAACAGGAACAAGGCCCCGGGTTTTTTTAATTTTTTATAAAAAAAGATTTAATATATCAGTACAATATAACAGGCATCCGGTAATATTACGAAAGAACAGCTATTTCCCCTGTCAAAATTCCGGCCTCCCCATTCGTAACCGTAAGAAAAACAGAAAAACATCTCATTTCCTGCTTTTCCACCTCCAAGTTGACATAATAAGAGGTGAGGATATAATATCTATTGTATAAATATAATTCAGGTATAAAACTATGGATGCAAGCATAACAATTATTCTATTTGTAGTAGCACTTCTTTTTTCAGTAGGTTTTCTTCTGCTTATTATTTCACTGATACCAGCAATCAATCAACTTAAAAGCTTTTTGACTGATATGGAAAAAACATCCTCGGAAGTCAGGGATCTTACTGCTAAATTAAAAGTAATAAGCGAAAAAGTGGACAAGGATCTGGAGAAAATAGATACTGTAATTGACAGATCAAAAGATACTCTTGAAGCTGTATCAAAATCTGTCGGTGCAATAAACAAAAATGTAGTTAAACATTCCGCAGGAATATTAACACTGCTTCCGGCACTTAAATTTGTCTGGAGCATGATAAAGAAAAACAAAGGAGGAAAGAATGTCTGATAACAGAGAATGCAGTGGACTTTTAACACTTATAACCGGAGCAATAATTGGAGCTGGAGTGGCTCTTCTATATGCGCCTCAGTCAGGTAAAGAAACAAGAAAACAGCTGAAAGATGCAGGTGATAAAGCTGCAGATAATGTAAAAAAAAGCTATGAAAACCTTTCAGGTGAAGCTCAGAAAGCAATCGAAACAGTAAAAGACACCTCAGAAAAAGCTGTAACACAGATTAAAAACTTTATTGATACAGCAAAAGAATCAATTAAAACTGAAGCACAGAAGGAGACAGCTGAATAGTAACTGTTTTCCTGATTTAATTGAATAAGGAGAAATTAAAATGGAAATATACAGCATTACCGGTAGAGAGATACTGGATTCCCGTGGGAACCCCACAGTAGAGGTTGATGTAGAACTGGAATCAGGGATAGTTGCAAGAGCAGCAGTACCTTCCGGTGCATCTACAGGCATACATGAAGCTCTGGAACTCAGAGATGGAGATAAAGGAAGATACCTTGGAAAAGGTGTAACCAAAGCAGTTGACAACATTAATAATGTTATTGCACCAGCTCTGGAAGGCGAATCTGTGCTTAACCAGAAGCGTATTGATGAAATCATGATGAAGCTTGATGGCACATCTGATAAATCAAAACTTGGTGCAAATGCAATGCTTGGAGTTTCAATGGCAGTAACCAAAGCTGCAGCAGCATGGACAGAACTTCCTCTGTACCAGTATATTGGCGGTATCGGCGGTATCGAACTACCAGTTCCAATGCTGAACATTATAAATGGTGGTTCACATGCAGATAACAGTGTTGATCTTCAGGAATTTATGATTATGCCTGTTGGAGCTCCCAGCTTCAAAGAAGGTCTTCGTATGAGTGCAGAAGTTTTTCATACTCTTAAAGGAGTACTTAAAGAGAAAAATTACAGCACAGCTGTTGGTGATGAAGGTGGTTTTGCACCAAATCTGAAATCCAACGAAGAAGCACTTGAAGTTATTGTAGAAGCGATAAAGAAAGCAGGATATAATCCTGGCAGCGACATCTGTATTGCCCTTGACCCTGCATCTTCAGAATTTTTTGAAAACGGCAAATATGTATTCAAAAAATCTGACGGCAGAGAACTGACATCAGCTGAGATGGTTGATTTTTATGTTAATCTCGTAGACAACTATCCTATTGTATCCATCGAAGATGGTCTGGCTGAAGATGACTGGGATGGCTGGAAAATCATGACCGAAAAACTGGGTCACAGAATTCAGCTGGTTGGAGACGATCTTTTCGTAACCAATCCCGTAAGACTGAAAATGGGAATAGATAAAGATATCGCAAACTCTATTCTTATTAAGCTGAACCAGATTGGTACAGTTACAGAAACTGTTGAAGCCGTTCGCATGGCTCAGAAAAATGGTTACACAGCTGTTATCTCACACAGATCAGGTGAAACAGAAGACACTTTCATTGCAGATCTCTCAGTAGGTCTTGCAACTGGTCAGATCAAAACCGGTTCTACTTCAAGAAGTGAAAGAATAGCTAAATACAATCAACTCCTCAGAATTGAGGAAGAACTTGGTGAAACTTCCGTGTATCGCGGAATGGACACATTTTACAATCTGAAAAAACAGTAAAAAAACAATATTACCGGAGCAGAAATTCTGCTCCGGCTTCTCTTTATGTCTGATCACATAGAACTCCGGGACATTCCACACAGTAAAAACAGATTCACAAGTCTGAAAATCCGTGCTGGTACAATCACAACCCTTACCGGACCTTCCGGTTCAGGTAAAACCAGTATTTTACGAAATATTCACAATAGAAGCATTGAACAGTTAAGCGGCATATTGACAAATTCTTCCTGTACATCACCATACCAGGCAGATTACCTGCCACCCGTACTTAATCTTTCAGAAAAAGGTGCAGGATCAGTAGCAACCAGAACTTTAAGAAAAATCAGAGCAAACATTTTCACTCTGTTTGCTACTCAGGCAGCAATTTCCTGCCCTTCATGCGGGACAGAGGTCAGCCTCAACACAGTAAGCTCTATTGCTGCAGAACTTATAGACTGCAGTCAGAAAATTGTAATATGCTCCTTATGGGAAGGTAGTATTCCCTATCTGATAAACAGAGGATACTACTTTTATATTGACAATGGAGAAAAGAAGAGAATCAGTTCCCGGACAAAAACTCCCTTCAGAGTTATCGTAGACAGAATCAGACCATCAGAAGAAGGTAGAAATGGAATCACCGATGCTCTCAAAAGAGCAACAGGCTTGAACAGCAGTTCTGTTATAATAATTAAGGATGGAACTGAAAAGCAATATAACTTAAAAAAAAGCTGCCCCTCCTGCAATACCCCAATCTCATCACCATCACCAGATCTTTTTGATGACATCAAAAAATCCTGTAGTTACTGTAAAGGTGAAGGTGTTACTACAAACCTTGATTATTCCAGAACTATTGACAGATCAGCAGTTATTCTTGAACACATGATCATTCCACTTAAATTTCCTGTACTGAGACACTACAAGGATGAATTTTTTGCCAACTCTTCATGGAAAGCTGATGATACCGTTAAAAGGTTATCTGCTAAAAAGAAAGATCTTCTGCTGAACTATATTTCAGATTTTCTTAATAACAAAAGAAAAAGTCGTAAAATAAGTAATAAATTTATTAATAAATTCTATACAGAGCAGATATGCAGTCATTGTAAAGGAACAGGCATCAATCCATTGAGATATTCCTACCGGATTGACGGAATAACCTGTGATCAGTTTATGGAAAAAACTATCCTGAACCTTGCCGAACCCGGATTAAATTACTACCTCAGCAAACTGAGAGGCAACATCTCAGATTATCCGGGAATTTTTGATTCCCTTGGCATAAGCCATCTTAAACTTAATACGAAAGAGTCTCAATTAAACAGAAGAGATCACCTGTTGCTTTCCCTTGCTTCAGCAACGCTTACTACAACTAATAACAGCCTTATCCTTCTGGAAATACCAGGTTACATATCTGAATCAGACAGGTCACTGATAGAAGATTTCCTGAAAACGTTAAAAGCCAGAGGTAACTTCATATTATTAACCTGTAGTAACAATGTAATGGACAACATCTCAGATTCAGTAATAATTCTTGAATCACAATCTTCAGCTATTATCAGATCATTACCTGACAAAACAGAACACCTCAATATCAGTGAATTTGAACATTATATAAAAAAAGATTCAGACAGTATAGAAAAGAAAATCCTGTTTCTGGACAGCAACGCCCATAGTACTCTTCCCTCTTTCCTGCCAGAATTATTCAATATATCCCTGCCTCCTGCGACATGCGACACTTCTTCCATCTCATACCTTGGAGAACTACTCAGGATATCTCATGAAATATCGGAATTTTACGCATCCCTTCCGGCAGCAAAAGACACAGCCCGCACAGCATCTCTGTTCTCACTCTCATCCTCCCGTGGTAAATGCCCCCTATGTTATCAATCTTCACTTAGCGATTCCTGCCCACAATGCGGAGGAGATTTATTTGCAGAATACCTGTCAGATATAAAATATAATGGCAAAAATATCGCAACATTCCTGAGAACTCCCTTCAGTAAAATCAGCACTGCCGCTCTTCCTGTAACAACGGAAGTATCAGAATGCATGACAGATCTTGGTTATGGGCATCTATCTCCTCTGACAATAATAAACCATCTGTCTGAAGGCGAACGGGAACATATACTTTCGCTGAAATCTATTATAGACAACCCTACCGGGTATTTCATTATAAAGGACGAAGAGTTCAGCTCAGCTCACAACCTGGATAAAGTGAGACGTTTCTGTCTTGCATCAATAGCTTCATCACATAAAAGCTCCGCCCTCATAATCTCCTCATCTGTACCTCCAGGCTGCAAAACAGATATTTTATTAACCTAACAGGATATTTTACGGTTTACCTACTATCTATAATTTTCAAAAAGACTTGACAAACATGGTCTAATATCTATAAATAGATTATATATTTTAAAGAAATTAGGACAGACAGAACAGGAGTAAAAACAATGAGCAGTATAGAGATTATCTCATGGCAAACACTTGATGCGCTGAAAAATGCCGCCACCAAAGTCATAGACATCATCGGAGATATTGAAACAGGAGAGCATATGTCCATATTCTGCTGTATTGAGGAGGATTATCTTGAACTCTATTACAGTGAACTTGATTCAAGTATGGTAAGACATTTCAGTGATGAAGATGAAATGGAAGAACATATTACTAAAAGAAAAAAAGAATTCGGAGAAGAAGAATACGATGAGATGGGCTACTACTCAGATGAAGAAGAGGAAGGCGAAGATTACGACGGCTTTAAAATAGCTGAAGGCGAAGACGAAGAGGACTTCTGATAAGCTGATGATTGCAGATAAAAAACATGAAAACGGAAAACTGGCATCTTACTCAACTGCGGGGATGATGTTTCCGGCGTCGATAATTTCAGGTTTTGCAATCGGATACTTCTGCGATAAATACTTCAACACATCTCCCTGGCTCCTGATAGTTTTTACTATTTATGGAGTCTTCGGGGGTTTTTATAATCTCTATAAAATCAGCAAACTGGCTTCCAGTAAACAAAAAAATGACGAAAAGTAATATTTCAATATCAAGAATTAGTAAAATTTCTATACTAATCGGTATTTTTTCATCTTTTTTAATATATTCTTTTACAGGCAATATCTCTTTTAGTATAATAAATCTTGCAGCCTCTATAATAGGTGTTGCGGGATTTAAAATGATTGTCTTCAGTATTGATAAATATATAATTGAGAAAAACAGAAAAACAGGATACTACTTCCTGAGTCTGTTAAAAATGACAATTATTGCAGCGGGTTTTGCTCTTTCTTCACATCTGGCTCCCGGAAGCTCAATTTTTTATATTGCCGGGATTATGACCATTTTTATTTCTATACTAACCGAAGCTGTAGTACAATTTGTCAGGAGATAATAAGGAGATTTAATATGATAGATCATGTACCGGAAATTACTGTTCTGATCAACAATTTTCTTGCATGGGTACTTGGGTTATTCAATGTACACGTGGAAGAAGGTCATCCCGTTATCCAGCCACACATACTTCTGGCTATTATTGCCACAATTTTTATTGTTCTGCTTTTTAAACTAACAGTAAAAAACCTCTCAATCTTTCCTGAAAAAGGACAGGTTCTTGCAGAAGGTATCTACAAAGCTTTCAGATCCCTGCTGGAAGATATGATTGGCCATGAAGGTAGAAAGTTTGTACCTGTTCTTGGAACTCTGGGACTTTTCATTGCTGTTAGTAACATTATGGGACTTGTTTCAGGTCTCGGTTCACCAACAGCGAACATAAATGTACCTCTGGCCTGTACACTGTTTGTTATGCTCTATTATCACTTCCAGGGCATGAAAAAGCACGGTGTAATTAAATACCTGAAAAACAACTTCATGGGACCGGTCTGGTGGCTGGCACCTCTTTTTATACCAATCGAAATAATTGCTCACTTCCTTGCAAGACCACTGTCACTGACAATGCGTCTGTTTGGTAATATATTTGGAGAAGATCTTGTAATAATTATCATTGCCTCACTGGTGCCATACATTGCACCACTGCCTATTATGGCTCTGGCAACACTGACATCTCTTCTTCAGGCTTTTATATTTGTCATGCTCTCTTCAATATATCTTGCTGGAGCAATGGCGGAAGAACATTAATTTAAGGAGGACATATATACTATGATTAAAAAATTAATGGCAACTATGGCTGTACTTTTTGCTTCAACTGTTGGTCTCTCAGCAGCTGAAGGTACACAGGCAGCAGCAACAAACACAAACGATCTCTTTCTGTGGTCAATCATCATTGGTGGCCTTGCACTGGCTCTTGCAGCATCAGCGGGCGCTTTCGCACAGTCAAAAGCGATCACAACAGCTGTGGAAAATATCGGCAGAAACCCTGCAGCAGCAGATTCTATCAGAACAGTACTGATCATCGGTCTTGCTCTTATCGAATCTCTGGTTATTTACGTTCTGCTTGTAGACCTTATTCTGTTCTTCGCAAAATGGGGCTCATACACAGTTTCATAAGGAATTAATTTCAATCAATAGCCGGAGAGCTTTAACTCTCCGGCCTGTTTCAAATGCCAAAAAAGGATACTTTTACAAAGAACCTCTGGTCTGCTCTAAAACAGTTTCTGCAGGAAGATGGTGTTGATAAAGCCAGTATATTAGCTTACTACTCAATTTTTTCATCTCTTTTTCTTCTGACTTTTGCAACCTTTCTTTTTACAAAATATTTTGGCAACCCCAGCAACACAATCAAGAGCATGTATCCTTTTTCACCGGAGTTTTTCTCCACAATTTCACCTGAAATTTTTCAGAAAGCTGCAGAAATATCTTCAAGATTAAAGGAAATCAGTATTATCGGTATAGCGATATTTATGTTTCTGGGTTTCCTTATAGTAAAAAAAGTCGTACAGTTTATAAACGAGATGTTCCATGAGCATCTGCGTTACAAAGGCTTTCTGGTTCGCCGCATGAGCGAATTCGGCCTTGTTATGTTTGTGGGCATCTTAGGCATTCTGTCATTTCTGTCCCACGGCTTCATCTCTACACTGACATCAATAGTAAATAAAAATAAATTTCTGGCATCACATATTAAGCCTGAATTCATAAGTTCACTAAACACGTTTTTCATCCTGTATATAGCTCCTGTAGCTCTGACATTCTTCTTTTTTGCAATTCTTTACAAATGGATTCCTGAAAAAAAAGTCTATACAAAGGGAGCACTGATAGCAGCAGGTTTCTCAACTGTATTATGGGAACTGATCAAAAGATCATACACCTATTACCTGATAAATGTATCTGCCTTTGGTCAGATAAAAGGACCGGTTATAGCAATTATACTATTCGGGTTCTGGATGGAAATTTCCCTGGGAGTCATGCTCTATGGAGCAAAACTCACCTACATACTGGATAAACAACACTATGAAAAAATTAAATCAGATAGCCAACCTGCTTCAGGGTGACCTCTACGGTAACCCGGAAATCGAAATAAAAAGTGTCAATTCCCTTGAAGAAGCTACAGAAGGGGAAATTACATTTGCAGCAAAGGATTCAGTAAAAACTGAAAATCTTAAAGCTTCAGCTCTTATTGTTAAAAGGGGCAGTACACTTAGCTACCCTGCAATGATTGCAGTTGATGAACCATATCTGGCTTTTGCTTCACTTCTTGAACTATTCTTTCCTTCTGAAAGGTTTTCTGAAGGCATCTCTGAAAAAGCACATATTGAAGAGGGCGCCGTTATTGGCAGGAATGTATCTATAGGCCCGTTTTCCTATATAGGTAAAGATGTTCACATAGATGATGACACAGAAATTGACGCAGGAGTTAAAATCTACAGAGGTTGTAAAGTAGGTAAAGCCTGTAAAATTTACTCCAATGTGGTTTTAACCGATTTTACTGAAATTGGCAATAAAGTAATCATACATCCAGGTGCTGTTCTTGGAGCTGATGGTTTCGGATTCACCAGACTTGCAGACGGAACACCTGTAAAAATCCCCCAGAAAGGAAGAGTTGTTATAGGTAATCATTGCGAAATAGGAGCTAATGTATGTATAGACAGATCAACTCTGGGAAAAACTGAACTCAAAGAGTATGTTAAACTGGACAATCTTGTTCAGATAGGACATAATACGAAAGTTGGAAAAGGGACAGCAATTTCTGCACAGTCAGGGCTTTCAGGTTCTGTAGAAGTTGGCGAAAACGTTATTATGGGAGGCCAGACCGGAGTTGGAGATCATATTAAAATATGTGATGGCGTTATGACTGCCGGTAAAACTGGTATAACCGGTAATATAACCGAACGAGGTATTTTTGCCGGCTATCCATATCAGAGCATACGCCAGTGGAGAAAAGGATCTGCTATTTTCCGCAACCTCGAGGAGTATGTAGAGCGAATACGGAAACTTGAAAATAAAATAATTGAACTGGAGGAGAAACATGGTAATTAAAAAACTAATACTACTTACATCTATGCTTCTTGTGTCTATCTCGCTTTTCTCTCAGGCGAAAATGGTTTTCAAAGAAACAACTGTTAATTTCGGTGAAATTGATGCTGGTAAAGTCATTGATGTGGCATTCGAATTTGAGAATCAGGGAGATGCTCCCCTTATTATAAAAAAGATTAAAAGCTCCTGTGGCTGCCTTGCATCCAAACTGGAGAAAAATGAGTTTAAACCTGGTGAAAAAGGTATTATTCCTGTTAAATTTTACTCAAGAGGATATAACGGAAGAATAATAAAATCTATAACGGTTTCTTCAAATTCTGACGGGTCTCCCTATATATCACTTCGTGTTGCCGGTAATGTTAAATTAAAGGATTTTGCTCAGATTCAGTTTGAACCTTCAAGACTAAGTTTCGGTAAAACAGAACTAAATCAGGTATATAAGAAAGAATTCAGTATAAAAAATACAGGAACTATAACACTTAAGATATATGAAGTTACACATAACCCTATGCTTTCTGTGGAGTTTCCTGCTATGTATATAAAACCAGGTGAATCTATAACAGTACCTGTTTCATTCAGACCAATGGAAAAAAAATCTTTTACTACATTTATAAAAGTTAAGTCAAACGCTTACAGACACCACGTTTCAGTAGTAAAAGTTACAGCAGATATAGAATAACCAGATGGATAATAACGCCTGGCTCCCGGAAAACAATGAAGAGCAGGCAGAAATCTGGGCTGTTGGCGGAGGTAAGGGTGGTACAGGAAAGACCTTTACCCTTTGCCAGTTAGCAATTAACCTGGCTCTGCTAAGCAAAAAAGTCATTCTTATTGACACCGATTTTGGTGGAGCCAATGTTCACTCATTTTTTAATATCAAAAAGGCTCATAAATCCCTTAATCTCTTTTTTGAAGACGGGATTTCCCTACCGGAACTTCTTGTTGATACAGAGTTCCCTAATATAAGAGTAATAACCGGAGATCACAACTCTTTCTCTTCTGAGAACATTAAGTACACTCAGAAGATGAAACTTCTCAGACATGTAAAAAAACTTGAAGCAGACTATATACTTCTTGATCTGGGAGGCGGCTCCAACTACAACACAATAGATATATTTCTGCTTGCAGACAGAATGATTACTGTAACCAATCCAGAAATCACAGCAATAGAGAATCTGTTCCACTTTATAAAGAACACATACTTCAGAAAACTCAATTTCCTTCTTGGAATATACGGTTTGAAAAACAGTGCCAAAGATCTATGGAAGAACAGACAGTCTAATGGTATTAAAAATATACCTGAGCTTATTGAACAGCTTAAAGATACAGGCCCCGACTCTGTTGAGCTTGTTGTCAAAGAGCTTGCACAGTTCAATATAAATATCATTCTTAATAAAGTCAGGAACTCACAGGAAGCCCTCAAAGGATTCTCCATAAAAAGTCTCTGCATAAAACATCTTGGCATCGAAGCTCTCTACTCAGGCTTTATTGGATACGATGAATCATTCTGGCGGAATATGAGTATTATGCAAACCTCCACCACCTTCAGAGTCTCTCCACGAATAAAAAAGGAGACATCCAGAGTTACAGAAAACATTATTAATGAAGAGCAGATGCAAATAGGAAACATTAAACATGTCTGAATTAACACCTGAAATAAAAAAACACCTTAAAATACTGGAATTAAACGAAACAACTACTTTAGATGAGATAAAGAAGACATACCACCATCTTAAAGCTCTCTATTCTTCTGAATCATCTATCATTACTGCTGCAACTGAATCAGATGAAGCAGTATCAAGTAATGATATTCTTGAAGAACTTGAAGAGGCTTATAAAGAACTGACTGAGTTTTACCAGAGCAGACAGAAAGAGAAAACAGAATCACAGAAAAACAGAGTGGAACAGAATCAGATTCCCGAATTCGAATGCTATAACGGTGAAGCACTCAGAATAACAAGAGAGGTTATGGGAATAACTCTTCACGAGATTGCCTTTTCAAGTAAAATACCTGTACGGCTACTGGAGTATATTGAAGCAGAAGAGTTAAGCAAACTCCCTCCTGCTGCATATGTAAGAGCATATGTTAAAACATATGCCCGCTATTTATCTCTTGATGAGAAGAGGGTTGCTGAAGACTATTTTAAATCCGGAAGCAATAGTACCAGTGTAATTTTCTAAAACTACTTAAGCCTCACATGCCGTGAATAACATTTACGGCAAACTGATACATATTTGTCATTACCACCAATCTCAACCTGTTCACCTTCATTAACAGGAACACCATCCTGAAACTTTATAAGCATCGTAGCCTTTTTTGTACAATACCAGCATACAGCCTTAATCTCTTCAATCTTATCTGCCAGTAACAGTAAAGCTTCACTACCTGGAAACAGCTGATTTCTGTAGTCATTTTTAAGGCCATAAACAATTACAGGTATATTCAGTACATCCACAACTCTTGTCAGTTCCAGCACATTTGCTCTGCTTAAAAACTGACCTTCATCAACAAGAATGCAATCCGGTTGCTCTGACTCCACCATCTCATAAACCGCACTGCTTCCATCAATAATATGGGCTTCACGGCTTAACCCCAGACGTGAAGTGATATTACCTGTTCCATAACGGTCATCTATAGACGGAGAGAAGAGCATTACTCTTTTATTCTGCTCCTCATAATTATGTGCAATTTTAAGAATTTCTGCAGATTTACCTGCATTCATTGTTGAATATCGAAAATAGAGTTGTGCCATTTAATTTATGCTCCCTTTTTTACTGTGATTCTTCTCTCTTTCAGAATACGTTTATCAAGTTCATGTTTTGAAAAGTAGTCAGTAAAAATATCCATCACACTTATTTTACTTCTCTTAACCTTCTGAGCAATACCATCAAGGTTATAGTATTTATCAAAATCGTAATCATTGAATGCTACACGATAAATCTTATTCTCATCAAAAGTACCATTTTCTATCTTAATACTGATAACAACTGTATGATTGCCTGAATTTACCCGAAGATCATAACTCATACCTGAAACCTGAACATCAACCTTATGCCTGAAGCTGAAGCGTTTCAGAAGAAACTCTCTGATATCTTTACCTTTCATCTCTACAATCACTGCGCGGTTTCTGTCACAGTACTTATACATCTCTTTAAGCTGACTACTCTTCAGAGTAGAACCTTTAGGAACAATATATCCCCTCTTTATCAATCTGGATGGATAAAAAGCAAAATCAGTTTTATTAACCACTCTCAATGCGTCTGCCGCAAAATTGCCGGCACTTGAACTCTCTCTGAAAGACTGGTTCCCTGCAAGGGCTACCGGAAGATTCCTACCAGCTACAGGAGCTCCTCCTGTAAACTTCTTACCTGTACGGCTAATGTTCTGATACTGTGCAGGATTTTTTACCTTACCAATTCCGCTCTTTACTATTTCAGCTACTATTTCATATGTAGATTTACCAGGATCTTCATGCCTGAACTTTGTAGATGTAAGTACATAATTGGTAATACCGACCTTATAGCGTTTTGAATTATCCTTCTCAATTTTCCTGCCTTTAAGATCAAACATATCCACACTGCCAAAGGTTCCATCTTCCTTAACATTTACTGTGTAACGGAAGCCTGAGATCAGGAAATCTACATCTTTATGCCTGTCAAAATCACTTTTTATCAGTCCCGCCACCTCATCGTAGCTCATATTAAGTTTAACAACATAGTTACCGAAGGGATGCATAGCATAGACATCTTTCAGACGCACAACGGGGCCGATTTTTTTAATTCTGATACCACCACTATTATAGAAAACCATATCAAGGTTATATTTTTCTCTTATTATATCTGAAACCATTGAGCCCAGAGCTTCTTTACCCTCAACAGCTTCCGGGAGATCTGCAAGTTTCTGCATAAGCACAGGATTGCTGTTAAATTTATCTATAAGTTTCTTAATATCACCACTCTCTTCTGATATTGCAGAAAGTTTAATAAGCTTACCTGAATCAGTAACAACCTTATTATCTTTTACAGTAAGATCCACTCTTCCAATAAACTTACCGTGAGCTCCTGCCTGAACAATAATAACTCCGTTCTCCATATGAGGTTTTTTTAAGGTTGTATGCGAATGCCCCCCAATGATCATATCCACCCATCCAGCTTTTCTGGCCAGAATCTTATCTGACTCAAATCCAAGATGTGACAGAACAATCACCAGATCGCACTTCTCTTTAAGATGTTTAAACTTATCGATCATAAGATCTGCTCTGGTGAAACTTATGTTTCTGACTTTTGATGGCAGAGTACTGGGGAGACCATTAGATTCTTCAATCTGTATCATACCAATTACCCCGATTCTAACCCCGCCTTTCTCAACAATAACAAAAGGTGGTGGCTGGGGAATACCCTTTGACTTTACCTTAAAATTGGCACACACAAATGGAAAAGCAGCTCTCTTCATAAAACCGGAAAGTATTTTCTGATCATAATCAAACTCATGATTACCTATCACATAAGCATCAAATCCCATTTTATTAAAAATCTGAAGAACCGGTTCGCCTTTGGGATCTGCCTGATCTACATAAGGATTACCACTGAAATTATCCCCTGCATTAAAAAGAAAGGTCCGTTTATTGATTGCTCTTTCTTTATCTACTACAGCATCCATTTTTGCAAGATTGTTTATCTTGGCATGCAGATCATTAATATGAAAAATTGTTATCTTCTTTTCTTCGCCATTTACCGTTACAGCAAACAGCAGGAACATAATTGAAACAAGAACATTCTTTATTCTGTTATTCTGAATCATTTTCTGAAATCTCCTTTACATGAAATTCGCAGCCTTCGGTAACAGCTCCATCAAGCTCAACCTCATTACCATTTACATCAGTTATTGTGAGGTAGCCGATTGCTGCTGTACTACAGCTATTCAGGGACCACACTCTCAATACGTCCAGTACACAGGCTCCACTGAATATCTCCACAATAGTGCCGTTTATCGTTGTTTTCATAAACTTCCTTCTGCTGCAAAAGGAATTATAGATTAGTGTATTCTCAAAAGCAATTTAACCAACTTATAAACTGAGAAAAACATCAGAATCCTGCAATAAAAACTCTGACATCCATGACATTTGTACCGGTTTCCCCGGTTTTTATAAGATTTCCTGTTGTTTTGAAAAAATTCCAGGCATCATTATTATTCAGATACTCTCTTATATTAAGACCTTCAGCTTCAGCTTTCATTAAGGTTTCATGATTAATCCAGGCTCCAGCCGCATCTGTAGGCCCGTCAATCCCATCTGTACCAAAACTGGCGATCAGAAATCTCCCGTTCACATCCTTCATTTCTTCAAGAGCTGCAAGTACAAATTCCTGATTTCTCCCGCCTTTACCAGTTCCACTTATAGTAACAGTCAGTTCTCCCCCTGCAAGAAGTACTACGGGAGTTTTAAAAGGGTTACCTGTTCGAAGAATCTCTTTAAGAACAGAACAATAAAAACCCGCAGCTACAGAAGCTTCCCCGGAATCTCCTGAAGTTAAGATATAGCAACTGGCTTCAGCAGAAGTTACCCAGTTTCTGACAGCTTCAAGAGCCCTGTAATTCTCTCCTAATACAAAATGCCTTGCATTCCTGCACTTATCTGAGTCAGGTCTCGGAGTATCCATATTCCCCTTTTCCTGTCCCTCAAGGAAATAGTGAATAACTTTATGATCAGCTTTTTCAAGTATTTTATACTTCTTAAGCACTTCCCATGCATCATTAAAATCCGTAGAATCCCCATAGAGTGGGCCTGATCCTATCGATTCAAGAGGTGAACCTATTACATCAGAAAGAACAAGTACAATTATTTCTGCGGGAAAAAGAAGTTCTGCAAGACGCCCTCCCTTCAGGGAAGACATATGCTTTCTGACACAGTTTATCTCTTCAATCTCTGCTCCCGATTCCAGTAACATACGGTTCATCTCAGCAAGATCATTTAATTCCAGACCTTCTGCAGGGTTAACCATAAGGCTTGAAGCTCCGCCGGTTAGCAGAAACACAACAAGATCTTTATCTCCAACACTATCTCTGGCATAGGAACAGATAGCTTTACCTGCATTGAGACTGAACTTGTCCGGTACAGGATGAGTACCTTTCAGAAAATGGATATTACCATCTTTCTCAACAGAGGGAGAAGGAGCAATAAGAAGTCCACCATCAATCTCACGATCAACTATAGCTTTAAAGCCATTATAAAAAGATTCAACTCCCTTCCCGCAACCCAGCACATGAAGCTTTTCATAGGAATCTGTATAGTAGTTAATATTCTGGACTGATAAAACCCCATTGTTAAATGTTACAGTTTTTTTCATAAGAAAATCCGGCATAACAGAGTCAACTGCCTGCCGGAAGATCTTATCAACAAGTTCTTCCGGTCTATCAGAAAGATTGTATGACATACAATCAGTATATTTTATAATTTGATATTTTCAAATGCAGCAGTGTTGAGAGTTTTCTCAGATAGCGGATAGTATCTGTAATATCCTTGGAATATTTAATGAGATATTTAACAAAGGCTACTTCGCCTCTCAGTCTTAACCTGCTGTCAAACTCCTGAGTAATATCCCTGAGTTCAATCATGAGGTTATGCAGATAGTGTATTTCATCAAGAACTTCCAGAGATTTAACTTTTGAAATATCACTAAGTTTCTGATCCCTGAACAGCCTTACACGGTCCATCGCTTCTCTGAAAGCCTCTTTTGTAAGATATTCAATTTCATCGAGATAAGTCTCTTTGTAATCGTCATAATATCTGAGTTTCTGTTTTGCTCTTTCCTGAACTTTCTGATCCTGCTCAATCAGAGAGAGAAAATACTTTTTTAATCCCAGATATTTGCGCTCAAATTTTCTGAGATTTATAAAATCCCTGCCAATATAGATCTTATCAGCATAAGATTTCAGTAACTCATCCTTGTAATGAACGTAATATTTAATCTCAAATCTGTGATCCCTGTTATGAGTTATTCTTGCAATTACGATACTCTGTGGGTTTGTAACATAATATGAACTCTCTTCAACAAGAGCACTGTATACGTAAAGAGATGATACAAGATACTCTTTGAATGAATTCAGAAAAGGTTCACTGGCAGCAACCCATTCACTCAACTCTTCATTGCCTTCCGGCCCACGAATCTGTGTATAAAGAGGAGAATACAGATAGGTCTCACCGTTTATTTCAAACTCAAGATGCATTGAAGCCTGAACTCTTTTGTACAGGTTTGAATATACTATAGAGGGGAAATTGGTCATTACATTATCTGAATATTCTTTTAAAATTTTAATTGTGTTCACTGAATCCTCCCTTTGAAAAATTATATTCCATATTAAAATAAAAGTCTACAACCAAAAGCTTCATAAAAATGGCTTTCCGCCTTTACTTCCGGGAGGTTTTCTGATAATTCTAAAACCAGAATGAAGAAGAAACTATTTCCTCTGCCACTACCTGTACATATTACACTTTTTTACTCTCTCGCAGTAATATCAACAATACTATCTCTGAAATTTTTCCCTCTTCTTACTATTCCTTTTTTTATCTCCGGCATACTTGCCTATCTGTTCAACCCCATTGTAAATATGGTTACAGGTAAAACAGGTATATCCAGAGCTTTTGCATCCGCAATAATTATAGCGCTGCTACTGGTTATCTTTTTTTTGGTTAATATACTACTTCTCCCCTACATAGTTGAACAGATTATCAATCTTGGACAGAAACTACCTGACCTTTTATATAAATTCTCAAATACAGTGAAGGGGTTCAGTGATTACCTTACAAGAACATTCCCGGACTTTGCCGGGGATATCAACCTCATGAAAGATATTGAGAACCTTATCAGCCGTATACCTACAGGTCTTTCCGAGATAATTACGGATATTTTCTCAAGTATCTACGGCTCAGTGATTGTCATTCTTTATCTGGTTTTCATACCTGTATTCACATACTATTTTCTGAAGGATTACTATAAAATCTATGATTCCCTTATTGATCTGGTTCCCTACAGATACAGAAACGGCTTAAAAAAGAGAATTTTTGAGCTTAATTCAATACTTTCGTCTTTTATAAGAGGCCAGGCTATAGTTGTCGTAATACTATCAGTACTTTACTCAACCGGCTTAACCATTATAGGCCTGCCTTTTGGCATAATAATAGGCATTATTGCAGGACTGGGAGACATGATACCTTATACAGGAACAATAATAGGCATGTCCATATCTCTCATTATCGCTGCTGCACATTTTCAGGCAATACAACCAACACTGCTCATAGTAGTTCTCTTTCTGGTTATCAAACTTTTTGAGAACTGGTATCTCTATCCCAGAATTGTTGGCAGGGAAGTTGGGATGCATTTTCTTATGGTACTTATATCTATAATTCTTTTTGGAACAGTTTTTGGCTTCTGGGGTCTTCTTCTTGCCATTCCATCTGTTGCAGGCTTCAAAATGTTTCTTAAAGATTGCATAGAATATTATAAAAAAACAGGATATTACAGAGATCAATGAATAGAATCAGACACATTTTCACCTACACTATACTCATAATTGTATTTACTTTTTCCCTTCAGGGACAGAATTCTTCCGTTAAAATAGAGAATCGGTTTCTAAGAAACAATTCTCCTCTCATAACAGGCTCAACAACAAAGATTAAATGGTCAGAAAAAAATATGCCTGTAAAAATAACGCTCCAGCTACTACAAAACAATCTTGTTTGTGGCACAATTGCCACAGATGTACCTGCCGCATCAGGTATATACAGGTGGAAAACAGGGCAACTTACCGGCTATTCTCTTGAAAAGGGTCAGAAGTTCAGCATAAAAATTGTTGGCTTTGAAGATTCCACTGAAGAGTTTTCAATAGCTCCGGGGCAGTTTCTGGAACTGCAAAATTACTCAAAAGAGATACCCTCCGGCAATATTGTTCCTATAAAATGGAGTAGCGCACTTCTTAGTGGATCTCTTAAAATATACCTTAAAAACAGAAATGATCATGCAGAAACCATAACTCTTGATGCTCCAGTGGAAAAAGGGTTCTTTTTATGGGACACTTCAAAGGTTCGCTTCAAGGATCTTAAACCAGGACAATACAGATTGGCAGTTGAGGATTCATCTGGAAATTTCTCCTCAGAAACAGAACTCTTCACTATATCTGAAAGCAACTCCGTTTCAATAACTTCCCCTGCATATGGCAACAGTTTCCATGCCGGCGATAAAATTCCGGTTACATGGCGCTCATCAGAAGAATTCCCTGTTAAAATTGACCTTTTAAAAGGCAACAGCGTTAAAAAAGTTCTTGGCAGACAGATTGGAAGTGGCAGGCAGTATTTTCTGTGGAATTCGGGTAACATCAGTCCCGGAACAGGATATCGCATAAGACTTACTCTCAGGAACCATAAAATAGCTCTCAGTCCTGAATTTACAATTTATCCCACCAGAAAGATCTCAGTTATGCCACTACCTCCGGTTGCTCCATATCATCAGGATTTTAAAATTATATGGACTTCTACGGGTTTAAAGGGAACAATAAACATTGAACTTCTCAAAAAAAACAAACACCTTGGCTGGATTGCCAGAAAAGTAGATATTAATAGTGACTACCATATCTGGAAAACCGGCAAACTGATGGAAGAAGATCCGGTAACAAGTGGCAGAGAGCTGGCAATAAGAATTTCATCAAACGAATCTGATGCCAGTGACACTACACTACCCTTCAGAATTTCCAAAACAACCTACCTGAATATAACATCACCTGTTTCCACCACAACCTGGGCATCTTCTCATAACAGAAAAATTACCTGGGAAACCAACTCCTCTTTCCCAGTAGAGATAAGCCTGATAAGCGATAAAGGGGAAAAAATTGTTCTTAAAAGATCCTACCCTTCACTTAAAAAAAGCTATATATTAAGTAAGAAAACCATAAGAAGAAGAGGTATAGAAGGGAATTTCAGAATATCTATAACATCTAAGGAAAAAAACTTTGTTACAATAAGCCGTAACAAAGTTCTCATAACACCAGTGCTTAACGACTATAAAAAACTTTTCACCGATAGAATATCCTACAACAAATGCTGGCAGGAGATAGCACTTACACTCGAAGAAAGAAAAAATAAGAAAACGAAAAAGAAGGCAAAAAAGAGAAGATCCCGAAAGGTAACTGCTCCGAAACTTACTACTATAGAAATTATCGCAAATATACTTAAAAAGCACAGCAAAAAAACAGGAAACAGCAAATATTCCGACTACCTGGCTGCACTGAGCATGGATCTGAAACAGAATTGCCTTAACTGCATTACAGGTACAACATTCAATATTCCTCCCGGAACACCGGAAATTATTCTGAGAAAAAGAGCTGATAACAGCATCTCCCTCACCGTTTTCCGTAGACATCCCGGTAGTGATATAAGGTTTAAATCTTTTACCTCATCCTTCACAGATATCCAGAATATACTTCCATTTGAAAAAGACACATCCGTTCCATTCAGTAAAGAAATCTTTCCAGTCTATACTGCAGATATCATATATTCATCTCACCCTGTATCTTCAACTGCAGTTTTAATATCAGGCAACAGAGCAGGAGAAGATAGTAGTACACCGGAAATCATTATATACAGAGATATCGCTGAGAAAATATTCAAAAAAGCCATCAAGCCTCTGGCTGCACGATGTTTTCATAGTAGCTTGAGTAATATGGTTACCCTGGACAATTTCATTGATCTTATAGCACTTCAGAGAATTTCTCATTTCACAGGCCCCCTTCCTGTCTATTATGATGAGGAAGAGAAAAACCTTAAATCTGTGACCCTCAGAAGTGGGGCAAAACTGTTCTATCTTGAAAGATTGAAATCAGCCATTGCCTCATACCTTGCAATTCCTGTGTTAATAAGAAACAGAGCTCTCCAGCCGGAGGATCTGTACGGCATGAGAGTAGTATGGCTCACATCACTTCTTAAAACTCTCAGAAGCAAAGAGGCCGTCAGTGACCCAATTATTAACCCTGATTTATCACTTATACTTTCAATGGAAAAGAGAGAAATTCTCACACCTGACTCATCTTCAACTATTCTCGACATAGACTTTGCTGCTCTTGACTCTTTTCTCAAATCAGCACTATCATCTGTATTCAGTCAGCTCTCCAGTAAAGAGCCTGCCAACCCTGTTCCAGCATATTCAGACACCAGACAGCTTAAAATCTATATAAACAGCATTACAGGGATACCCGGACATCTTAATTTCAACTACTCAATAAAAAAAAGATAGCCCTGCATACAGCCTGAAATCCGTTTCGTTGAGAACACCGCACCCTAATAAGCACCGGACGAAGAAATATGTTATAATTATTTATTAACCCTGCGCAATCATATAATGAAAAACTTTTACGATTTGACCTTTGAAGAACTTAATAAAGCTATAGATGAACTGGGAATGAAAAAATTCACATCCTCCCAGATCAAACAGTGGCTCTTTCAGAAAAACATTCAGGATATATCTCTCTGGTCAAATATAAGTAAAATTAACAGAAAAACCCTGCAGGACAATTTTACACCTGCTCTGCCTGAAGTTATCAAAACTGCCGTTGATGAGCAGGGCACAACCAAGTATTTATACAGGCTTCATGACGGTTTAAAAGTAGAATCAGTGCTGATACCGGAAAAAGGACACTATACTTTCTGCATCTCTTCCCAGGCTGGGTGCCCACTAAAATGCGCCTTTTGTGCCACCGGGAAGATTGGTTTCAAAAGAAACCTTACTTTTGGGGAAATTATCGGTCAGATTCTGGCTATGAAAAAAGCTCTGGGAGATTATAACGGTAAACTAAATCTTGTTTTCATGGGAATGGGTGAACCGTTACTCAATTATAATGCCCTTAAAGAAGCTCTGGACATAATTACCAATTCCCAGGGGTTACAGATATCCCCCCGGAATATTACAATTTCCACTGCAGGGATCACTGATAAACTGTTCCAGTTTGAAAAGGACTTTCCTAAAATAAAAATAAGCTTCTCTTTA
Source organism: Candidatus Aminicenantia bacterium (assembly GCA_965225955.1). Lineage (GTDB taxonomy): Bacteria > Acidobacteriota > Aminicenantia > UBA2199 > UBA2199 > CBDDBX01. The sequence goes on from CBDDBX010000006.1 coordinate 51,931, forward strand.
AACGCCTCAACTCCTGAAATGAGAAGAGAACTTATGCCGGTTTCAGAAAAATATCCCATTGAAGATATACTCAGATATTTCAGGGAAACCACAAGAATAAATCGCATTACTTTTGAATACGTATTGATCAGAGGCATTAACGACTCAATGGCAGATGCAAAAAGAATTGTAAAAATGGTACACGGTATTCCATGCAAAATTAACCTGATTCCATACAATACAAATTCAGGAATAGATTTTAAATCTCCTGCAGACAAAACTGTTGGGGAGTTTTCAGATTTCCTTAGTACCAGAGGCCTTACAGTGGTTGTCAGATGGTCAAAAGGAAGAGGCCTCAATTCCGCATGCGGACAGCTTGCAGGAGAATAACAAATGCAGAACCCTTTCCCTTTTGAACTGGACAAGTTCCAGAAAGATGCAATAAAAGAGATTGACAAAGAGAACTCTGTTATTGTATCAGCCCCTACTGGTGCAGGAAAAACAGTTATTGCAGAATACGTTATAAAAAAGTGTGTGGAAGAGGGCAAAGGAGTCATATATACAGCCCCAATCAAAGCTCTCTCAAATCAGAAATTCCGCGAATTCTCAACACTCTTTCCTGATGTAACAGGCATTGTAACCGGTGACCTCAGTATTAACCCCCATGCCCCGCTTCTTATAATGACTACTGAAATCTTCAGAAACAGAGTACTGGACAAAGACGAAAGTTTCAGAAAATACTCCTGGCTTATTTTTGATGAGGTACACTACCTTGACGATGTAGAAAGAGGGACTGTATGGGAAGAGTCTCTTATATTCATGCCCGAACACATGAGAGTTCTGGGTTTATCAGCAACTGTTCCCAATCTGAGTCAGTTAACAGCGTGGATGTCTTCTATTTTTTCCCATCCTGTGAAAAAAATTATAGAAGAAGGCCGCCCGGTTCCACTATATCACCACTTTCAGTGCAGAAACAGAATCACTGCAGATATAAAAAATCTTAAAAAAATTGCTTATGGGAAAAAGAAGCAGCAGTTTCAGAAAAAAGAGCAGTACAGACAGAAAAATTTCAAAGCTGGCAAACATGAAGAGATGCAGGACAAAAACAAACCAAGAACCCTTCTGAGACACCTGATTAAATCTGAGAGGCTTCCTGCAATATACTTCTCCTTCAGCAGAAAGCGTTGCGAATTCCTTGCACAACAGGCATCTTCCCTTAGCCTTCTTGAGCAGAACTACCCTACTGAAGATGCTCTGGAACTATTTGATACTCTTACAAAGAAATTTGAAATTGATAAAGCAGAAAGAACAAGAGATATGAGGTATCTTATTGCCAGAGGAGTTGCCTTTCATCATGCAGGACTTCATCCAATGCTTAAAGAGGCTATTGAGCAGCTTTTTACCAAAAAACTTGTTCCTCTTATTTTTACAACTGAGACTTTTGCTCTTGGAATCAATATGCCTGCCAGAACAGTTGTTATTGATGAGATTCGCAAAAGATACGGTAAAGGCTACAGAACCCTTAAAACAAGAGATTTCCAGCAAATGGCAGGAAGAGCAGGAAGAAGGGGCATAGATACAGAAGGTTTTGTATACAGCAGAATAGATTCAGAGAGAGTTCAGCACAGAGAACTCAGCAAACTGTTCAGTGGTAAATCTGAACCAGTTCAGAGTCGGTTCAATCTATCTTACGCTACACTTCTGAGCCTGTATGAACAGTATGGAGATGAGATTCTTGACATCTATCCCAGATCTTTTCACTACTTCATTGAGCATGGCAATAGTAATGGCCTCCAGTTCAGAAGAATGAAATCCAGAATTAATCTGCTTAAAAAAAGCGGTTATATAAAAGATGGCGCTCTTACAGAAAAAGGCAATCTGGGCAAACGTATTCACGGTCATGAACTGACAATGACAGAACTTTGTATGTCAGGTTTTCTCAACGGTCTGTCAGTATATGAACTGGCGGCTCTCTGCCTGGGTCTTGTTTTTGAACCAAAACCCGGCGCCAACAGACCCAAATTACCTGCTGATCTCAGAAAATTACATATAAAAAGCAATAATATAATTGATAAAATTCCTGCACTGGAGAAACAGTTCAACATTTTTCCTCTGAGTAAAAAAATCTATTTTGATCTCAGTTATGAACTTGTTTTATGGATGAAGAAAGCAACCTTCCCCACTCTGCTTGAACTGGCGCAGTCAGATGAAGGTGAAATAATCCGGTATTTCAGAATGACACTGCAGGTTATGCGTGAACTTGAGGAGGCTCCGGTATCATCAGAACTTAAATCAAAACTAAGAGAAGGAATAGAACTCATCAATCGTGATGTGGTAGATGCCGAATATCAACTGAAACTTGCATCATCTGATGAAGATGAAAAAGAAAATCCTGAAGATGCATATATAGAAATAAACACAAATTCGGAGGAATTTTAACTCAAAACTAACGATAATGACCCTATAATTGATCGAAAAAGATGAAAAACTTATCAGATTCAATACAATACTTTGGATTTTATGCAAAGAAACAGCAAAAATCCTCTGAAATTTCTCGCTTTTTTGTAAAAAAAAATATAAAATATTCAGATGTTGTTCAAAAAAACGGACTTCAAAAAATTTGCAATAAAAACACAACCAAAAAGGGAAGGTGACTTTATGAAAAAATGTCTATTACTGACACTTGTGTTCCTTCTGGCAATTCCTGCAGCAGTTTTTGCCCAGAGTGCGACCACAGGTGCTTTAAGTGGAACCGTCCTTGATGCTGACGGTCGTGCTCTACCTGGTGTAACAGTTAAAGCGTTACATAACCCAACAGGAACCGAGTTCGTCGCAGTAACAAGAGAAGATGGTAAGTTCCTCATGCCAGCTGTTAAAGTTGGTGGTCCTTACGTTATTACAGCTATGCTTGACGGATTCCGTACCGAAAAGAAAGAAAACGTAGTAATCAAGCTGAGTGAAAAAAAGCAGCTTAACTTCGTTCTCAACCTCGCTACCATAGATGCGGGTCAGATTGTTGTTACAGCATCAACACCTGTTATCAATCCATCAAGAACCGGTGCTGCACAGAACGTTTCAAACGAAACTATTGAAAACCTACCTTCAATTTCACGTTCAATCAGTGACTTTACACGTCTGGCGCCTCAGTTTGCCAGTGGTGAAGAATCAGGATCTTTCAGTGCTGGTGGAAGAAGCACCAGATACAACAACATCCAGATTGACGGTGCACAGAACAACGACCTCTTCGGTCTTGGTGACAGCGGTACTCCTGGTGGTCAGACTGCGACAACTCCAATCAGTCTCGATGCTATTCAGGAATTCCAGATTGTTATGGCTCCTTACGATGTAAGACACGGTGGATTCACTGGTGGTGGTGTTAACGTTATCACAAAAAGTGGTACCAACAAATTCCACGGTTCAGCTTACTACTTCGGCAGAAACCAGGATCTCGTAGGTAAAGGTCCAAGTGATTACGATTTTGCTGAATTCAGCGAAAAGATCGGTGGTTTTACTCTTGGCGGACCAATCATAAAGAATAAATTATTCTTCTTTATCAGTGGTGAAATGTCAAAAGAGAAAAAACCTGAAGATTACTATATCGATGGTTCCGGTGCTGCTAATGACTGGGGTAACAAAGAAGATGCTGACAGATTTATCTCAATTCTGAAAGGCTACGGTTATGACGCAGGCAGTTATGATGAAGTTTCAAATGAAATCAAGAGTGACAAACTCTTTGTTCGTTTAGACTGGAACATCAACACAAACCACAGATTAACTGTCAGACACAACTATGTAAATGCTAAGAGAGACATTCTCAGAAGAAACAGCAAATACTCTTTCACATTTGGCAACGGTGGTTACCTGATGAAGAGTAAATCAAACTCAACTGTTATCCAGTTGAACTCAACTCTGAGCCAGTCACTCTTCAATGAACTTAGAATAAACTACACAACAATCCGTGACAAAAGAACAGGTATGGGAGAAGATTTCCCTAATGTATATGTTAAGGATCCCGGATTTGGTGCAGGTACTGAACAGTACTCAACAAGAAACAGCCTGGATCAGGATGTTCTCGAACTGTCAGATACTCTGACTATCTTCTCAGGAAATCACACATTCATCATTGGTACTCACAATGAGTTCTTCAAATTTGATAATGTATTCCTGAAAAAAGCATTTGGTTCATATACTTTTGACAACCTTGACGATTTCGAAAAAGGTCTTGCTTCAAAATATGAAAAAGTATGGTCAATTACTGATGATCCAAACGCAGCTGCTAAATTCAACGCAAGTCAGCTTGGTTTCTTCGTAGGTGACGAATGGCAGGTAACTAAAAACCTTACTCTGAACTATGGTGTAAGAATGGACGTTCCTCTGTTCCCGGATGATCCTCCGGCAAACCCAGATGTAGAAGCAGCTTTTGGTATCAAAACAAACCAGACTCCTAATGGAAAGATCCTCTGGTCACCAAGATTAGGTTTCAACTGGGATGTTAGCGGTAACAAAGAGACACAGGTACGTGGTGGTATTGGTATCTTCTCAGGAAGAACTCCTTACGTATGGCTCTCAAACCAGTACTCAAACACTGGTATGACTCAGAGAGAATACAAAGGCTACGGCGACTTTGATTTTGTTGCTGATCCACTCAACCAGCCTGATGTTACAGGTAACCGTACTGCAACTATCAACCTGATCGATAAAGATTACAAATTCCCTCAGGTTCTGAGAACAAATATCGCGATTGACCAGGAACTTCCTCTTGGTTTCATCGGTACAGTTGAATTTATCTACACAAAAGATATCAACGCAATTATGTACAAAAACATCAACCTGGCACCTACTGGTGAAACACAGGCTGATGGTAGAGCGATGTATGGTACACACACATATGGTTCAAGATTTGCACCTACTTTCGTTAACGAAGATTTTAACGATGTAGTTCTTCTTGAAAATACAAGTAAAGGTTATAACTATACTCTTTCATTCCAGTTACAGAAGAACTGGGGCAGAGGAAATATGGTTAACGCATCATACACATATGGTATGTCAAAAGACCTCTTCAGTGGTACATCTTCACAGGCTCTTTCAAACTGGAAGTACAATGTAACTTCAGGAGATCCAAACAAACCTGAACTTACATATTCAAGTCACGATACAAGACACAGAATCGTTCTGTCAGCTTCTAAACGTTTTGAATTCTTCAAAAACGCTCCTACAACAATTTCTGTATTCTATCAGGGAAGATCAGGTAGACCTTACTCAACAAGATACAGATATGACTACAATGGAGACGGCTACTCAAACGACTCTATCTATGTACCAAAAGATGAAAACGATATCATCCTTGTAAAAGGAACATGGGCTGACCTTGACAAGTACATCAGCAGCGACCCTGCTCTTGACAAACACAGAGGTCAGATTATGCCAAGAAACGCAAGCAGAGACCCATGGAACCACAGAGTTGACCTCAAATTCACCCAGGATCTTCCTGTTCCAGGAATGAAAGGTCATAAACTTCAGCTGATCTTCAACATCGAAAATCTGCTGAACCTCTTTGACAAGGATTCAGGGGTTCTTCGTTACGTTCAGTACGACGATGCGCCACTGGAATTTGCTGGTTATGATAAAGAAACCGGTAAACCAACCTTTAAGTTCAACGGTAATGCTACCGAAAAAGATGCGAGATACACAATTAACCAGATTCTCTCAAGATGGAGAGCTCAGCTGGGTATCCGCTACAAATTCTAAGAAACAATCAGAACTGATTGATATAGAGCCTTCCGGTAACCCCGGAAGGCTTTTTTTTATATATTTTTGATTAGCTCTTTCAAAAGCTTTATAAAATTCCCTTTAACCATCTGTGCTGTTTCAGTAACTTCACTGTGATCAAGTAATCCACCTGAAATACCAGCAGCCATATTTGTGATACATGATATCCCTGCCACAATAACCCCCATATGTCTTGCAGCTATAGCTTCAGGTACAGTTGACATACCTACAGCATCTGCACCAATTACATCAAGCATTCTGATTTCTGCAGGAGTCTCGTAAGATGGCCCTTTCATTCCGGCATATACTCCCTTCTGTAGCTTAAGTCCCAGTGTGTCAGCAGTATCAAAAATAGTTTTTCTGAAACCAGCTTCATACACTTCACTCATATCCGGGAACCTCACTCCAAGACGATCATCATTTGGCCCTGTAAGAGGATTTGCTCCCATAAGGTTGATATGATCAGTTAAAACCATCAGATCACCAGGCCTGAAGCTTTTATTAACTCCTCCTGCAGCATTTGTGAGCAGAAGATTTTTTACTCCCAGCCCAGCAAGTACTCTCACAGGAAAAACCACATCTTCTATTGAGTGCCCTTCATAAAAATGATACCTTCCCTGCATAACAGCAACCCGCTTTCCTTCAACAGTTCCAACAATCAGCTTACCAGCATGCCCTGTTACCTTTACTCTCTTAAAACCCGGAATATCACCATAATCAATTACCAGTTTATTTTCAATTTCATCTGCAAAATCCCCAAGCCCTGAGCCAAGCACTATCCCGGTATCTACACTCTTAATGCCTTTTTCATTAAGGTATTTAACACTTTCAGTAATATTATCAAATATCTCCATTTTTCACCTCTTCTGCAAGCTAACATAGAGGTATAGTTTTGTCAAAGACATTACAAAAAAATTACGAAACCCATATTATTTGACAAGTAAAGAGCCTTAAACTAAAATATTTCCATGAAAAAACTATTAAAAGAAGCTCAAAAGGTGCAAAAAAATGCTTATGCCAGATATTCCGATTTCAAAGTAGGCGCAGCATTAAGAACATCCTCTGGTAAAGTATATTCAGGTTGTAATGTTGAAAACAGCTCATATGGACTTACTATGTGTGCTGAAAGAAACGCTATTGCCGGCATGATAGCAGATGGTGAGCACAATATTGAAGAAATAGTAATTGTTGGGGATACAGAAAAACCTCTTCCTCCATGTGGTGCATGCAGACAGGTTATTGCTGAATTTTCCAAACCCGATACAAAAATCGTAATGTATAATAGAAACGAAGAAAAAGTGGAAATGACTCTGGAAGAGATTCTCCCACTGACATTTCTACTTAAGGAGTATAAATAATGACTTTAAAACCAGAAGAACTAGCAGGATATATTGACCACACAATTTTAAAAGCCGATGCATCATCTGAAGATGTAAAAAGATTGTGCAGAGAAGCTGCTGAATATAATTTTGCTTCAGTCTGCATCAACCCATACTTTGTTAAATTAACAGCTGAGCAACTGAAAGAGAGCAGTGCCAAAGCCTGTACAGTTATAGATTTTCCTCTTGGAGCAGCTCCTGCAGAAACTAAAATCGCCGGCGCTATCAAAGCTGTTGCTGACGGTGCAGGAGAGATAGATATGGTTATAAATATCTCAGCAGTTAAAGAAGCCAATTTTCTTACTGCAGAGAAAGAGATCCGTTATGTAAAAGAGTCCGTTCCCTCCCATATTATTCTTAAAGTGATTCTTGAAACCTGTTATCTGACAGCTGAAGAGATAAGAACTGCATCAAAAATTTCACTGAATGCAGGAGCCGATTTTATTAAAACTTCAACTGGTTTTGGTACAGGCGGTGCAACTGTGGAAGCTGTAAACATAATGGCAGAAGTTGCTAACGGAAAAATAGGAGTTAAGGCTTCCGGTGGCATAAGAGATTACGAAAAAACCATCGAAATGATAAATGCCGGTGCTACAAGAATCGGTACCTCTTCCGGTTTAAAAATTATCGGAGTCCAGTAATATGATTACCGGAGGAATGTACGAGATAATATCACGCAAACGTGATGGCGGAGAACTCTCTGCAGAGGAGATAAACTACTTCATCTCAGGCTATGTCAACGGAACGGTACCTGATTATCAGGTCGCATCCCTTCTTATGGCGATCTACCTGAAAGGTCTCAGTAGCCGGGAACTAAAAGACCTCACTGCAATTATGAAAGATTCCGGCGATACAATTCCTCTGGATTCAGTATCAGGTATTAAAATTGACAAACACAGTACTGGCGGAGTAGGAGATAAAATAAGTTTTACTGTCTGCCCTCTTCTTGCGTCTTACGGAATAAAAGTCCCAATGCTATCAGGAAGAGCACTTGGTCATACCGGCGGAACTCTTGACAAACTTGAATCTATAAAAGGGATGGATCTATATCTTACACCGGATAAATTCAGATCTGTTCTTGAATCCACCAATATGGTTGTTTGTGGACAGACTGAAAATATAGTACCTGCTGACAGAAAGATCTATGCACTGAGAGATTCAACAGCTACAGTAAGCAGCATACCTCTTATATCCAGTAGCATAATGAGTAAAAAGCTTGCACTTGGCACCAATGGTCTGGTTCTGGATGTAAAAACCGGTAGTGGTGCTTTTATTAAAGATCTTGAGCAGTCTAAAATATTGTGCAGAACCATGGTGGATATTGGCAACAATTCCGGTAGAAAAACAATCGGACTTATAACAAACATGGATCAGCCCCTGGGGCGCACAGTTGGAAACTCTCTTGAAATCATTGAATCCATAGAAACCCTCAAAGGCAATGGAACAGATGATATCGTTGAAGTTACTCTGGGTCTTGGAGCTGCAATGCTCATTGCTGCAGGAAAAGAGACAGATTTTGAAAGAGCCTACCATAAGCTTGAGCAGCATCTTGCAACAGGATCAGCTCTTGATACCTTTAAGCAGTTCATTGAAGCCCAGGGTGGAGATCCTGAAGTTTGCGAAGACTATTCCCTTCTTCCTTCTGCCCGGAGAGTAACTGAACTCAAAGCAGATACTGATGGTTACATAAGTTCTATCGATGCTCACGAAGTAGGTATGACAGCAATTGATACCGGAGCTGGCAGAAGAAAAAAAGAGGATCCTGTTGACCATGGCTCAGGTTTTGAATTCCACAAAAGAGTTGGAGATCAAATTAAAACCGGTGAAACTCTTGTCACTATACACTCAACAAATACAACTGATGTTGAAGCAGTTCAGAAAAGACTCAGAGCTTCAATCACAGTAAGTGCAGAAAAAGTGGCAAAACCCAAATCCCTGCTCTACTACTCAGATAAGAATGGTCTGAAAGAATTATAGGACTTTCATAAATCAATAATAATGGGCAAGGCATGCCTATAAACTACGCCGAACCAGCACTGACAGGCAAGTGCAGGCACAGACAAACAAAGGCTATAACCAGTGGAAGCAACACTACATCTTTCACTTTATTTTTCAGAGGTCCATCTCTGAAAAAGGGCTCTCGGCCTGTTTCCGGTCCATCGGAAACTCAACGGCCTCAAAAGCCCGTTCCAGATGAGAATGTTGCTCTCCAAATGCTTAAACTAGTGACATTCTTGTCAGTCTGTGTCTGTCAAAACAAAGCCGGGTGCTCTTTATGGGATCTGAAATAATCCCGTTAACCTTTATCTGTAATTCCCGCTATGTTTTCAATTATACGGCAGTGGCTATTTTAAATATGCCCACTTGCATCCACAGAGTCCATTGTGTCCACATTGTCCACCAGAGACAAATTAATCAGAGACTACTATCCCAGCTTCAGGCGCATTTTGCTTCCGGTTCTGTTGATACAGTTGCCAGCTGTTTTGGCATAAGATATAGGTTGGCACAAACTCTTCCAATAAGATAGGATATTGCAGCACCATATACACCGATTGCATCAAAGAAACTCACAGATATCCAGAGAGTTACACCAATTACAACAACTTCAATAAATGTAGCTGTGGTAATAGCACCTGTTTTACGGGAATTTACGAGACAGGATCTCTGAAAAGACTGAAGTACAGAAAGCCCCGGGATAATTGCCAGAATCATTAAAGGCCCTGCTGCAAATCTGAATAGTTCCGGTTTGAGATTGGAAATATGTTCCAGCCATAACCCTGAAACAGGAGTAAAGGCAATAAGACTTAAGCCTCCAGTAACTCCTAATCCCAGAAATGTAGCAAAATTTCTCAATTTTATATAGTTTCTGTTATTGTCTCCTATAAGAGCGATGTTAACTTCCTGATAAGCAAGCCCAAGACTTCTGAAAAGAAAAGTTATTGCATTAACAACTCCGAGAGCAGCCATTGACTCAATTGGGAAACGACTCTTATTAATCATCAATGCCACAAAAGGATGAACTCCCAGGGTCAGAATTGATGTCATAGCCAGAGGTGTATAGAATTTCATAAAGAACTGCAAGGTTATCTCTTTTGCTTCCCTATTCTCCGCTTCCTTAGTACTCATAAACTCTTTGACACAAACGTTGGCCATCAACCTTATAGCTATTGCTTCTGCAATAACTCCAAGTGACAGCGCCATGGCTCCCAGCAAAGTACCGTTTATATCAAACAGTCCTATTAAGAGAGCTGATCCCGCCATTACTGCCAGACGAACAAAAGTTCCATAAGTAACTTTACGGGTCTGTTTCTTTCTTATGAGAATCCCCTGGTATAGTCGTCTGTAACCGATAGCTCCACCCCAGGGTATAAGTGCCAGAATAGCAGTGTAGGTTATTTCTATTAACTCCGGATCCAATCCAACCCATTTTACTATAACCAGGTCAAAGATTGCTGGTATAAGAAGAATTAATAATATCAGGGTAATTATGGCACATAAAATATAACTATATTTTCTGAGTTTCAGAAAAGAAGCTCTATCTTCAACCAGTGCAGTGGAAGCACTCATCAGCATAATCACAGGAGCTTCAATGATCAGTGCAATTGCATAAGCAAAAGTAAAAGCTGCAAGATTATTTTTCTGATCCGGCAGATCTGCTATTAACCTCTGTATAAATGGCTGCTCTATTGCCATCATAAGCCAGGTTAATGCAAGAGGTAACCAGAATAGAGTTATCTCTTTATATGTAATTTCTTTTTTTTCTGCTGTTTTCATGGACTAGGTAGAATATCATTAAAAGCATGTTCTGACAAGGTTCTGCATAAAGAAACCGCATTTAAACAGATCATTTGTATTCCTTGACAAAAATGCCACTAATAAACGAAAATATAATTCATGAATATGAATCAACTACTGAAAGATGCAGCAGAAAAAATAGATGAAGCAGACTCACTTCTGATATGCGCCGGGGCTGGTATGGGAGTAGATTCCGGTTTACCGGATTTCAGAGGAAATGAAGGTTTCTGGAATGCCTATCCACCATACAGGCACCTTAACCTCTCTTTTTCTGATATGGCTAATCCTTACTGGTTTGACGACGACCCGGAATTTGCCTGGGGGTTCTACGGACACAGGCTAAATCTGTACAGAGAAACTAATCCACATATTGGTTTTGATATACTTCTGAGAATAGGTTTGAAAAAAAAGAGCTATTTTGTCTTTACTTCAAATGTAGATGGACAGTTTCAGAAAGCCGGTTTTTCTGACAAAGCAATTCTGGAATGTCACGGCTCAATTCATCACCTTCAGTGTTCCAGAGTGTGCAACACTTTTATCTGGAGTGCTGAAGAGGTAAATATTGATGTTAACCCTGATAGTTTCAGGACAACATCCCAAATTCCGAAGTGCTCTCAGTGTCAATCTGTAGCACGCCCTAATATAATGATGTTTGGTGACTGGGACTGGCTGCCTTCAAGAACCTCCATGCAGCAGAAAAGCTTCAACAACTGGCTTAATAAAAACAGAGGCAGTAAGATTGTAATTGTAGAAATTGGTGCAGGATCTGCTGTTCCTACAGTCAGAATGACTTCAGAAAATGTTGTTAACAGAAATGGAGCTACCCTTATAAGAATCAACACAAGAGAGCCTGAAGTACCAGCAGGAAATACCGGAATAGCTATGGGAGCCGCTGAGTGCCTGACCAGAATTGAAGCAATGATTTAAATTAAGCGGTTCTTATCTCAACCCTTTTTACATAAGGTTCTGCAAGCTGCCTCATCTCTTCAAGAACAGACCTGTCATAAGGCATCACATCACTAAAAACCGGATCCAGAGTTTTGTCAGGCACAAATTGCTGAATAAAGTAGTTACCTGCTCCTTCTATTGTTTTACCTATTTCAACAATATCTCTGGTTTCAACAATACCTGGCACCACGGTAGTTCTGAACTCATAACAGATATCTGAATCCATTATTGCACCTACAGATGCTTTTATTCTTGAGAAATCGATATTCACCCCTGCTGCTTCATTATATTTATTACAAGAACTCTTTACATCCATTGCAATGTAGTCAGGGCTACCATTTTCAATGAGGTTTGCTAATATTTCCGGGTGATATCCATTAGTATCCAGTTTAACTGAAAGCCCCATTATTTTGATTTCTTCTATAAAATCTTTCAAACCTTTATTCAGAAGAGGTTCGCCCCCGGATATCTGAACTCCGTCAATAAATCCTTTTCTATTTGAAAGATCTTTAAGAATCTGCCCTGCACACAGGGTCTCTTTTGCAGAGCAACTGATTAATTCCGGGTTATGGCAGAAGGGGCATCTGAAACTACAGCCCTGAGTAAAGACTATAGATGCAATCTTTCCCGGATAATCAATGAGAGTTGTTCCGGTAAAACCTTTAATTCTCATTTATACTCCAGAACAACTCCAATCAGAATTCAATTATATTTTTACAACGGGATCGATCAGGCTTCTTTCACCAAACTCTTCTACTTTTCCCTTGTTCCAGTTCTGTACAGGTCTGAAATAACCAACAACTCTGGAATAAACCTCAGTTGGAACTACTTTAATTTTTACTGTTTCACCTGTAGAACAAGTTACTCCTTTTGTGTTACGTGTAAGATTTTCCATAATAATGCTCCTTAGTTGTAAATGTTGTCGTCACTCTCTTCTTCCTCATCCACAACAATGTATGAACCCTTTGGAAGCTTTTCGAGCTGCTCTTTTGTAACTTCAATCTCCACACCATATTTTTCAATACTCTCTTTATCCTGAACATTGGGATCAAAGTCATGCTTTCCGGGAATATATCCACTGGTTGGCGAAACTGAGAATGTAGGAGTAAAGGAGAAATATGGCAGACTGAATCTGTCAGTAATCTTTCTTGTAAGAGATCTTACAAGTTTCCAGTCGCTGATTCTTTCCCCGAAGAACAGGTGAACAACAGTACCACCGGTAAACTTTGTCTGTAGATCATCCTGGTGCTCAAGAAGGTCAAAAACATCATTAAAGCACTGAACCGGAGGGTGTACAGAGTTAGTATAGTAAGGTTCTGCTGTACCGCTGGTAGAGATATCGGGATACTTTTCTCTATCACTCATAGCCATTCTGTAAGCTGCGCCTTCAGCAGGAGTTGCTTCCAGATTGTACATATGTCCTGTTTTTTCCTGGACATCCATCATCCGATCCCTCATATGGTTCATCACTTTCAGAGCGAAAGCTTTACCTTCAGGATCGGTAATGGATTTTCCCATAAAATTCTGAAGTGTTTCATTCATTCCAACCATACCAATGGTTGAAAAATGGAACTTCCAGAAATTTCTTGTATTAGCCTTTATTGATCTCAGGTAAAATTTTGTAAATGGGTAGAGACCAATGTTTGTAAAACGCTCAATATTTTTTCTCTTTATTTCAAGAGCTTCCACTGCAAGATCAATTAAACCATCAAGAATGTTAAAGAACTCTTCTTCATTTGAAGCTCTGTAACCTATTCTTGGCAGGTTAACTGTAACAACACCTATTGAACCTGTAAGAGGGTTAGCACCAAAGAGTCCGCCACCTCTTTTCCACAGTTCACGGTTATCAAGTCTGAGACGACAGCACATTGACCTTGCATCTTCTGGATCCATATCGGAATTAACAAAGTTTGCGAAGTATGGAATACCATACTTTCCAGTCATCTCCCATATAGGCTCAAGATCATCATTTTCCCAATCAAAATCTCTGCCAATATTATATGTTGGAATTGGGAAAGTGAAAATTCTGCCACTGGCATCACCCTCCATCATTATCTCTGCAAAAACTCTGTTAATGAGATCCATCTCTTTCTGGAACTCTCCATATGTCTCTTCCTGATCCTCTCCTCCGATAACAACATTCTTATCTTTAAGAGTACTGGGAGCAACAAGATCCATAGTAATATTTGTGAAAGGAGTCTGAAAACCAACTCTTGTGGGAACATTCAGATTAAATACAAACTCCTGCATAGACTGCCTGACTTCTTTATAACCAAGGTTATCATATCTTACAAAAGGAGCCAGTAAGGTATCAAAATTTGAAAAGGCCTGAGCACCTGCTGCTTCACCCTGAAGAGTATAGAAGAAGTTAACAATCTGCCCCAGAGCTGTTCTGAAATGCTTTGCCGGATGAGATTCGATTTTACCTCTTGCACCGGTAAAACCTACTCTCAGGAGATCTTCGAGATCCCAGCCAACACAGTAAGGCCCCAGAATACCAAGGTCATGTATATGAAAATCCCCCTCTTCATGAGCCATTCTCACTTCAAGTGGATATAACTTTCTCAGCCAGTATTTTGAAACAATTTTGGATGAAATATGGAGGTTAAGTCCCTGAAGAGAGTAAGACATATTGGAGTTTTCCTTAACTCTCCAGTCATTCATATTTATATACTCATCAATGACTTTAATTCCATCAAGGAAGTTTCTCTTCATATCACGCATTTCTGCGCGTTTTTCTCTGTAAAGGATGTATGCTTTGGCTGCTGCTGCTTCATTCTCATCGATGAGGATTTTTTCTACTACATCCTGTACCTCTTCAACTCCGGGAACTATCGCGTAATCAAAAAATCTTTTTGAAAGAAGTTCAACCACTTTTCTGGTAATTTCTGATGCTCTGTTGTCGTCTTTTTTCCCGACTGACTTGAAGGATTTCTTTACTGCTTCCGTAATTTTCTGATACTCGAAAGCGGCGTATCTTCCATCTCTTTTTTGAATGAAGATTTCACTGCTCATCTAAAATTTCTCCTTAATTTCTTCCCGAAGCTTCGTACAGAGATGATAGTTTAGGGTTTTAAAATTGTCAAGGGAGCCACACAAGATATAGTGGTCGGGCACTTTGACAACCCACATATACGGAGAACCCCATTAATAAATGATTTTGAGAGTCTGGCATGATTTATCCACATATTTCCACAATTCCCCAAAACCCTCTACCAGTAACGAAAAGGAGTTTTTTAAAAAAAAATAAAATTTTTTTTCAATTTTATTTTACTATTCATCAGCACGTAAATCCAAATAGTTGAACAGGCAGGAATCTACATCAACAAAAGTAAAAAACCTGACCAGAGAGACAAAAATTGAAATCTTCTTTTAAAGCTTACCTGCTACCAGGAGCACAAAGACTGACACAAATGGCACTAGTTTAAAGATTCAAAAAGATAGCCTGCCTGTCATTAAGTCACACAAAGAATCCATCTTCGCTAAAGCTACGCCGTGACACACACAGACAAACATAGACAAGCACGGACTGACACATTGTTGTACAGATAATATCACCTGTGTTTGTCAGGGCTTTCAGCAGGAGTAGTGAGCTTGCGAACAACGATTAGAGATGGGCGACGGTGCCAGCGTCATCAAAATAAGGCGAAGACTGGTTCTTTGTGTACCTTGAGCTAGATACTAGCCATGAATATGACTTCTATTTGAGTTATTTCAAAAAATAAATGGGCATAGCGACGCAGCCCGCTATGCCCATATAACGAAAAAATTTGTAGGTAATATTAGTTAGACGCTAATTAAGACTAAAGGTTACAACTACAGAAAATTTAACCGGAACAGCTTCTCCATCAACTATATATGGTTTATATTTCCATTTTTTAACCGCAGCAATTGCTGCTGTTGATAAAAGCTTATCTGGAGATTTAGTTACCTGAAGGCTTCTCACCCTGCCTTCAGTATCGCTTACTGCTTCTACCACTACATCACCGACAATTCCTTTCTTCAAGGCTTCAGGTGGATAAGAAGGAGCGACTCTTTTGATGAGTTCCGGTGCACTTCCTCCCTTAAGGGTCATAACCTTTCTGCCTGATTTTGCACAACACCCACCTCTCTTTTTGTCCAGAGCAAAAGTTACATTAACTGTAAACTTGACTCTTTTGGGTTTCTTATTCACAAGATAGGGTTTGTAAACCCACTGTTTAAGAGCTTTTACAGCAGCTTCAGCAAGTAAATCATCCGGCGCTTCCACAACCTCTACAGCTTCTACTCTGCCATAGATATCTGTTGTAGCAGTAAGCAGCACATTCCCTGAAATCCTTTTTTCAACTGCTTTCTTTGGGTATACAGGATTAACTTTTTTAATCAGTAAGGGCCTGGATTTACTATCTACTCTTAAAACTTTCTCTTCTGCATAGCTCATACTCAGCATAAAAACAGAGATAACTAAAATCACAACTAATTTTTTAATCATATCGACCTCCTTGATACGACAGCTGTCGTTATCAATTTAAACGACACATGTCGTTTTGTCAACAAAAAAAATTCACTACATTGAAGATAATGTTGACAACAGTTTTTTCGGGCAATATACTATTAACGACAAATGTCGTTACAAGGAGATTTAAATGAAACAGCAGTTACCAAAATTATCTGAAGCAAATCTTGAGATAATGAAAATAGTGTGGGAAAAAAGAGAGGTAACAATTGCTGCGGTTCATGAAGAGTTGAATAAGAACCGCAAAGAAAAAATAGGTCGTACTTCAGTTCAGGTTCAGATGACCAGACTTGCGGAATACGGATGGCTCAATCACAGAAAGGAGGGTAGATCTTATTTATATAGCGCTACTCAGGACAGACAGAGAACAACAAAAGATATGCTTTCAGATATAAGCAGAAGACTATTCGGCGGGTCACATTCTGCATTAATAAGGTGCCTTATGGAAGAGGAATCCATATCAAACAATGAATTATCAGATATTAAGGAAATCCTTGCTAAAGCAGAACAGGAGGATCGATCATGACTATAGATCAGTTTCTTCTTGACATCTCTTCTGTTGAAAAGATAATAAACCTTCTGATTCAGAGTTTTGTAATCACAGCTCTTGTATGGGGAATAACCGTGTCACTTAAAAAATCATCTCCTCCCCTGCGAAGCAGAATCATTGTAATATCCCTGATAATAATAACCGCTATGGCTTTTATTCTCCCCTTTGCAGAGATATTATCTCCAGCTCACAAGATAGTTCTGCAGGAAATAGAAATCTCAGTAGCTGCAAAAGCAGCTGCAGACAACAACTTCTCAAGCACAATCAGCATAGAAGATCTTATATTCGTAACATGGCTTTCGGGGTCACTGTTTATGTTCATTAAACTGGCTCTGGGAATAAGAAAGACAGTAAAACTTGTTAACAGCGCAATTCCCTTCCCCTCAAAAAGACTTAATCTTATACTTACCAGATCTCTTGCCAGATTTTCCGACATAAAGTTCAGAGGTATTTATATATCAGACCTGATCAATTCTCCTGTTTCCGCTGGTTTCTTCAGCCCACTTATAATAATACCTGAATCAATGATAAAGGAGTCTGGTGAGCAGGAAATTGCAGCAATACTTGATCATGAGCTCTCCCATATTTATCACAGAGACCAGTTCACAGGACTTATACAGAGAATTACTGCAGCAATATACTGGTGGAATCCTTTTGTTCATATGCTGAATCGTAATCTCTCTGGTATTAGAGAACATATCGCAGATAATTATGCAATTAGCAGAAGCACACCACTCACATATGCTAAATATCTGACAGCTCTTGCTGAAAAAGCTCTTATTGCCAGAAAAGAGACTCCGGGAATTCTGAATTTCTCTTCTGCTCCAATGAGTATTAAAGAGAGAATCGTGGAAATAGTAAGAAAAGAGAGAAGAATGGAAACCAGACTTAAAGGTAGTGTATCAGTAATAACACTGTTTATCATGGTTGCATTAACCGTATCTCTTTCAGGTTACCAGATTCAGATCTCCCCACTTCTGCAGCAGATTTCGTCGCCCCCTTCGTTGCCAGTAAGTAAAGCTGCAGGTAAGAGTCAGCCCAAACAGGCCATCAGGCGTGTTTCTTCTTATTACAGACCAAAACTTATAAAAAAAGTAGCTCCGGTCTATCCGGCAGAGGCCCTTAAACAGAGAGTTTCAGGAAATGTACTTCTTGAAGCTACAACTGACATATCGGGGAGGATCAGAACTCTGAAAGTCATCTCCGGCAACCCTCTCCTTAATAATTCTGCTATTGCCGCTGTTAAGAGATGGATATATGAACCATATATAGTTAATCGCAAACCAGTGCCGGTAAAATTCACAGTTAACGTCACCTATTCCCTCAGTAATGACGGCAAAAAGAAACGCTACACAATCAGTAAGAAATAACGGAGAACAAAAAATGAGAAACATGTACAAAATAACACTACTTCTTTGTACTTTTTTATTACTTTTCAGATTATCCGGCAATGCTATCAACCTGAAGTTATCAGAAGATATTATCATTGGTAAAGGAGATGTAATAATTCCATCAATTTACAGTGTATGTGAGGACAGTAACTACAACATACATATCCTGTCCGGCAGTGACGGCAGGGTTTACTCATATACCTCAAAAGGTGAATTCATCAGAAACTTTGGAAGCAAAGGAGAAGGACCGGGGGAGTTCAAACGCCCTCTCTCTATTTATTCATGCAACAATGGAAACCTTATTGTTTCTGAATCCGGTGATTATGTCTCTGAATTCAGCACTTCAGGCAGCTTTATCAGAAGAATCAATCTATCAGAAATATGTGGCACCAATCTGTATCAGATTACTTATGGTGGAGGAGATACCTTCTATGGAAAGATAAACAGAGAGAACAGTCGGCAACAACTGGTTATGATTGATATAAAAAAGAAAAAGCGGGAAGATTTACCTCTATCTGCAAAATCTGCAGGTATCTCAATTAAACTCAATGGTAAGAAGATGACATTTTTTCTATCCAGCTCTTCATATTCAGAAAACTTTATAACCTCTGCCAGCAGAACTGCGTCTGTTTATGCTCATTCCGGCACTCCTTCAATCTGCATCCGAAACATAGAATCTCACAACAGCATAACTGTTTCTCTTAAAGAAAAGCCACTGAGATTTTCCGACTCTGAACTTGAAAAGAAGAGTAAAAGTATCATGAAAATGAAATGGCCTGAGCCGGTAAAAAAACAGATTGTCCAAAAGCTCCCGGAAAAGAAAAACATTACAAGAGAGCTCTTTGTAACCAGCACACGCATCTGGGTTTTTCTCATTAAAAAAGATATCTATGATGAGCAGGAGAAGTTCAGAGCAAAAATCTTCACAGTCGAAGGTAAATATATCGGTGAAATTTATACAGAAGCTCTTCCAATCCATATTTCAGACAGAAGCATCTATTTCTCAGAAGAGGACGAAGATGAAGACCTCATCCTTAAGAAACAGACTTATAGCATTATTTTATAAATTTATTTATTCTCTCCTGGCTTTCTGTTTCTTTATCCTGTTTATAGTAGATCTCAATAAGAGTCACGGTCTTACTGTGCTTATCAAATAAATAGATAACCCTTATACCAGATCTGTTACCTTTCCCCTTTAGTGATTTACATGCAAATTTCCTGACTTTATAAAAGATTCCATTTGCATCCCCAACACCATCAAGCCTTACAATTCCCTTATTATCCACCCCAAAAAAATGAAACGCTTTGAGTTGAGCTCCAACCATTATTTTCAGGTCCTCTTCAATTGATCGAAATCTTTTTTTAAGTTTCTTTAAATCTTTTTTAAACTCCTCAATCTCTACAATTTTAAACTCATTCATCATACTCCCTTACAGAGTACTCTTCAGATCTATAAAAGACGGAATCGTACTCTATTACCTGTTGATCTTCAGTAGTAAGCCACGGAACATCTTTATGCGAATAGTCACTAATCTGTTTAGCATTCATATCTGACAATCTATCAATAACTGAATTTATTACTTCCATCTCCAGAGCTGTAAAACCTTTCAGATCAGCAGTAACAAGAGGAAGATACTTAGTCTGGGGATAACTAAAATGTTTACTGTTAACCTTTTCAATTAAATTCTCTTCCATCATACCTGTAACTATTTTTTCAAATTCTATCGGAGTCGGCCCAAAATGATTTTTCATATATTTTGCACCAATCAACTGCTCTTCATATTTTTCAAAATAATCAAAATCAATAAAATAGAGAAGTTTATAGATGACGGTCTGGCCTATATTTGGTTTTGAACCAATTCGATTAAGAATATAGAGTAGCACATTCCGGAATTTTTTAACATTTTCCTGTGGTACGCTTACTCTCAAGCTCTCTTCTGTTTCCTCTACACTCCCCTGTTCCCCTAGCACAACAACTTCCGGTTCCTTCTCTGAATCTATAACCTGTTCAACTGTAAGACCAAAAACAGCTGATAATTTTATAATTTCCTCAACACTTATTTTCCTCTCACCATTTTCTATTTTTGACAATGTGACTCTTCTAATCCCCATTTCAACACTAAGCTGCCCCTGACTCAAACCCGCCCTGCGCCTTAACTCTTTAATTCTTTCTCCAACACCTATCATACTATCCTCCACTTAATAAGAGAATAGCACAGGTTCTTTTTCAGAACAACAAAAAGAAACAAAAAAGAACATTTTAATATAATTGAATAGCAGAATCAGATTTGTCTACAATAGAAAGGTATTCAAAAATATTATCGGAGACAGGTTTCCATCCTTAAGAAACAGACTTATAGTCTGGAATTATGATTTGCTCTCCGATTTAGAGATGACAGTCCGTGCGAGTCAGTGATGGTCCGTTTTTAGAATACCACTCTGCAGATGACGGCCAGGACAATTGCAAGACCAAAAGTAAAGAGGGTTATATACATAGCCTTCTTTGTATTAAACTCTTTAATTAATGCAGCTATTGTAGCAATACAGGGAACATAGAATGTAGCAAAAACAGTAAACCCGTAAATCTGTGCAGAAGTCATAACTGAAGCAATATCAGCAGAAGATTTTATACCCATTGCTGTAGTAAGAAGAAGAAGTGCCAGCTCTTTTCTCATGATACCGAAAAGAAGTACAACACCTGTTGCAACAGGAAGTCCCAGAAGGCCTTCAGTAAAAGGGGCCAGAATATCGTTAATGCCAGCTGTCAGATTAAAATGTTCTATTGCTTCAAGAACTATAGATCCTACAATCAGCAGAGGAAGGGCTGTATACACAAACTCCCTCATTCTGAACCAGGTTTTATTCAGTACAGCTTTCACTCCCGGCAGATGGTATCTGGGAATTTCCATAATAAGTCCGGGACTTACTTCCGGCATAAGTTTTGACATAACTTTACCGGTTATACTTATAACCACAATATTGAGCACATAAACAAGGATCGCTTCCTTCAACCCGAAAACTGCGCCAACCAGCCCCAGAATAACAACCATACGGGCAGAACAGGGAACAAGAGTCGTAAGAATAGCAGTAATAAAACGATCTCTGGAAGATTTCAGAATTCTTGTTGCCATAACCGCCGGCACAGAACAACCATAACCGAGAATCATCGGAACTACTGAGAGACCATGAAGCCCTATTTTATGCATAAAGTTATCTATCAGATAGGCTATTCTTGCAAGATAACCGGTATCTTCCAGTATTGCCAGCAGAACAAAAAATGGTAGAAGATAAGGCAAAGCTATACCAATACCGCCACCAATACCATCAACAAATCCTTTAAAAAGAGCACTCCCAAGAGTTCCCTCTCCAAGCCGGAAAATTCCCCAGCCCGAAATATATTCAAAAAACGAACCTATAAAAGGTTCTGTAGATTCCGCAAAAAGGAAAATTCCTTTAAACAGAAGAAAAAGAATAGCACCCAGAAAGATAACTCCAAGAAAAGGGTGCATAAGAACAGAATCTATCCGCTCTCTTATATCAAGTTTTTCCGGTTTTGATACCTCAGCAGTCTTTTCAAAAATTTCGAAAGCCAGATTGTGTCTGAGAGATGAAATCAGAAGATCAGATTCAACACCTTCCTGCTCTTTAAGATTTCCAGTAAAATCATCAAATTTTTTCTTTGAAGCAGAAACACCTTCAAAACAATCTATTGCAGCAGTATCACCTTCCAGAAGTTTTATAGCCATAAAGCGGGAACTCCACTTACTTTTAACAGCAGATTCTTCCACCAGAGTTTCAAAGTCACTTATTATAGCTTCTTCTTTAGGATTACCTTTAACTATCTGAGGTTTCCTTTTACTACGTCCTTCTCTGAATGCAGCACGAAAAAGTTCCCCAATGCCTGTTCCTTTTCTACCAACTGCAGCAATTACAGGAACCCCCAGGATTTCTGACAACTTATCAGTATCAACATTAATACCCTTCTTAACAGCTTCATCCATCATGTTAAGAGCCACAACCATTGGCTGCTGTAACTCTATCAACTGAAGAGTAAGCTCAAGGCTTCTTGAAAGAACTGAAGCGTCTACAATGTTTACAATTACAGCATCTTTACCTGGATTAAGCAGATATTTAACAGCTTCCACCTCAGCTTCGTCTGAAGTGTGAAGAGAATAGGTTCCCGGAAGATCTACAATATCCACATCATGGTTGCAGACATTCAGACGACTTCTTGTATATTCAACCGTAACGCCTGGAAAATTTGACGCTACAGACTTATAACCACCAACATCATTAAAGATTGTGCTTTTCCCGCAATTGGGTTGACCTACCAGAACAAATTCCACAAATCACTCCACAACTATTTTCTGAGCAAGCTGTCTACCAATGGCAATCTGTGTACCTTCGTGATGAACCAGAACAGGTCCTCCAAGCTTGGATCTTCGCAGAACCTCAACAGAACAGCCTGGATTGAGACCAAGATTTATAAGATTCAGTTCAGCTTTTCTGCCTGCACTCATTCCGACTATTTTAACTACGTCTCCCTGACTACAGTCACTTAGAACGCTCATTCCTACAATCTCCGTATAATGGTTTATATTACTACTTATTATAGGTTAAAGAACCACTTTTGTAAACAGTAAAAATATACCGATTAACTTTATCCCGCCAGAGTAACTGAACCCTGGCGGTTTTTTCTTTCAACATATCTTGCGCACTGCTTTTTTCTATCGTACCCAAGCATTATACCCAGTATGAAATCTTCTTCATCTGAGTACTGAGTCAGAGAATTTTTCCCAATAGCATCAATCACTTCAAGGCAATCCTTTTCACCAAAAAAAACATTTATCTTATTCTCTGTAACTTTGTAGATACGGAAGTCAACACCCTCTCTTTCGAGACGCCTGATAACCTCCTCCTCATTACGGCTGTAAGTAGTATGCAGAATGAGGTTCCTTAAACCTTTCTTATATTCATAAATATGGTGAGCAAATACCTGATAGTGTTCAGTATGCATTGTATCTCCTTAACTATATGCGCAAATTAACCTGCTACATTTCTCCTTTGAGAATTTCAACCCATTCATCAATACGTGAATCAGTCAGATCAGCCTGGTTTGCATCATCGATTCCCAGCCCAACGAACTTATCATCTCTGATAGCAGTTGAACCTGAAAAATCGTAACTATCAACAGGCCATGAACCAACATGAGCTGCTCCGGCTTCAATTGCCTTGTCATGGATTGTACCCATTGCATCAAGGAAGCTGTCGCCAAATCCCATCTGATCGCCAATACCAAAAACAGAAAACTTTTTACCATTAAGGTCAGCGCCACCGAGAGTGTCTATGAATATTTCCCAATCATCCTGAAGATCGCCAACACCCCAGGTTGATGAGCCTAGAATAAGAAAATCAAACTTTTCAAGATCCTCTTTTGATGCAGATGCCACATCAAATAGTGTTGCACCACTCAGTCTTTCTGCTATCTTTTCAGCAATATCTCTGGTTGTACCTGTTGTTGAACCGTAAAAAATTCCTACCTGAGCCATATTTCCCTCCTTTAATTAACTGGCTTTAACAAATATAGCATAACCTATATTTTATAGAATACGCAATGTTACATACAACAAAAGCCTTTGTCAATAGGAAAAAATATTATTTACAAAGACTCTTGACAAGTGAATACTATCTATATAAAATTATCGATCCGACAAAATATAGGGAAACCTACTTCTTTTTGACTAAGGAGACAATATGTACAATAGATTTTTACTAACGATCATCTCACTCTTTCTTTTTGTAAACCTGCTAACAGCGGGAACATTTAAAGGTAAGGTTCTGGATAAAGAAACCAATACAGGACTTAATCATGTGAAGATTGAGGTGCTCGACACAAGATGGTCTGCCTTTACCAACAGAAAAGGCGAATTCAACCTTCCTGAACTTAAAGAAGGTGAATACACTGTACTTATTATTGCAGACGGCTACATTCCCATTGAAAAAAGAATGTTTTTCAATCAGGGAGGAGTTATTGATTCTACCTTCAGGATGGAAGCAGATCCACTGCTTACACACGAAATAGTTGTAACCGGAACAAGAACCAATCACACCGTAGGCGACACTCCGGTTGCTGCAGAAGTTGTGACAAAGCAGGAAATCAAACAACAGAATGTAAAAGAGATTCAGGACGCATTCTCCACTATGAGCGGAGTAAGAATGAGAAAAACTTCTGGTTCATGGGGCAACAAAGGTAATATTGAGTTACAGGGTATGGACGCAAACCACACACTGATTCTTGTTGACGGCCAGAGATATACTGGTGGTCATGGTGGAGTTGACCTTGCTTCAATTCCTCTGGATATGGTTCAGAAGATTGAAGTCGTAAAAGGCCCCTCTTCAGTACTATATGGTAGTGATGCTATGGGTGGAGTAGTTAATGTTATTACTAAATCCGCTGTAGATAAAAAGCCATCTTTTAATCTGAGCTCAACTGTTGGCAGCTACAAAACATCTATAATTGAAGCTGGCGGTAACTACAGCAAGCACGGTTTTGGAGTCAGCATGAACGTTACTAAAAAAGATAGTAACGGCGTCAACAAAGATACCGATCAGATAAGCGAAACTGCTGTAAGCGGTAATCTGTCATATCGTTTTTCACCAGAACTTTCCCTCTCTCTTTCTCCAAGATACGAATACACAAAACTTGATAAACAGGACAGAATGCAGAAGAGATTTGCAATCAATTCTCTGCTATCATGGAGAAACAATAAAGGCTCTGTGCTGAAAGTAAGAGGTTCACTCTTTAATTATAAACACTATACAACAACCAAATCTTCTGACTGGGATGATACTACATACGAAGCAGAAGTTATTGGAACTCACGCATTCAATAAAAATAATGTTGTAACTGCCGGTTACCACATGCAGCATGAAAAAATTGAAGACAGAGGCAAAGGTTATGAAGCAGATCAGACTATGCACAGCTTCTTTGCTCAGGATGAAATTACTCTTAACCCTGTAACTCTTGTTCTGGGAGCACGTATTGACAGCCATAACGAATGGGGAACACAGTTCAATCCTAAAGCAACAGCAATGTTCAAAGTTTCTGATAGTTTTAAAATCAGAGCATCAGCTGGTAAATCTTTCAGAGGCCCTAAGCTGGTTAAACTTTATGGATCCTGGAACATGGGTTCTTTTATAGTAAAACCTAATGCAGATCTGAAACCAGAAGAATCAACTGGTTATCAGGCAGGTATTGAATGGAAAATGAACCAGAAAGTATTCTTCAATGCTTCACTCTTCCACAACGATATTGACAACCTTATCTCATCAAGATTTGACAGATCAAGCAGACCATGGGTTCTCTCATGGATTAATGTTGCAGAAGCAAGAACCCAGGGTTTGGATTTCAGCATCAAAACTGTAATTACAAGTGATTTTACAGCAAAAGCCGGAGCGACTTTCCTTAAAACCAAAGATAAACTGACAGATGAAAAGCTCCTGAATAAACCTGATAATTCAGCTTTTCTGTCACTAAACTATAAATTCAGATCAATTGGCCTGAATGTTAACGTAACAGGTAACTATACAGGAAAAAGAACAATTGAGAAAAAAGTTGGCAGAAGCTATGTAAGAACAGATCTTGACTCTTTTGCAACTGTTGATCTTTCAGTATCCAAAAAGATCTCATCCATGGGAAGAATCTTCCTCAAAGTAACCAACCTTCTTGACAAGAAAGATGTGTACGACGAGTACAACATCGATGGCGCAAGAATATTTGCTGGTTTTGAGTTGAATCTCCAATAGTAATAGACAATAGCCGTCCACTGATGTAAAGTGGGCGGCTTTTTTCAAATACGAGGTAAAAATGTGGTTCTTTTTATTATTAATTATTTTCTTTTCATGTCTCTCCACACTAATCAATTTTTCACTGATGCCTACACGAATCCATCTCCTTATAACAGCTATTATCTTTGCGATTCTATATAAACTATCAGCTCTGTCAGCATCAATTAACATTGTAAGTTTCACAAAAACAGTTAATGACTACAATATGCTGACTTTTGCATGCACAGCGATGATTCTTGAATCCATACTAATGTTGTTGTTTACAGTGAATTTCATAAGTGGTAAACAGGAGAAAAAGCATGAAAAGGCGTTTTCTGCACTATCATTGTCACCGTCCTTTATTGCAATGAGCGGACTTTTTCTTGCTCAGACAGGGATTTTCTATCTTAACAACACAATTTCCCTGCCAACAATATCATTTCTCACCGCATCCGGCGGAGCAGCAATATTCTTTATTATTCCTCTAATTATAAAGAAAGTAATAAAGAAAACAGAAGCCATTGCTGAACTTAAACTGAACATGCTGTTTTTATCAATACTTACAGCCATGTTCCTTCCTATCATACTTCAGGGTTCCAGAGTTTCCGGTTCTCAGTTTGCAAACGATCCGGTATCTACTGTCTCTGTCTGGCTTGTGCTGGCTGCAGTAGCTTTCTCAGGATTCTTATACAAAAAATTCTACCTAAAAAAAATCAGGAGTTATAAATGATTTATCTAACAAATGCCCTCTACTGGGTCTCTACAGGCCTGCTTATCCCTACAATAGTTATGCTTCTACTTGCATTCATCACATCCCTTCTCCTTATTGGCGGATTCTACGGACAGTTTCTGAATAGAAAAAAACTGAGAAATAAAATCAAAAGCCTTGAGAATAAAGTAAAAGCGAAAGAACTTAACCCTGAAAAAGATCTTGACTTCAGAGAAGATCCTGCACTCTGCGCATGCCTTGGAATCGTTGTAAAAGAGAACAAGGAGATTGCAGCCAAAGCAATTGCTGACTTTGAAATTGAACAGGATAAAGATCTCAACAAAACAAGAATTCTTACAAGAACAGGCCCAATGCTTGGACTTATGGGCACACTCATACCTATGGGACCCGCTTTAACAGGCCTCGCTTCAGGCGATATTGCATCAATGGCACTTAATATGCAGGTTGCATTCTCTACTACAGTAGTGGGAATCTTTATTGGAGCTGTAGGCTATATTCTTAACTCAGTAAAAGAGAGATGGGCAGAAGAGAACCTCAACACACTTCACTTCTTCTTTGACTGTAACTGTAACGAAGAAAAAGGCTGTAGATGTGAAGGAGCAGCTCATGTATCGTAGCCGGAGTATAAGAAAAAAAAAGAGAGAGGACAGCGATCCTCTCTCAGGTATGGCCAACCTTTTTGACCTTTCCATGGTTTTTGCCGTCGCCCTGATGGTAGCTATGGTTACCTATTTTAAAATGTCAGATTTCCTGACAAAAGAGAACGTAACCATCGTAAAGAACCCTGGCAAAAAAAACATGGAGATCATAATAAAAAAAGGCAAAAAGATAGAAAAATACAAATCTTCCGGCAAGAAAGGTTCTGGTAAAGGCCGTAAGGTGGGCACAGCTTACGAGCTGGAAAACGGGGAAATAATATATGTCCCCGAATAAGTTGAGGTAAAAGATGTACAAAAAAAGAAAAATAGTCGGCCTAACATCTCTTGCTGTTATTGCAGCAATATGTGCAGTATGGTTCATGCTTCTTAGTCCAACAAAGATCTCCTTTGTGAACCTGAGAGATTTTCAGTATGCAGAAATCCTGGACGCAAAGAAAAACAGTTTTATTAAAATTGACAGAGTCTCCCTTGAAGCCAAAGAAATGGATAAACTGGGAGATTCAGATGTTATCTTTTTTCTGGGACACGGCCTTACAATCAAGGATGATGTTAAAGAAAAGATAATTGAACTGGAAAAAAATGGAGCAAAAGTCCTGATATACGGTTCAACTACACCTGAAAATGACGTATCAAACATAAAAGGAGAAGAGAAAGAGAAACTTCTCAAATATCTTGGTAATGGAAGTACTGTAAATTACACATCACTTCTCAACTTCTCAAGAAAGTATCTGGATGGAAAGAGTCTCTTCACAGGAGAGATAAAAGACCCTGTCATCATTCCCAGAGATCATATGTTTCATCTAGGATCAAATGATTACTACAAAAGCGTGAAAGATTATCTGGCTTTTTATAAAAAAAGCGGTAAATTCAAAGATGGTGCCCAGAAAGTTGCTGTATTTACAAGCAACATAGGCCCCAAAACAGGCAAAAGCCATATTACACAACTTATAACAGGCCTGGAGAAGAGAAACCTTAATGTTTTCCCTGTAAAAAGCTTCTTTAAGAGACTCCACTTTCTAAAAACAATCAATCCCGATCTGGTAATAATAATGCCACATGGCAGGTTTGCTCCAGGCCAGGGTGATGTACTTGTTAAATATCTGAAGGAAAAGAATATTCCCCTTATCTGTCCAATCAACGTTTTTACTCCTAATGAAAAATGGGAAAAAAGTCAGCAGGGTATGGTTGGTGGGATGCTCAGTCAAAGCATTACAGTACCTGAACTTGATGGAGGAATAGAACCTTTTGTACTAAGCGCACAGTACAAAAATGACAGAGGCCTTTATATCTTTGAAGCTGTTCCCGGAAGAGTTGAAAAATTCTGTACCAGAGTAGACAACTGGCTCAAACTTAAAAGGAAAAAGAACTCAGAAAAGAGACTGGCAATATACTACTATAAAGCTCCTGGGAAAAATGCTCTTGCTGCCGGAGGCCTTGAGGTAGCAGAATCTCTATTTAATCTTCTCAGAAGACTTGAAAAAGAAGGATTCAACACAGGTAAATTACCCAAAAACCATAAAGCTCTTCAGCATCTGATTCAGGAGAAAGGCCCAGTATTGGGAGCTTACGCAAAAGGTGCAATAGACAAGTTCATGAAAAGTGGTTCCCCGGAACTTGTTGATACTGTTACTTACGAAAAGTGGGTTGCTGAAGCAATGCCTGCAGATCTCTACCGGGATGTTGTCAAACATTATGGAGAGGCTCCCGGAGAGTATCTCAGTCTCACAAAAGACAAGAAGAAATATATTGGTATTTCAAGAGTCAGATTTGGAAACATCGTAATTCTTCCCCAGCCACTGCCTGGTTACGGAAAGGACGAATCAAAACTGGTACATGGAGTAAAGAAAGCGCCTCCACATACATATATCGCATCCTATCTATGGACGCGATTTGGGTTCAAAGCCGATGCAATGATGCATTTTGGAACTCATGGGAGTCTTGAATTTACACCATGGAAACAGGTAGCTCTGTCTGACTATGACTGGCCGGATGTATTCATTGGAACTCTTCCTCACCTCTATCTCTACACAATAGAAAATATTGGAGAAGCTATTATTGCTAAAAGAAGAAGTTATGCAGTACTCAATTCACACATAACTCCACCATTTATGGAAGCAGGTCTTACCATAGAGCTCAACGAACTTTTTGACCTGACTCATGAATATGAAGATGCACCGGAAAAAGCCCTCCAGCAGAAACACGCTGAACGAATCACCAGAATCACTGATAAGCTCAACATGTGGAAAGAGATTAACGTTGAGAAACCCAAAGATGTTATGAATGCAGAAGAGATCGAAAAACTCCACAACCATCTCCATGTAGTAAAAACAGAAAAAGTAAGCAGCAGACTTTATGTTCTGGGAGACTCCTATACAAAGAAAGAGGCATTTGAAACAGCAAGACTTATTGCAATTGACCCGATCGCCTACTATCTTGAACAGTTACCAGAGTTCAAAGCTCATAAACATCATGGGCACAACCACCACCATCACAGTACAGCAAAACAGAAAGCTGTCAGAATGGTTGATTCAGTTCTTAAAGGGAAATCTGAACCCAACGACTATTTCACAGAAAAAGAGCTTACTGAAATTGCCGGCAAAGAAGCAGCTGACAAGAACAGAGGCCCTGAAGATCCTATGGAAGCCATGATGGCATCTATGTCAAAGAAAGGCCCAAAATCCCGCATGAAAAAACCAGGAAAACCAGATCTCAGATCTGAACTGGCAAAAACTATCTCTTATGAGAAAAAGAGAACTTATATAATGGGGCTGAAAGAGTCAGAAGACAAATTCAAAAAAGCTCTGAAACTAACCAACCCTGATGCCCGCAGAAGAATTATGATCTTTGCCCAGATGAATCCCAAAATGAAAAAAGCTATGGTAACAGCTACGGCAAAAGACATCCTCAGTATAGTAGGCAGAATGAAAAAGGATGCTGTAAAGGCTGAGGTTTTCAGACTACTGGCAGATAAAGAGTTTATAAACACTTCAGATAAAATAAGAAAAAGAAGAATTGAAACTTCCTGGAACAGGCTGGCACAGACAGAAAGCCTGAAAATGGCCTCTTATGCTCTCAACGGAACATGGAAAAAGAGAAAGTTTAAACCAGCAGAGCTGGAACTTTTTGTTTCTACACTAAAGCTTCTTAAAGAGCTCAGCGGAGACTCAATACCTCAGACACTGCAGACCAATACAGCTCTTAAAGCTGTAGTAAAAGCTGCAGTATCCGGCACTACTGATAAAAGCCTGAAAGAGGCAGAAAAAATTCTTCAGAAGCATAAACAGAATGAAGCTAAAAGAGTTACCAACCTTAAAAATGTAAGAGACACCCTTCTGGCTCTTAAGAACCAGAACAGATGGCTTGAAACCACATCAGATATTGAGATGAATTCAATAACAAACCTACTCAATGGAGGATATCTTGCACCTTCTTCAGGAGGAGATCCGCTCAGAAACCCGGATTCTATTCCCACAGGGCGCAATCTCTTTGCCATTGACGCTGAGAGAACACCTTCAAAATCTTCATGGGAAGTATCAAAACAGATGGTTAACTCTCTCATTGAGAGGAAGAAAAAAGATACTGGAGCTTATCCTAAGAAAGTAGCTTTTACCTTATGGGGTGGAGAGTTCATCAGAGGAAAAGGGATAACTCTTGGGCAGATATTCTATCTTCTTGGTACAGAGCCGGTATGGAACCGAATGGGTAGAGTTCACGATGTTAAGCTGATTCCTTCAGAAAAACTCAATCGCCCCAGAATTGATGTTATTGTTCAGACATCCGGGCAGTTCAGGGATATTGCTGCCTCAAGACTATATCTGGTTGAAAAAGCAGTGCAGATTGCCTCGGAAGCAAAAGATGGAGATAAATTCCCCAACTATGTTAAAGAGGGATCAATAGCTGCAGAAAAACTTCTTAAAACCAAAGGAGTCGCTCCTGCAGAAGCAAGAGAACTGTCTACCGTAAGAGTATTTGGCGGCGCAAACGGTAACTACGGTACAGGAATAATGGGAATGGTTGAAGCAGGAGACACCTGGGAAAAATCTTCAGAAATTGCCGAAAGATACATAAACAACATGGGAGCAATGTACACAAAAAAAAGATGGGGTTCTTATGTTCCCGGGGCATTTGAAGGAGCTCTTAAGAATACCGATACAGTAGTGCAGCCAAGGTCTTCAAATGTATCCGGTCCTCTCTCTCTGGATCACGTTTATGAATTCATGGGAGGCATCAACAATGCCGCGAAACACGTAACCGGCAAAGACCCCTCTGCATACTTCTCAGATCTCAGAGACAAAAACAGACCCGCTGTACAGGGCCTGAAAGAAGCTATCTGGACTGAAGCGAGAGCAACACTCTACAACCCCGAATATATTAAAGGAGTAATGAAAGGTGACGCAGCTTCAGCTGAAGGTATAGCAGAAGCCATGAGAAACACCTACGGCTGGAACGTAATGAAACCCAAAGCTATCGACAAAGAGTTATGGGATGAACTTTACGACACATACATAAAAGATAGTAAAAAACTCGGCGTAGGAAAATTCTTTAAAGAGAAAAACCCCTATGCTCTCCAGGAGATTACCGCTGTTATGCTGGAATCTGCAAGAAAAGGATTATGGAAAGCAGGTCAGGTTAAAATAGCTGAGCTTTCAAAACTTCATGCATCGCTGGTTAAAGAGTTTAAACCCGGATGTAGCGGTTTTGTTTGCAACAATGCAAAACTTGCAGCACTAATAAGTGGCAACCTGGACAAACAATCTGCAGAAGAGTACAGAAAAGATTTATCTGAAATCAAAGAATCTGTTGGCAAAAAAGAGGCTGATGGAATGAAACTTGAGAAAGAAGAAGTTTCCTTCAAAAGCATAAAAGAAGTAATGAAAAATAAAACAGCCCTTATTGTTGTTGGTTCATTGATCTTTCTGATTTTTCTTTTTATGTACATAGGAAGAATAAGGAAAAAATAGTCAGGAGGGAGTTATGAGAAAGCGAATCTGGGAAATTTATAAGTTTTTCTTATGCTCAGTTGTAGGGTCGGGGTTAACCCTTAACGAGCAGAAGAAGATAATGGATAAAGCGGGGCTGGATTATTCCGGCCTCACTCCATTTGATATTCATGAGTACATTATTGATGAAGTCCAGAAAGAGTCCCCCTTTTCAAAAAGGGTTGAAAAAGCTCTTAATGACAAATTCAGAAAAGCTGTTAACCAGTACAGAAAGTACAGCTCTGAAGAGTGGATTCAGGAACTGAGCGAAAATCTCTCCTCAAGGCACATTGGCGAAACCGCCTGGATAACAGCAACCTGCATCGACCTTAACTACACAGAAGCAATGAGCATTTTTGGAGATCTCCATATTGCAGTTCATGAAGCTGTTCATGGAGTAAGCAATCTTGAAAAAAGAACCCTTCACATGAAAAAAGAGATGGAAGAGCTGGAAAAAAAGTATCTTAAAACAACACAGAAACTTGAAGATGAAAGGAAACTTGTTCGAAAACTAAAAACAGAAAAATCCAGTAATCCTGTTCCGGCAGCTCCTAAAGCAGATAAGATAAAGCATGACAAGCATGAACTGAAAGAGAAACTCAAAAATGCCAGAAGTAAATACGAACAGAGCAAAGAGATGATCAGTCAGCTTCAGGACGAAAAAAAGAGAAAAAACCGTATAATAATAGACCTTTCAGATGAAATAGAAAGATTGAGAGAGCAGATCAAAGAGATCACCCAGGCAAAACTCGATGTAACCTGTACCGAGTGCACCATGTCAAACAGACAGGAAAAATCCTGCTGCATGAGAAAAGTGCTAATGGTTGGTGGAATCGAAAAATTCAGAAACCACTATCAGGAAGTAGCATCAGAACACAACTGCTCCCTTGAATATCATAGTGGACACTGTCGGGACGGGGAAGTTGATCTGAGCAATAAAATAGGACGATGTGATTTCGTACTCTGCCCCGTAGACATTAACAGCCATGCTGCCTGCCTTGCAGTAAAAAAATTCTGTAAAAAAATGGACAAAGAGTTTTTCATGCTTAACAGCTCAAGCATAAGCAGCGTAAGAAAAGCAATCGAAAACTCAGTCTATGGCAATTAATTTATAGACAACATACAACAACTCAAAAAAAAGTGGAGAAGGCAGGTTCTGAACCTGCCTTCTCCGAACATCACCCAAACGGGGACGGTACCTAAAAATATATAATTTTTTTTAATCCATCATCCCCCTTAATAAAAGCATTCATCTTCTATATACAGAAAACAGGGCCTGTTTTTTTACAATAAATCCCCGAATGTTAATACTATTTTAGATATTTTCAGGTACCGTCCCTGTTCATGTCTCTATGTGATAAACTATTAGTTCGATAGAAAATTATAAGAGGAGAGACACATGAAATTTTTTCAGAAAATTTTTCTTCTGATGCTGGTACTTACTCTGGTTCTTCCAGCTGCAGATAAGAAACAGGAGATTCCTGATTATTCAATGACCCCCAGAAAAGATATTCCGGTAAAATTTACCTGGAATGTTGCTGACATTTACAAAGATAAAGCTACATGGTCAGCTGCTAAAGAAAAAGCCGTTGGAATGATTGGACAGATTGATGCATTGGCCAAAGGCTGGACTTCTTCAGCTGATTCTATGCTGAAACTGCTTAAACACAATACAGAGTTGGAGATGATTATTTCAAAACTTTACTCATATGCCAGCCATCAGGGTAATGCAGATATGTCAAATCCTGAGTTTAAGACAATGAAGGGTGAAGTTATGAACCTTTACGTTGGGCTAAGTTCTAAATTGTCATTTATCGATTCAGATATTCTTTCACTGGGTGAGAAAAAATTCAGAGCTTATCTTAAAGAGAACAAAGGACTTGCACCTTACAGTTTTGACATTCTTTCTACTTATAGAGCAAAACCACATATTCTACCTGCAGATCAGCAGAAGATTGTTGCCCGCATGGGACTTTTTTCAGGTATCCCGGGAAAGGCTTCAGGTATACTGAACAATCTGGATATGCCACACACTACAGTAACTCTTTCAAATGGCAAAAAGATTACTCTGAATTATGCAAATTATGCAAAATACAGAGGATCTGCAAATCCTGCTGACAGAGCTCTTGTGATGAAGAGTTACTGGGATAACCACAGTAAGTTTGCAAACACCCATGCTGCACTTATGGATGCTGCAATGAAAAAGCACCATTTTAATGCAACAATCCATAAGTACAAAAACTGCCTTGAAGCAAGGCTTTTTGGCAACAACATTGACCCTCTGGTATACACCAATATGGTTAAACAGGTTAAAGCCAATCTTGAACCTATGCACAGATATCTGAAGCTGAAAAAGGAGCTTCTGGGTCTGAAAGAGCTAAGCTACAACGATATCTATGCTTCAGCTATAAAGAGCGTTAACAAACTTTATCCTTATAAAGAAGCAAGAAAGATGATCACCACAGCTCTGAAACCTCTGGGCAAGGAGTATATTAAGGGGTTAAATACCGCATTTGATAACCGCTGGGTTGATATCTATCCAAACAAAGGGAAACAGACTGGCGCATATTCAGGCGGAGTCTATGGTGTTCACCCTTATATCAAAATGAACTATGACGGTAAATACAGTAATGTATCAACTCTGGCTCATGAACTTGGTCATGCAATGCACTCATGGTTCTCAAACAAAGCTCAGCCATACCCAACTTCTCACTATACAACTTTTCTTGCAGAAATGGCTTCAACATTCAATGAGAATATGCTGATGTCATACCTGCTGAAACACGAGAAGGACGATCTGCTTAAACTATACCTTCTGGACAGATATTTTGAGCAGTGCAGAGGAACTATCTATCGTCAGGCACTCTTTGCTGATTTTGAGCACGAAATGCACAAAGCTGTTGAAGCTGGAAAAACCCTGACTCCACAGTGGCTTAATAAAAAATATCTTGAACTTACAAGATTCTACTACGGTCACAACAAAGGCATCATGAGGGTTGATGATTACATTCAGAATGAGTGGAGCGGAATCCCCCATTTCTACATGAACTACTATGTATTCACATACACAACAGGAATGATTTCATCAATGGCGCTGAACGATATTGTTGAAAAAGAAGGCAAAAAAGGAAGAGATAAGTACCTTACTTTCCTGAAAGCCGGTGGCAGCAAATTCCCTCTGGATATTCTGAAGGATGCTGGAGTTGACATGACAACTGAAGCTCCATATAAAGCTGCATTTAACAGATTGGGAAGCATTGTTTCTGAAATGGAAAAAATAGTACAGAAACTGAAAAAGAAAAACAAGATCTGATCTCATCGGTCAGAACAGAACATTGAAGCCACATTCGTGGCTTCTCTCTCTGCATATACGCAGTATTTAAATATTAATCATTAATACCTTCAAGCATCCATCTGCCATAAGAGTTAACAAAGAAGGGTTCTTCACCAAGAAGGAAATCTTCTCTCAGCTCCATTCTGTAACGACGGCTCTCCTCTCCCATAGTAAAAATATGGCCTGTTTCAAAATCAGGTTTTTCCTTAATCTGATACATGTTAAAAGCATTAAGAAGATTGGCTCCATCTTTAAGACCCGTAAGTTTTGAAACACATGAATCAGGTACACCAAAGCTGTGCATTCCACAGGAGTAGTAGTAATTGCTGCTTTTAATGAGAGTTACAAGTGAGTTGTACAACTTAACAGTTTCTCCTGAATTGAGATTGTTCATCCATTCAACAATTTCCCAGGCAATTCCACTGGTTTCAACTTTCACTGCAAAAGCTCCTATAGTAGCCATAATATCTGAAAAGAGCATAAGGTTTTCTCTAAAATTTCCTCCGGCACGCTCCAGCTTAAGATATATGGTATGCCTGTGGGATGCCAGTTTTATCAACCCCACATCAGATATGCGCCCCTTTCCGGCATATTCAAAAGTAGATCTTATATTTGGATCGTAGTCGTAAATAAACATTTCGGCTTCAAGCTGCTTCTCCATAATCTTAATAGAGTTACCGGAATAGACAACTTCTGATCCGAAATTATTGAAAATTTCTTCTACCACTTTCTCTCTTGTTTCCCAGGGCCCGGGAAAACCAAGTATTATTTTATCATTCACATCTGACTCCTGTTTAGTTTGTAAATTCTACACCGCCGATTCAACTAATACAACCTGAATTCTGCTATAATAATATTCTGAACGGAATATATCTGCAACAGATTCCGCAGGTGAGAATTGCCTGGAATTTATTCCCTTAATCTTTTTTCACAAAAAGTAACGCTAGCAGTTACCTTTGATGATATAATAGTGTTGGAGAAAAAAAATGAACTATATAAATCAATACATAAATACATTCTCAGAGCTTCTGCAGGAGATGGCCCCCTATCTTCTTCTTGGATTTCTTTTTGCAGGAATACTTCATGTTGTCATAAAAAAAGAAAAAATACAGAAATATCTTGGAAAGAAAAACTTTGTTTCAATACTTAATGCCGCTCTTCTCGGAATCCCTCTGCCTCTCTGTTCATGTGGAGTTATCCCTACAGGCATATCTTTCAGTAAAAACGGAGCTTCAAAAGGAGCTACTATATCTTTTCTCATATCAACACCCCAGACCGGAGTAGATTCAATTCTTGTTACATATTCTCTACTGGGATTGCCTTTCGCAATTATCAGACCGATAATATCCCTTATTACCGGCCTCATAGGAGGATTTCTTACAAACACGCTAGACAAAGACGATACAGTAATCGAAGAACCTGCAACCTGCTCATCTGTAAATAGTAAACAGGAAAAACCATCTTTTAAGAAAATTATGAAGTATGCTTTTGTAGATTTTATGAGCGATATTGCCGGATGGCTTACTGTAGGACTGTTTCTTGCAGCTCTCATTTCTGTTGTTATACCTGACAATTTCTTTACTGAGTTCTCCGGCAACAACTCACTGATAGAAATGGGCCTGATGTTGCTTATGTCTATCCCTCTGTATGTATGCGCTACAGCATCAGTACCAATTGCCGCGGTTCTTCTTATGAAAGGAGTATCTCCGGGAGCAGCAATCGTGTTTCTTATGGCAGGGCCTGCAACAAATGCAGCAACAATTACAGTAATAGGAAATGCTCTGGGTAAAAAATCACTCTTCGCCTACCTGAGTTCTGTTATCTCAGGAGCAATAGGGTTTGGCCTTCTGATCAACCATGTTCTCCCATCAGGGTTATTCAGTTTCAGCTCCTCCTCTCACGGGCACATCCACTCTGATGCTCTGCCGGAATGGTTCAAAATATCATCAGCCGTTATTCTGTCACTACTGATTATCTACAGCTTTATAAGAAAAAGAGTGAAAAAGAACAGAGCTTCGGTAAAAAAGAATGAAACAGGTGTAACCCGATTGAAAGTAGAAGGAATGACCTGTAATCACTGCAAAATGAGTGTTGAAAGTAATCTGAAAAAACTATCCGGCATAAAAGAGGTGGAAGCCACCCCCGCTGCAGATTCTGTAATTATAAAAGGAAGTGGAATCAATCTACCTGAAGTAGAAAATACAATAGCAGCTCTGGGCTTTCAGGTAATCAAAAAGCCCAAAGCCACTATAAAGAAAGTAAATGACAGAAAAAGGAACAGCGTGGGAAGAGCCGGGATGCGGAGATAGCACTCCCGGGTTTTTAATTAATTTGAAATAAAACAGACAATTATCAGCCTGACATCTGCATAAGGATTTCTTCAGCGTCAGCCGCCGGATTTTCCAGCTCCAGAACTCTGCAGATATCCTCACCACTGAGTTCTATCTGACCCTTATCAACCAGAACACGGATAATTCTGTTTTCAAAGCAGAATGTCAGCTCTTCACTTACTGCGCTATCTATTTCACCTGAAGCCAGAAGCATACTTATTTCCGGAAGCAACTGGTAGTAGTACCAGTCCGTAAACCTTTCTGCTCTGGCACCAATTCTTTTATTATCTTCTCTGCTAAGCTTAGAGTTAAACATAGACCCCACCTCCACTCTTTGCCTTAATCCACACAATAGTCACTGCCTGTAAAACAGCAGCTCCTGTTGAGATTATCTTGAATAGTACTCAACTATTAGTGATACCTGAGCATCCAGAGAGATATCATCGTCTCCGGGGGCTCCAGAGATCTTTAAACTCATTAACTCCTGATCCGGTGTTATAAAACCGGGAACAGTGGAAGCTGTTAACTCTCTTCCTGTAAAAATATGAAGCTTTTTACTCTTCTCTCTTACAGCAACAATATCTCCTTCTGACAACATATATGATGGTATATCAACTTTCTTACCATTAACAGTTATGTGTCCATGTGAAATGTACTGCCTTGCAGCAAATATAGTAGGAGCAAAGCCACTACGGGTAAGAACCGATACAAGCCTTAATTCCAGAAGTCTCATAAGATTTGCTCCGGTATCACCTTTCAGTTTAGCTGCTTTCAGATAACAACGTCTCATCTGCTTTTCACTAACATAATACCAGGCTCTTACTTTCTGTTTTTCCATTAACTGCTTTTTGTATACAGTTTCTCTGGACCTGCCGGATCTGTTTCTCTGTACCCCCGGCGCTCCGGGCTTAAAATCCATAATACGCTCTGCTTTAGGAGTCAGAGGAATCCCAATTTTTCTTGATAATTTAACTTTTGAAAACTTATTATTCAAATCCATCCTCCTATTTTTTGTAGGAAAGCCTATTTTATCATTTCACAAAAGAAAAAGTCAACAAAGAACGCCTATTAAAGCAGAAAAACTTTGACTAAATCATATTCAAATCATATAATAGGCCTTCATACTATTAAAAGGCTTACTTATGACAAATAAAAAAAACACTCAGCAAAATTTTCAGCTTGAACAACTCATAAAAGAGAATCAGCTCCTTAAAGCAGAAAACTACAAACTCTGCAACAGAATTGCAGAGTTCAATACAACAGAAGCAAAGTACCTTTCAGTGTTTGAGACCTCAACAGATGCGATATTCCTTATCGATGATTCCTGGAAAATTATAGACGTAAATCTTGCAGCATCAGAAATGTTTGGGAGATCTAAAAAAAACCTGAAAAAAAGTCTGTTTACATCAATTACCCCAAACATAAAATTTTCATCACTCAAACCATCCAGAATCGTAGCCAGAGGGGACCTCTTTTTTCAGGAAACTCAGGGATACAGAATGAGATCCGACAAAACATTTCCAATTGAAGTAACCATAAGAAAACTTAAAAAATTCCAGGATAAACTATTTTTCGTTCATATCCACGATATAACTGAAAAACAGAAAACCCTTGACGAACTCAAACTGCTGGTAACAGCCATTGAACAGGCCAGCGAAACAGTCATGATTACTGATTCAAAAGGCATTATACAGTACGTTAATCAGGCTTTTGAAGAAAATTCCGGTTATACCAAAGAGGAAGTTTTAGGAAAAAGCCCTTCAATATTTAAAAGTGGAAAACAGAGCTCTCAGTTCTACAGCAAGTTATGGAACCTGATTTCTCAGGGCCAGACATGGAAAGGAGAACTTATTAACCTAAGAAAAGATCGCTCGGAATATAAAGAAGATGTTGCCATTTCACCTGTCTTCAATGGCCTTGGACAGATAAATAACTTTGTAGCTGTCAAGAAAGATATCACTGTTGAACATGAGCTTGAAAATCAGCTGAGAGAATCACAGAAACTTGAAGCCATTGGAACTCTGGCAGGTGGCATCGCCCACGATTTCAACAATATTCTCAGCGCCATAATGGGATATGCAGAACTATCCCTTTTTAAAACAGAAGACAAAGAAACAATAACAAATAGTCTTACAAGAATCATGTCTGCATCATCAAGAGCCAAAGAGCTAATAGATCAGATACTTACCTTCAGCAGAAAAAACGAGTTAACAAGAAAAGTTCAGAATATAAGTGCAGTAGTAGCTGACACAGTGAGCCTCATAAAAGTAACAGCTCCTTCAGGAGTTAAAGTAGAAACCAGTATAGACAGCTTCTGCTATGCAGATGCCAATGCAGGACAACTCAGACAGGTTATTCTTAATTTATGC
Organism: Candidatus Aminicenantia bacterium; assembly: GCA_965225955.1. Classification (GTDB taxonomy): domain Bacteria; phylum Acidobacteriota; class Aminicenantia; order UBA2199; family UBA2199; genus CBDDBX01. The sequence goes on from CBDDBX010000006.1 coordinate 92,465, forward strand.
ACTAATGCATTCTATGCAATGAAGAAAAAAGGTGGCACTCTGGATATAGAACTGAAACCCGATAAGTACTATACCGATTCTACAGAAAAGTCTATAAGAATTACTGTATCAGATACAGGTACAGGTATTCCGGCAGATATTGTAGACAGAATTTTTGATCCTTACTTTACTACAAAACCTCAGGAAGACGGCACAGGACTGGGACTTTCCGTTACCCACGGAATAGTCAGATCCCACGGAGGCCACATAAAATGCTTTTCAGAAACAGATAAAGGTACAACTTTTACTCTGTGGATTCCTCAGGCAATTACAACTGAATATTCATCAGAAGAAGAGCAGAGTCAGATTCCTTCAGGTAAAGGAAAAATTCTTGTAGTGGATGACGAACCCTATCTTGCAGAACTGACTACAACATTTCTGAAAGATCTTGGTTATCAGGTAACCTCATACAGCGATAGCGAAAAGGCTCTCAGCCATCTTACCAGACAGAATGCAGATTTTGATCTTCTGATAACAGATTTTAAAATGCCTGCTATAGACGGAATTGAGCTTATAAGAATATTGAGAGAAACGGACAACAGTACTCCGGCAATAATCTGCAGTGGCTTCATAGCAGATATACCGATTAACAAACTGGACAGATTATCAGGAACATCAACAATCCAGAAACCCGTAAACCTGAGAGAACTGGGATGGCAGGTTCATGATATAATGGATAGAGATGAATAGATATACAGCAATACTTTTATTAATATTTACTTTAGGCTGCGCTTCTTCTTCAAAGGAGAACAAATCCATTAATATAGGAACCCTTAAAGGCCCGTCATCCGTAGGCCTCATAAAACTAATAGAAGATAACAGCTACAAAACCAGAATATTCAACAGCCCCATACACATCAGGCCGGAACTCCTCCAGAAGAAGCTCTCATTTGCTGTTATTCCAGCATCAATGGCTGCACTTCTATACAATAGAGGGTTTGAATACAGAATAGCTGCAGTAACAGGATGGGGCAACCTCTATATTGTAGGAAAAAAAAAGATCAGTTCTTTTGCTGAACTGAGAGGCAAATCTCTTTACATGGTGGGAAAAGGAGTTACTCCCGAAGCAATTGTCAGGTACCTCATGAAAGAAAGCAGAATCAGTAAAAATGAGATAGAACTATTATGGACATTCCCGAATCCTGCAGATCTGGGTACAGCTGCAGCTGCAGGACTTACAGATTTTGCCCTTCTCCCGGAGCCTTTCGCTTCAATGGCTGTAGCGAAAAACAGTAACCTGAAGATCTCCTTTAACATCACCTCAACCCTATCCACTAAGGTTCCGCAAACCGTACTTGTAGCAAGGAAAGATATTGCAGATGACCCTTCACGGCTCAGACATATTATTACTGCCTGCAGCACCTCATCAGAATGGGTAAACCAGAACTATAAAGAGGCAGCAACAATAGTGAAGAAGCATAAAATCATTCCTGTAATCTCCGAAGCTTCTATCAGAAGGTGTAATATAAGATTTGTTTCTGCTGCCAAAGCTGAAAAAGAGTTGTTTGTCTTTTTTGCTCTTCTGCACTCTTTCAATCCTCTTCTTACTGGTGGTAAAATACCTGATGAAGCAATTCTTATCAGGTAAATTTATTAATCTGATTTCAATCACTATAATTGGTGGAGTGTGGTATATTGTCGCTCTTATGGTTAACAACCCCCACCTCATCCCCACTCCCCTTCAGACATTAGCTGAGATACAGAACATTGTTATAAAAGATTCATTTTTCAGTATTACGGGGGGGTCTTTACTGAGAGGTGCCATAGCTCTCATACTCTCAGCTTTTGCAGGAGCCGGGCTTGGATTTGTTGCAGGCATGAATTCTACAGTTAACCGCCTGATACAACCAGGAATCAGCATAGTAAAATCCACACCCGTAATATCTGTTATTCTTCTGGCTCTTATATGGCTTAATCCATCAAAAGTTCCTGTTTTCACCGGCCTCTTAATAATGTTTCCCATAATTTTTGCTTCAGTATCTCTTGGTGTATCCCAGACAGATTCACATCTACTTGAAATGGCAAAAGTTTTCAGGATTAACCCCTTCAAAGTCTTTACCGACATATACATTCCTTCTATTCTGCCTCACCTGATTCAAAGTATATCTACAGCTTTTGGAATAGGATGGAAAGCAATCATTGCCAGCGAAGTGTTAAGTCAGCCATCAATTGCAATAGGTACCGAAATGCAGAATTCCCAGATGCTACTTAATGTACCAGGAGTAGCAGGGTGGACAGTAATAGCTCTGATTCTGAGCTCTGCATTCGATACTCTGCTGAAACTTGCAGAAAAGAAACTACTTAAATGGAGAACCCTTTGATTAACATCAGAAACCTTTCTGTAAAATTCGATGAAAAAAACATTTTTTCCGACTTTTCCATAGATTTTGAGTACAGCAGAATAACTGCTGTAATGGGGCCTTCGGGGTGTGGTAAAACCACCCTTTCAAGAGTGCTGTCGGGACTTACTATCCCGGATACTGGCAGTATTGATGGTATAGGAAATAACAGAATATCCATGATTTTTCAGGAAAACAGACTACTTCCATGGAAAACCGCTGGAGACAATATAAAGCTTGTATTAAAAGAGATGCAACCGGAAGCAGCTACCCGGCAGACCCATTACCTCCTTCAGAAATTCGGACTATCTCAGCTTGAGAATAAGTTCCCATCCCAGCTAAGTGGAGGAATGAAGCAGAGAGTATCCATTGCAAGAGCCCTTGCCTGCCCCTCAGAAATACTGATAATGGATGAGCCTTTTAAAGCACTTGATATGAAAACAGAAAAAAGCGTAATAGATACATTCAGGGAACTTCACAATAAAACTCCCAGAACAACAATACTTATAACCCATTCTCCTTCAGAAGCTCTGGCAATAGCAGATAGAATTGTTCTATTAAAAAATACCCCTGCTGAAATTGATCTGGATATCAGAAAACCTTTTAAATCCGACAAAGATCTTCTCAAAAAACTGGAACACTCTATCATGTCTGCAGAGACAGTTTGAATTAAAAGCTTTGCTGGAGTAGAATCTGCCATTAACTGGAGGTTTTTAATGTTAAAAAAGCTACTTATTCTTTCTATTTTACTAACTATCTCTATTTCACTTTCCGCTCAGATCAGCTGGTTTAAAGATGGAGCCCTGAGAGTTGACTACTATCTCGGCGGTAACAGCGAAACCCAGCGGGTTTATATTGATGATATGAAAAGAGAACAGTTCTGGGGAGGCCCGGTAAAAAACCTTATTGACAAATTCAACTACGGCAACTACAGATTCAGGGTTCTGGATGCAGAAACAGGTCAGCTTCTTTTCTCAAAAGGATTTGCTTCTCTCTTTCAGGAGTGGCAAACCACCGCTGAAGCAAAGAAAATGGACAGATCTTTCTCACATACTGCCCGCTTTCCTTTCCCTTCGAAACCTGTAATCTTCAAAGTTGACAAAAGAGAGTATAAAGATGGTAAATTCAAAAACTTCTTCTCTCACAAAATTGATCCTGCTAACTATTTCATTCTGAAAGAGAGTCCTGCAAAAGCTGAAGTTGTGGAAATCCTGAAAAATGGTGCTCCCGAAAAGTGTGTTGATATTGCTTTTCTGGCTGAAGGATATACAGCAGCTGAAATGGATAAATTTGTAAAAGACGCAAAGAGGTTCACCAATTATATTCTGGAAACAGAACCTTTTAAAAAATACAAAAAACACTTCAACACTTATGCTGTTAAATCTGTTTCCCAGGAATCAGGTACAGATATTCCGGGAAAGAGAATCTACAAAAACACAGCTCTGAACACCAGTTACTACACATTTGATATTGCCAGATATCTCACTACCTTTGATATAAAAACATTGAGGGATTATGCTGCAAATGCTCCATACGACGCAATTTATATAATAATTAATACTGACAAATACGGTGGCGGAGGTTTTTTTAATTTCTACACCGCCTGTACTTCAGATCACAGACTCTCTCCAATTGTTGTTACCCATGAGTTTGGTCACGGATTTGCGGGACTTGCTGATGAGTACTACACCTCTTCTGTTGCCTATGAGAACTACTACAATCTGAAAACAGAACCCTGGGAACCTAATATCACAACCATGGTGAATTTTGAGTCAAAATGGAAAAAAATGGTTAAGAAAGATACCCCTGTACCGACTCCAAGAGAAGAGAAATATGCAGGAGTAACAGGAGTTTTTGAAGGGGGCGGCTATGTGGCAAAAGGCGTTTACAGCCCAGCTCATGACTGCAGAATGAAAGGCAATACTGCTCCCGGATTCTGTGAGGCCTGTCAGAAAGGCATTGAAAAGATGATTCTTTTCACCATAGATAAATAAAAAGATGTAATCACAAATAAACACCAATAGACACTAAGGGCAATTTTCAATTGCCCTTCTTCTTAGTCATTATTTAATCTACTCAGAATTTAAAAAGTGTGTACAAAGATGGTGTAATTCGCAAATCTACTTACATTTCGTTTGTGCCTGTTCGTGGTTCCAGTCTCAATATCCACGCTCTTTATAGACTACCATTACGCAGAGATCCGATACGCCGAAATTCCCGGCACTGGCAATAGGAATATCCATAATCCTCTCATCAGAATGAGACAGGGATATACCGATAAGCACCCTTGCTGTAGTTACACCTTTACTCATAAGCAGCTCTGTTATTTTAAAAGGAGGCATCATTTTCCCTGTAAGGAAAGCCACCTTTTTATTGCTTTTAACTATTTTATCAATATTTTCCGGCAGATCTTTAAAAAGGTTAACAGTAACAAGATCTTCCCACCCCATAGAGGCTTTTGCCATAAGGTACTGAACAGAACTGATTCCCGGAATAACGTCCACACCCTCTCTTCCATATCGGGCAGTAAGTTTCTCAAGAATACTATAGAAACCGGGATCTCCATCTACAACAATCCCAACCTTCTTATGTTTCTTTATCTCCTCAAGTCGGGGCAGAACATCCTCAAACTCACCACTGTAAGGCAGAGTTTCTCTCTTATATTTGTCAAATTTTCTCAGATTTCTTTTTGAACCAAGCAAAACATCACAGTCTACAATTTTTTCATATACAGCTGGTATTATATATTCTCTTGCACCAGGACCAATTCCAATAAGAGCTATCTTTTCCAAACATACCTCCATAATAGCCAGATAATATCTGATTATACGCTATCAATCCCGGAGGGTAAAGATTGAGTTAAGAGTTCTTTACCCTATTTTCACAGGAATACCTGCTATACAGCTAAAAACATGCTCTGATAAAGTTCCGGCACCGGTATTAAGTATTCCCAGCATATCCCTGTAAAAGCGGTTTATTTTTTCTGCCGGCACAATTCCGCAACCAACTTCATTGGTTACAAAGATAACTACTCTCTCATCATATCGCTCTGTATAATCCACGTTTTTAACTTCAGGCACAGTCCCGATAAAGCCTGCCCCTCTGTTTACAGGACGCCTGAAAGCAGTAAGCTCCTTCAGTTCTGAAATAAACCCTTCCACTTCTGCCTCAACACTGCCACTCTTATAGTGAAAAACATTACCCAGCCAGGTAGCAAAGCATTCAACCATAATAACCCGGCTCTCCATTGCACTCTTTCTGATAGCAGAAATCAGATCAAGAGGCTCTTCAATAGTAACAAATTCATCTCCCCTGCGCTCCCGGTGCTTCTCAATTCTGCCCTTGAACTCATCATCCATAACCTCCCCGGTTGCAATATAACCTATCCTGGAACCCTTCCAGTACCTCCGGTTTATCTCAAGACTAAGCTCCTCAGCAAAACTACTTTTCCCTGATCTGGCACCACCAGTTACAGTAATAAATGAATAATTCATGCTTTTATTGTACCATCTATGGGGACGGTACCTAAAAATATATATTTTTTTGTTTTCAGGTTAAGTATTTTATATTTATAACGCACTTTTTTTGACAAAAAACCAGTAAAGCTCATCAACCCCCTCTCTGAAATGCAAATTCCTTAAAAACAGTTTCATATTTTTAGGTACCGTCCCCGTTTTGTCTTTGTTCGCTATTTATTGAAATATAATCTCATGATTATGTCCATTGACAGAAGGGCTCATTAAACAGATAATTAATATCTTTGGAGAAGAGATGTATAAAAAAGAGCTTGCAGTTGGTAAAAGAGCTGTTTCACTTGCTATGAAGATAGTTGTATCTATTCAGGACAGGCTATCAGATTCACAATGCATTACTAAAGAGGATAGTAGTCCGGTTACTGTAGCTGATTTTATAGCCCAGGCTCTTATTTGCAACATTCTGAATACTGAGTTTCCCGATATACCTATTGTTGCAGAAGAGTCCTCTTCAGCTATTACAGATAAACCTGAACTTCACAGTAAGATAAATTCAATTGTTGAGAGTGATCCTCTTCTTGAAATGTTGCGGAGCAATTTTCTCAAAAGCATTGATCTGGGGCAGTTTACTCCTTCTCCAGGTGATACGTTCTGGACTCTTGATCCTATTGACGGAACCAAAGGTTTTATTAGAGGAGAACAGTATTCAGTCGCTCTGGCTCTTATTCATAAGGGAGAGGTTGTAGCGGGTATTCTGGGGTGCCCAAGACTTGTGGTTCCTTCTCTTACCAGCACAGAAGGTGTTATTTTTTACAGCTCCAGAGATATCAATACCAGAATACTATCCGTTTCTGAAGAGATCGAGCAGGAAGCGGTAATATCTGACGAAACAGATTTCTCAAAAATGAAATTTGTTCAGAGTTATGTCTCTTCCCACAGTGATATTGAGAAGCAACATCAGATAGCAGATTCACTCAGAATAGATTCTACTCCTGTTCAGATGGACAGTCAGGTTAAATATGGAGCAATCGCTTCAGCTCTTGCAGATATCTACCTGAGGATTCCACATCCTGATAATCCCGACTATAAAGAGAAGATATGGGATCACGCTGCAGGATCTATTCTTGTAGAACAGGCTGGCGGTTGTGTTTCAGATATTTTTGGAAAAAAACTGGACTTTAATTGTGGAAGAATTATGGTTAACAATACCGGAATACTTGCTACATCAGAGAAAGCATCAAAAGGAACTCTCAACGCCCTCTCCGACATCAATTTTATATAATTTATCAGGTGATTTTTCCGCGATAATCCTGTGGTTTTACTTTATAGAGAAGAGGAGCAATTTTATCTATCGCTTTTTCTGCAAGTGCGAGATCTTCACCTGTAAAATCAGGACCGGACTCCATTACAGCCCTTCCCCGTCTTGATATCTCAAGTACACCAAAAACTTCATCCCCATTCATAAGAGGCAGCCCCATCATTTTAAAAACAGTAAGTCTCTCATTGTCAGGAGTTTTGATCATTTCAAATATCATCAGGTGTTTCTGCTGTGAAAGATTATTTTCAATAACTCCACGTCCCCTTCTGAAAACCCCTGAAGCAACAGCTTCTATTGAATTAACAGGAATCATCCCTGCATCAACCAGATATTCAGGTGCTGCAAAAGAGAGAATTGATTTTTCTTCATTGGCAAGAAGAATTGCCACTTCGTATTGTGTAACTCTCAGATTATCTATGAAGTAGTTTACTATTCCTTCTATTATTTCCTTAAAGGCTTCTTTCTTATCTTTTGTCGCTACATCTTCTTCAAGCTGGCTCATTAATAGTTCGATACTCTTCATCTTCGCTCCTTTACTTCAGATATAATAATATTATTGATTATAAAAAACAAGAATCTGTTAAAACTAAACTACACTAAAAAAACCCTTCAATCAGGAGGGCTAAAAATCAGAATAATCAATAAAAAAAGCCTCTATAAAGATGTTTTATTGAGTTTGCGGGTAAAATATGTTAAAAAAACCCATGCGCGATTTAAAACTTTCTGTTGTTATTCCTCTCTATAATGAAGAGGAAAATGTTACCCCTCTCTACGAAGAGATTATTGCAGCTGTTGATAAAGAGTTCAGGGATTTTGAAATAATCTTTATAAATGACGGCAGTACCGATAACTCTCTTGTTAAACTGTACGAACTTCACGATAGAGATTCGAGAGTTAAAGTAATAAACCTGAGACGAAATTTTGGACAGACACCTGCAATGTCAGCAGGTTTTAAACTATGCACAGGAGACATTGTAATCACAATGGATTCAGATCTTCAGAACGATCCTGCAGATATACCCATGGTTGCAGACAAACTTCAGGAAGGCTACGACATAGTAAATGGCTGGCGTAGAGACAGGCAGGATAAATTTATTACAAGAAAACTTCCATCATTCTTCGGTAACAAACTGATATCATTTATTACAAAGGTTAAACTTCACGATTATGGCTGCGCACTTAGAGGATTTAAGCAGGAAGTGGTTAAGAACCTCTCTCTTTATGGTGAGATGCACAGATATCTTCCGGCTATTGCTTCCAAGTTCGGAACAAAGTCCATTGAAGTACCTGTTAATCACAGAGAAAGAAAATTTGGCAAGTCAAAATATGGTCTCAACAGAACATTCAGAGTTGTTCTGGATCTGATTACAATAAAATACTTTCTCACCTTCTCTCACAGACCACTGCAGATCTTTGGAGGCTTTGGACTCCTCATGATGCTTACGGGTTTTCTAACTGGTACTTTTCTTTCAATTGAGAAATACATTAATAATCAGGCTATTGCAGGAAGACCTCTTCTATTTTTTACTGTACTAATGCTCTTCCTTGGCTTTCAGATGATTACTCTGGGACTTCTGGCAGAAATGCTTGCAAAAATCTATCATGAAGGTCTGGACAAGACTTCCTATTCAATAAGAAACACAAAAGGATTTGATAATGAAAATATTGATGATCGCTCCTGAGCCGTTTTTTGAGCCCAGAGGAACTCCTTTTTCAGAATATTACAGAATAAAAGCTTTGTCCGAACTGGGACACCAGATTGATCTGGTAACATACCCGATTGGAGAAGATAAAGACATAGATGGTCTTAAAATAATAAGAGCAAAAACACCATTCAATATAAAGAAGGTCAAAACCGGACCTTCTGCCGCAAAACTTGTTCTGGACTTCTTCCTCTTCTTCAAAGCCTGGAAACAGCTCCGTAAAGGGAAATATGATCTTATTCATACTCATGAAGAAGCCAACATAATGGGAGTATTTTTCAATAAGTTATCAAAAGTACCTCATCTTTACGATATGCACTCATCTCTTGTACAACAGATGGACAACTTTAAATTTACCACCTCAGGTATGATTAAAGGAGTCTTCAAAATCGTGGAAAAAATGTCTCTGAAAAATGCAGCTTCTGCAATTGTTATCTGCAAATCCCTGTTTGATCATGCAGCAGAGATCACTTCTCCTGACAAACTGGTAATGATAGAAAACTTCATCGACGATACTCCTGAACAGCTTGACACAGAAAGGCTTGCTGCTCTGGAAAAAGAGTTGGGAAAAGATAAAAAGAAACTGATTATATATACCGGTACTCTTGAAAAATATCAGGGAATTCCTTTCCTTCTGAAGGCCTTCTCTCTTCTTGATGAGAACTATAAACTTGTTCTTGTAGGAGGTAAACCTTATCAGGTTGATGAAACCCGTGAAGAGGCTGAATCACTTGGGGTTTCAGAAAGGGTTCATATGACAGGCAGATTGCCTTTTGACAATATTCCATACTATCTTGCAGCTGCTGATGCTCTGGTATCCCCGAGGATTCTGGGAACCAATATTCCACTGAAAATATATCAGTATCTTAAGAGCGGCACTCCTGTAGTAGCAACAGATCTCTATACTCATACTCAGACTCTTACTGATAAGATATCTATCTTACCTAAGCCGGAACCTGAAGATTTTGCACAGGGCATAAGAGGTGCTGTATCAGAAAAAGGAGTAGAGGTAGCCAGAGGAGCCTCTCAGTTCTGTAAAGAAAATTACAGTAAAGAGAGATATCTGGAGCTTGTTTCAGAAGTAGTCAATAAAGCAGTAAAGTAATAACCTCATCTGTTTTTGACTTTTTAATGCCTCTATTATAATATTTTTCCATAAACCGCTTCACCGGAGGGAAAATTGGAAATACTTCTTGAGAAAAAAGCTGGAAAAGGTAAGTTTGTTCTAATACAGAACTCAATAATCGGGGAAAAAACCGAAGCCATTATTAATCCGGCAAATGAATGTCTTGCCCATGGCGGAGGAGTTGCAGGGCTTATATCAAGAGAGGGTGGCCCTGATATTCAGAGAGAAAGTGATAGGAAATCTCCAGTAGAAACAGGCAGTGCAACATATACAACAGCCGGAACACTGCCATATAAATATATTATCCACACTGTTGGCCCAATATGGCGTGGTGGAGAAGAGAACGAATCTGCCCTTCTTGAAAGTGCAGTAACATCAGCACTGATAGTGGCTGAGAAGCTTAAACTTGAATCCGTCTCAATGCCTTCAATTTCAACAGGCATATTTAAGTATCCTCTGAAACCAGCTATATCAATAATTTTCCATACTATACTGGAATTTCTTCAGCAAAAAGCTGTACATCTCAAAGAGATTCACCTCTGCGAACATGATCCTGAAAAGGCCGATCTTATGAAAAAGAAGATAATGAGTATAATGCCAACTGAACTTACCGAGAATATAATGGAGCTTAAGTAGAATTAACTGAAGTTGATAGTTTTAAGTCTCTTTTCGAGTATTTCAAGCCGGGATTTCATATAATCCGTATATTCCCCGGAAGTGAGATCTGCAACATCCTCTTCTGATGCTTTGAAAATATCGTAATCCCTTGTTATTTCTGAAAGAGTAAAGTTCATTCCCCCGGATTGTGCAGTTCCCAGAAACTCTCCTCCCCCTCTGTTTTTCAGATCCTCTTCTGCCAGCTTAAAACCATCTCCACAGGACACGACTGTTTCTATCCGGTTTTTTCCCGATTCTGTCATTTTATCCGGAGTTATAAGGTAGCAGTAGGAGAAATCACTACCACGCCCGACTCTTCCTCTGAGCTGATGAAGCTGAGCCATACCGTAGCGATCGGCATTCTCAATGACCATTACCGTTGCATCAGGTACATCGATACCAACCTCAATTACAGTAGTTGATACAAGCACCCTTATATGCCCATTATAAAAATCATCCATAATGCGCTGCTTATCTTCTGAACCGGTACGTCCTGTTAAAGAGCCTACAAGATTTTTTCCAAAAATTTTTTCATACCACTCCAGTTCCTGCTCTACAGCCAGTAGTTCCGGCTGGAACTCTGACACATCTATTAATGGAAGAACCACATATACTTTACTACCAGCTTCAACTCCGGCTTTGAGCTTTTTATAAAAACCGCTTCTCTCCTTTACAGAAATATTCCGGGTTAATATGGGTTTGCGATCAGAAGGTTTCTCTTTGATTACAGAGAGAGCCAGATCTTTATAGATACTGAGCATAAGAGTTCTGGGAATAGGTGTAGCTGTCATTACAAGAACATCTGTGCCAGTTCCTTTATAGCAGAGACGGGCTCTCTGTGCCACACCGAATCTGTGCTGTTCATCAACTACCACAAGAGAAAGATTCTTAAAACATACACTCTCTCCAATAAGAGAATGAGTTCCAAAAACCACCTCTATTTCACCTGAAGCCAGACTCTCAAGAACTGATCTTCTTTCTGCTGTTTTCATTCCTGCAGTGAGTTTAGCTACCTTATGTCTGCCAAAGAAATCTACAGCTTTTCTGTAGTGCTGATCCACAAGAATTTCTGTTGGAGCAAGGAAAGCTCCCTGATACCCATTTTTCACAGCAACCATAAGAGCAATGAAAGCAACAACGGTTTTACCTGTCCCCACATCTCCCAGTAGCAGGCGACTCATAGGGCTATCACTTGTCATATCTGCAAAAACATCTTTTACACTACTCTTCTGCCCATCTGTCAACTCAAAAGGCACTGCCTCTCTTAAGCTTTTTTTGATTGAATTATCGATTGTATAGTGATGGCTCTTTTTACCAGGCTTAAGTATTTTCCGGCCATACTCCAGTTCAAACCAGAAGAAGAAGAACTCCACATACCTGAACCGGAAATGTCCCTCTTCGGCATCATCTCTGGAATTAAGAGGAAAATGAATTTTCCTTAATGCTTCAACTGCAGAAGTCATCTCTCTCTTTTTTACAACTGATGCAGGAAGAAACTCCTCCTCTTCCCCCATGTTATCAAGAGCAGAGCGGATAAACTTCTCAAGTCTCCCACCAGTTACAGTTCCGACTCTTCTGTAGAGGGGCTTAATATAACCATCTTTAAGATCTTTCAGAATCACAGGAGCTGTAAATTTGTAACGACTACCTGCATCCTCAGCCTTTCCAATGAAGAAAAGTTCTTCAACTTCTGAAAGGTTTTTCTTAAGATAGGGCTGATTGAAGAATATCAGCTCACTATTTTCTCCGCATACAATACAGTCAACAATTGTTATACCTGAGCCTTTCCCCCAGCCTCTTGAAATTCTTATTCCCTTTATATCACCGACATAGAGTCTTTTTGCTCCCGGCACCACCTCTTCCGAGAGCTCAGAAGGGTCAATATATTCTGATGGAAAAATTCTGAGGAGATCCCCAATAGTTTCGATTCCTTTTGAAACAAAAATATCTGAAAACTTCTTACCTACACCTTTAATAGATGAGACAGGAGATAAAAAACCCGATTTAATCAATAGAATACCGTTAATGATCCTTTATCTATTTTTACACTCTTAATGCCGGGAACCATTGCAAACCAGTCGTACATGGATTTTTTAACCTTATTGGATGACTGGGTAGCACTGAAGGCCTGATCAAGAAGATCCGGTGAGAATGTTGCTCCGTTTACCTTCAGGTCATCAAAAATGAATCTTACCCGATAATTACTGCACTCCAGAGTTCCACTGAATTCCACATCAAACTCTTTAAGAAAAGAGGGTAATGCTTTATATTTTTCACCTTTAAAGAGAAGACTGATCTCCCCTTCCACCCGGTTCTTTTTTTCCAGTGCAATACTTATAGTCTTTATTTCAGGAACATATTTTTTAAGATATATAAGATTCAGATATGAATTAAGCTCACTCTCAGTAAAGGCTTTCTTCTTCATATAAACAGAGCGATTTCGCTTCTTCATCATTCTTTTCATAAAACCATCAAGTTTACGGGCCTCCTCTTCAGAATATTTCCTATCTGAAGATACTGCTGAAAGAAGAGATGCTGTTAAAAAGAATATCAGTGAAATATGGAACAATTTTTTCATAAAACCTTTCTCCCTTTTACTTCAAGTTCACCATTAAAAAACCTCTGAACCGCTTCAGAATAAGCAATGTGCTCCTGCTCCAGAATTCTGGCAGCAAGAGAATCTCTTGTATCTCCTTCAAATACAGATACGGTTTTCTGAAGAATAATAGGACCAGTATCCATTCCTTCATCAACAAAATGTACGGTACAGCCACTTACTTTAACCCCATAATCAAATGCCTGGCCCTGTGCATCAAGTCCCGGAAAAGATGGCAGAAGAGATGGGTGAATATTAATTATTCTGTTTCTGAAACCTTCTACAAGCACAGCCCCCACAATCCTCATATAGCCTGCAAGACAGACCAGTTCAACATTGTGTTCTTTAAGTAGTTCCAGCAGATGTTTCTCATAACAGCCCCTGCTTTCAAAGCTCCTCGGTTTTATATGAAATGCCGGAATTCCATAATCTCTGGCTTTATCCAGGCCTGGTGCTTTCTTCTTGTCTGATATAACCAGATCTATCGAAAAAAGAGATTCATTTTTTAATGAAAAGTCATAAAGAGCCTGAAAATTTGATCCTCTACCTGAAAGAAAAACCGCTGTTTTACCCTTTTTAGTCATGATATTAAATTGAAGGATATGCCGAAGGGGGGACTCGAACCCCCACAGGCATTCGCCCACAAGTACCTGAAACTTGCGCGTCTACCAATTCCGCCACTTCGGCATAAAGACCATTTATATTCCAAATCCGTTGATTTGTCAAGAGCCACAGCAAAAGAAGTCGGTTCTTTGTATCGGGCTTTTATGATATTATTCTCTTCATGCAACATGAGCTTCCTGTAGATCGCTTCCGTAGTCTTATTGAAGAGACTATAGAAAAAAATCCCGTTACAATTATAACTGCTGAAACCGGTGCCGGGAAATCCACCAGAGTTCCATTATGGTTATGGCAGAAAGGGAAAAAAGTAGCTGTTACCCAACCAAGAAGAATTGCTGCCAGATCACTGGCAACCTGGCTAGCTGAGTCAAACAGAATTCATCTTGGAAATGAGATAGGATATGTTACGGGTTTTGAGCAGAAATCCTCCAGGAAAACATCCCTCCTCTACCTTACAGATGGAGTGCAGATGATAAGAGAGATCAGAAAAAAACGCTACTACGATGCCCTTATACTTGATGAAGTTCATGAATGGAACCTTAATCAGGAAGTTCTGATGGGAGCTGTTAAGAAATCCCTTGACAGCGGCTATTTCCGGAAAACCGGAAAAAGAGCAGTAATAATGAGTGCGACTCTTCAGGCAGGTAAACTCTCATCTTTTCTAAATGGAGCTCCGGTTATAAGCGTCCCTGGCAGAGGATATCCTGTTACACACTACAACCACAGACCATTTTTCATGTTGTCAGATACAGTTCAGCTGGTTGAGCAGGAGAGAAATACTCTGGTGTTTCTTCCAGGAAAAAAGGAGATCGAAAACTTTCTTGATGGACTGAAGGAGACTCTAAGAAAAGATAAACTTAAAGCGGAACTACTTCCTCTCCACTCAGAACTTCCTCTTAAGGAGCAGGCAAAGGTTTTTAAAAACTACTCTGTTCCCAAAGTTATTGCTGCCACAGATATTGCACAAACCAGTATTACAATTGACGATATAGATGCTGTAATAGACTCCGGAATAAAAAAGGAAGTTCACGATATTAATGGAATTGAGGGTCTCTATCCTGTAGAGATATCCCAGGCAGAGTGTCATCAGAGAGCTGGTAGAGCCGGAAGGGTGAAGAGTGGCATATATATTCTGAGTTCAGATACAGATATCAAACAGAGACAGGCTTTCCCACAACCCGAGATAAGAAGACTGAACATAGAGTCTGCAATTCTTAAGATGATTAACTGGGGTCTGGATATCGAAGAATACCCCTTCTTTCATACCCCTCGTAGAAACCTCGTTCAGAAAGCTCTGAAAAGACTTGCAATATTCGGAGGCAATAGATAAAGAGAGAAAGATAACTGAAGAGGGTAGAGAGATGGCAGATCTTCCGGTATCTCTGCAGAGTGCCAGAATGGTTATGGAGATGAAATCTGCTCCGGTTAATCTTTTTGAAGATCTTCTCAGAATAATTGCCATTCTCGAAGTAAAAGGAATCGTCAATCAGGAGTTCCTTGGAGAGAGATACTACAATGGAGAGATCAGGTCAGATCTGTACAACCAGCTCTCTTTATGGAAAAAATCCAGAAAGAACAGAAAAGTCATCAACTTCAAGAAACTACAGATGGCAGGAGAGATCTTTAAAGAACTCAGAAAAAGAGTAAAACAGAACACAAAGCAGACAGCCCCTCCGGTAAGGGAAAATGGCGATGAGATCCATGAAGATCTTCTAAGAGCAATAATAACGGGCTTCATCGATAAGGTCTATATAAAATTTGGTAAAAACTATGCAAAAGAGGATGATGAGAGACAGGCAGATAAACGTTCTGTTCTGTTACCGGATATTCCTCCAATGGCAGTTGGTGAACCCTTTGATCTTGTTATTAACCGAGAGGACTCACTTACAGGAGAAGTAGAAAGAATAGTTATTCCCCTGCTTACTTTCAGCACAGAACTCTCTTTTCAGATGCTCGACAGCTTACAGCCCTTCAGCTACAGAAAAAGTGAAGAGATAATAGTAGATAAGAATTCACTTCTTGTTCACAGACAGATTTTTCTTGGAAACACTCTCCTTCATGAGGAAAAAACGACACCGGATTTCAGTAACAGCATACATAAGAAGAAGATTGTGTCTGCTGCTCTCAGCTGGTACAGAGAGAAGGAGATGGATCTTACACTGGGAGACAGACTCCTTGATCTGAGAAGCAGTTTTAAGAAAATCGAAGAGGCTCCTGATACAGAGTTAAAGGATTTTGAATACTATTGCAGAAAATTTATATCAAGAGAGATAAACAGCAAACTTAACAGCGATGACCTGGAGATGTTTTTTAAACTGAATCCAGGATTCAGGGAACCTTCGATTCAGGACATCATTCCTCCTGCAGTTGTAAGTCATCTCAGAAAAATCAAATGGCCGGAAGAGCTTACCATCTGCGGTGAACCCAGAGAGATAAAATACAAAGGCACATCCCCGGCAATCAAACTTACATTCCAGGAGTTTGGCTCCTTAAGCAGACGGTCCCTGATGCTCCCTTTCGGAGATTATACAGGGATACTTATGGACAGGAAATTTTTCAGCACCTGGAATGAAGCTGTTGCATACTACAATAGCTGGAAAAGAAAAGAGGTTTTCAACAGAAAATGGAAAGGAAACCCCAAGGATACATCTCCCGAAGAGATCAAAGACATTCCCTTTCCTCTTGAATTTGAGGGGGGAGCAGGTAAAGAGAATGAGAAGTTTTTCTACTACTCTGTTCCTACAATTACAAAAGGCAAACTTGTTCTTATCCACTTTATGGATATAGAAACTGCTGAAGAGTGGCATAAATCTTCAGAAAAGGAGCTGGAACTCTTTATGAAAAAACACAATAAAGCTAAAATAGAAGATATTTTTAAAAATAAGGGCTGGACAGTAAGATGACACCTATAGTACACACATCAGCAGGTATTCTTGGATGGCACTTTTCCAGAACCAGAAAGCTGAGTTTTCTGTTTCTGTTTATACTTATATCAAATCTCCCGGACACCGACTTCATACCTGTGGTTCTTTTTGGCAAAGCTGCCCCTCCACACCAGCTCTATACACACAATATCTTCTTCTCCATTGCAGGAGCTCTCCTCTTCTTTCCGCTATTGAAAGAGAAGAGAGAGAAACTGGCTCTGTTTCTTACATCAATATCACACCTATGCTTTGATCTCTGCGTAATGGACAACTGGGGTGAAGTTGGATTCCGCCTCTTCTGGCCGGCTTCAGAAAAACTGTACAATTTTGGCTTCTTCTTCTGTCTTAAAAGAGGAACTCTGTCAGATGTATTCTCTCTTCACAACTTAATAACTGTATCAGCTGAAACAATACTTATAGGTCTCCCCTGCCTGATAATTGCCCGAAGTTCCCCTGAAAGAGCTTGTAGTGGATATAAAACATAAGAGATTCAGTTCATAAGAAACTTACTTGAATCTTCTGCATGCTATAATTTCTGAAGATTCTGTTAAAATTTTCTGGAAACAGATTATAATTTTAATAAATCTGTTCAAACTACACTTTTTTCAGATGCTGATTATAGATTATAGCTGAATTTATGCCCTTTTCGGAGTTTTGACAACTTTAGATTACCGTTATACAATTAAAGGTAATAAACGGAGGGAAACTCTAAATGTCACAAAGTATGTATGAAAAAGCCGGAGTCAGTATTGACAAAGGGAATCAGGCAGTAGACAAAATAAAAGATATGGTTAAAAAACTCGGCGTAGCTGAGATTGGTAAATTCAGTGGTTTTTTCCCACTTCAGACAGATATGAAAAAACCTGTTCTGGTTTCATCAGCAGATGGTGTTGGTACAAAGCTGAAAATAGCGTTCATGATGGACAAACACGATACCATTGGTAAAGATATTGTAAACCACTGTGTTGACGATATTCTTGTTTATGGTTCAAATCCACTCTTCTTTCTGGACTATATTGCAACAGGTAAACTTGAACCTGATACAGTAAAAGACATTGTAGGCGGTATGCTTGAAGCCTGCATGGAGAATGACTTTGTTCTTCTGGGTGGTGAAACAGCTGAAATGCCCGGATTCTATAAAAACAAAGAGTACGATGTTGCAGGTTTCATTGTAGGTCTTCTTGATCAGGAGAAGATAGTAGATGGTAAATCAATTAAAAAAGGTGACCTCATAATCGGATTACCATCAACAGGCCTTCATACAAATGGCTACTCTCTTGCAAGACACGTAGTTTTTGAACAGCTCAAACTTGATGTGGATGCAATGCCTGAAGGTTTCAACAGAACTATTGGTGAAGAGCTTCTTGAGCCACACAAATCATATAAAAAGCCTGTTCACAAGCTTCTTGACCACAATCTTATCAAGGGTATGGCCCACATTACCGGTGGTGGATTTATAGAAAATATCCCAAGAATTCTTCCTTCAAATGTAAGTGCAAGAATTGAGAAGATATGGCCTGTACCAAATATCTTTGAGTTCATCAATGATGCAGGTAAAATCTCTCCTAAAGAGAGTTACAGAGTATTCAACATGGGTATTGGAATGGTTCTTATAATTGATCAGAACAATCTGACAAAAGCAGAAGATCTTCTGAAATCCATGAATGAGCCATACTATCTGATAGGTCAGATCACAGAAAATAAGAATAACGACGAAAGAGTTGTTATTGAGTAATATTATATAAGAAGGCACTGTTCAGGTGCCTTCACACCGCTATTGATTTTAGCGGAAACAGAGGAGGTAAGATGGAAAGCTATAAAAGAGCCATTATAGGGGTTGCTGTAATAATAGCTGTTGGAACAGTTGCATTCTTTCTCTTTTTCTCAGGAGAAGGTAGTAAAGAAGATCCCACTCCCAACAGTCGTAAAGGTATAAAACCAGTTCAGGAAACAAAAAAAGAAGAACCGTTACCAGTACCTGCGGAACCGGTTATTAAAGAAGATGCTGCCAATCCACAGGCATCTCTTCAGCTGAATAAGAGCGATTCAACAGTTAAGGATGAACTGGAAACATGCTCTGATTCGAAGGTTTTTGCATCAATTCTTGGTAATGAGGATCTTATAAGGAAATTCACTGCTACTATTCTTAATATTTCAAGAGGAAAAAGCCCTGCGAAACATCTCCCTTTTATGAAACCCGGCAAAGATTTCTCAGTTAAAGAGAAAAATGGAATAACAGTTCTCAATATAAACAGTTATAAAAGATACAATTTTGTAGCAGCACTATTCGAATCTCTTAACACTGAGCGCGCACTTACGGGCTATGAAAAGCTGAAGCCTCTTTTCAGAAAAGCTATGGCTGAACTTGGACTTGGTAATACATCTTTTGAAACAGTACTGCAGAAAGCTTTTACTGTTCTATTGAAAACCCCTCTGGTATATGGAGATATAAGACTTGAGAAGAAACTCAAATCCTGGGAATACACCGATCTGAAACTTGCTAAACTTAATGAAGCCCAGAAACATCTCTTCAGAATGGGGCCGGAAAATATAAAGAAAATTCATTCAAAAATAAGGGAATTCGGAAAAACTCTGAACATGGAAAACCTGCCTGTCACAAAATCCTATATTCCTTCAAACTAAATACAGGAACAGAGATGCACTATCTGTGCATCTCTGGGAATATTTATTAACTAACTATACAGCCACTCTATCAGGCAATATCCGTCATAGCCGTTACCGCCATGCCCAAAGTTATACATTGGATATACCCCGTTGGCACCGCCGCCACCACCGGCACCGTAACCAAGTCCATTATGACCATCATAAGCAGCAAGATGTGTCTGGCTAGCTCCGGTCGCAGAGGTCCTATTTCCTCCGGCACCACCATTGCCACCATAACCTGCACCGCCACCGGCACCTGATCCATAATATGAACCTGTTCCTGATCCATGTGTTCCACCTGTAGTACCTCTATGGGTGTCATTTCCGCCATTTCCACCATGAGTTGTGTCACCACCATTAGCGGAACCACCACCACCAGCACCTGTACACAAAGTTCCACCTAAAGGCGTTGAGTAGAAAGTAATATTAAGGCCGTTGTTATTAGTCGCACCACCGGTATAATCGCCTTTACTGGTGCCACCATCACCACCTTTCCAGCCCATACCTCCGGGAAACCCTCCGTTAACCTTAATATATGATCCGAAAGAAGAATCCCCCCCCTTTTCCGCATGAGCCATATTGTTCTGGGGCCACTTATTACCTCTTCCGCCTTTACCAATGGTTACGAGAATCTGCTCTCCGGGAGTTACATTAACTGTTGCTCTTTCGTGATACTCTCCTGCTCCACCACCGGAACCTGAATTTGCACCATTGCCATGGTACCCTTTTCCGCCACCGCCACCTCCGGCAACAAGAGTTACACGAAGAGTTGTCACTCCTGATGGTACAGTAAAGATTCCACTTTCAGTAAACGCCTTAGTTCCCGGAGATGCTGCTGGGGTATGGATCTCCCCATTAACGGACAAAGAACCACTTATAATAAGATTACCATTAATATCAGCACCACTGGTTGTTGCTGTTACTCTCGCCACTCCATCTTTTTTCAGAATATCAACCTGCCCGATTGAATCCCAGGAACCGCCATTCCACACTTTAAGAATATAATCAGCATCATCTTTAAAAAGACGCACCTCTCCATTACCTCCCGGGCTAGTGTCCCCAAACCCGAGTTTTTTCATCAGATTGGCCTGACTTACACCAAATTTGTCACCTACCTCAAAAAAGCTCATATTACCCCTTCCTCCTATCTTTTTTTACTAATGATCCAGATAAAATGACAAGCTGCGTTCCTCGCTTGCACCCATCTCCGACATTACTCGTCATTCGCTCCGCTACTTCCTTCGTTCGGAGAACCTCAAAAAAGCTCATACTTACCTCCCATTTCATTAAACATATTTATTTTCCTGTTTCATATTCTAATTCTTATCTTATAAACATACTTCCTGTGATTTCCGCCATTTCCGGTTATTTTAAAAACTAATTTTCTATTCTGAACAGAATTGAATCCGGGGACTCTTTATGAAGTGGTAGCATAATTAAAGTACAATCCTCCCTGTAGTTATAAATAGACTTACACGGGCTCACACAAGACTATCACGAACATATAGAAAAAACCGGATTCAGATGATAAGAGTCGCTGCAATTATTGAAGAACCATGAGCCGGAACGGCTCTGGATTTATAAAGTATAGAATAGCTCTGCTACTTCAATAAGAATACTAGTGAAAAGTTTCTTAAGATCTGTAAATTTTCCCTGTTGCGTAGATTAGAAGAGATCTGGGAATTAATCTGGAAATAACTGTTGTAATCTTATTCATAAGACCTGGAATTTCCAGACGCTTTCTATTACAAAAAGCTCTTACTGCAATCTTCGCAGCTTTCTCTGCACTCATATTTGCAGGATTATTCTTACCCAGCTTATCCTCAAGTCCTGACGATGAGTACATCTCTGTATTGATTCCACCAGGAGCATAAGCCAGAATTGATACACCATTTCCGCGATTCTCCTCAGCAACAGCCTCAGTAAAAGCTTCTATTCCATGCTTGGATGCAGAATAGGCTGCCTGAAACGGAAGTGGTGTAAATCCTCCCATTGAGGTTACATTCTGAATTATTCCACTCCCTTTTTTCCTGAAATAGTCGAGATATCTCAGAGTAAGCTCCATTACTGCTCCAAGATTAACATCCATTATTCTTTTAAAATTATCGAGATGTTCCAGAGTAGCTTCCCCAAAGTATGTCATTCCTGCGCAGTTTACAACTCCTGCAAGATCATCAGATTCAATAGATCTGTTAAAAAGGTTCATAAGACTTTCTGAAGAAGAGAGATCCGTTTCAACTACAGATACAGAGACACCGGCTTTGCTTTTAATCTCTTCCGCAAGCTCTTCAAGCCGATCTCTTCTTCTGGCTGCAAGAATCAGGTTAGCACCATGATTTCCCGCCATTTGTCTTGCAATCTCCATTCCCAGCCCTGATGATGCGCCGGTTACAACAATCCATTTTCCTTTAAGATCTACTTTAGCCATGTAAGTATTATAGACCAACAGAAGATTCATGCAAAGCTATTTAATAAAACCAGCAACAACTGCTCCTGCTGCAAACATAACCAGTTTTCCTGCTAAAGTGGGACGTCTTTTTTTGCCAAGTTTCACAGCTTTATTAAAATTATCTTTTAAAACTGCATACTCCTCTTCAAGTCTTATAATCTCTTTTTCTGCCAGTTTAAATTTCTTCTGCCATAAGAGATTCTCTTTTCTGAGAGTCTGGTTCTCCAGAGTCAGATTAAGAATCGACTCTTCAGCACTTTTCAGAGTCAGCCTGTATTTTCTGATCTCTGCAAAAAGTTCAGACCTGGAAGCATCTTTTAAAACTTTTGCCTTTTTGAGATTTCCTTTAAGCTTCTTATACTTATCTGAAATTTCCCTTCCTTTATCTTCCACTATTCTAAGACGCTTCTGCAGGGAAACTATCTCTGCATCAGCATCTCTATTTGCCTTCTGGTAAATTTCCTTCTCCTTTTCAGAAGCTTTATCTCTAAGAACCACCTCTTTTTCAAGAGCATTCAGCTCTTTTCTTATCTCTCCATTCTGATACTCCCGGATAATGAACCCGGCAATCAGAATCACAACTATTACCGATATAATCGTATCACGTCTTTTCATTTACCCTTCTCCAGAATATTTGCACCACAATATATTGATAATCCCGCAAGCAAAAGAGTTATAAAACCTCCCTCTGTGAGCCTGCCAAAGCAGAAGAGCACCACAGCGGTTGCAAAAACCAGCTGTGACAATCTCCACTTTCTGCTTAAATCCTCTTCCTTCTTCATGGTAGAAAAGCTTTAACCAGAAACAGAACTGTATTTAAGCCTGCAGCACCAAACACCCATCTGAGCAGTTTAATCTGCCCTTTCTGTACCAGAATGTAGGATTCAAGACGATCTATTCTCGTCTCATGAATCTCTACTCTGTCAGCAAGCCCTTTGATACCATTTCCAAGAATTATCAGCTCCAGTTTACTCAGTCTCTCATCGGACTTCTTAACCAGTTTGCTGCAATCAGAATTACAATTCATTTCTTACCCCCTCCTTTTTTTATCCAACAATATGATTGATTGTTCCCACAACGATCAGACAGGTGAAAAAACCTGCTCCAAAGATCAACCACTTGATTTTTGTCTCTTTTTTCATAGCTTTAACCCTCCCTATAAGGTGTTTACAAACTCTTTTTATAAGCTTCCCCAGTGAAGTAAAAATAATACTGATAACAGACTCCTGCTTTTTTTCATCAATCTCACTCTCTTCTTTACCGGGTTTAATATCAACACTATCCTCTACATCTTCCTTCTCTTTTGTTTCCTCTTTCACCGGTTTAACAGGAAATCTTCCAAAATTTTCAGGATACTCTCCTGTTACCTCTTTTACAGCTTCTGCAACTCCTCTGCATCCCTGCCAGTCAAAACCTGCAGCTTCTCCGGGATAAGGAGCATTGGTTCTTTCAAAAACATATTCCATTTCAAAAGCATTTGGATTCTTTTTAAGAAAAGGCACAAGAAGCCTTTTCCATCCATCTGCATCCGGTTTTCTTCTGCAACCATCATCAGAAATAAAAAATCTTCTCCCAGCACTCATTGCAGGTTTTCTCTGAAATTTTGAGATATATTGCAGTTTTTCCTCATCCACCTGATGAACTGTTGAGCATGCATTTACCCGCCAGTCAGGACCGAGAGGATCTACAAGACGTCTTTTCCAGAAGAAGTCGTCTGCCATAAAATCTGCTCCATGAACAATATCTCTTCTGGAGTATCCAGCTTCAAAGAGTATCGCTGTTACCCATTTGAACACATGCTTGAACCCTTCATTCTGTGGTTCATTCTCAATTTCCCACATAACATCACAGCCTTTTAGAGTATCAACCACTCTTCTTACCCAGGCCAGTGAAAATCTGTGAAGATGCTTCTGATACCACATATCCACATTCTGATGATTCAGTCTCCAGGGACTGGAGAGAAATGTGCCGTGACATCTGTCAAATATTGAGAAAACAAATCCCATACCATATCTGTTTGCAATCTCTGCCATTTTGCGAAGATTCAGAAAATACTTCTCATTAAAACTCTCCAGATCATATTTCCCGTCCCTTATCTGATATGGCATATATCCGGAGTACTCAGGCAGATCTGTACTTCCCGCATCATCCCCTACATTAAGAAAAGGTAGAACTCTTACCAGGTCGCTTCCACCATCTGCAAAACTTCTGCAATACTCTTCCCACTTTTTTTCAATCAGATCTCCTCTGTTATCAATACAGGAGAACTCCCTTTCTGATCCTGCAATACTCCATATTGCACTACAAATTTTTAACATATTCACCTCTTAATACTCTGAAACTAACTGCTTCTCCCAGCATCACCCATATTTTATGATGGAATCGCTTATTGTTCTTCCGGTGTTTACCCCTGTTTCCAGCTGAATTACAAACTAATTTTATTTGTTTCTGTTTTTCAGGATTTAATATGAAGAAGAAGCCCTTCGGTTAACTCAGGATAAACTGCGTTCTCCGCATGATAATGATAAAGCTGAAACGTTCCTGATCTTAACTAAGTAATATTTCCCGCTTCGCTTCAATATTGGTTAAAACTCATCTTCAATATCCCGTTTTTAGTGTCAGTAACGAAGTGAAAGCATTAAACATTATGCGGGACTATGAAGAAGCAAAGAGCTTTGTTTTTACTTTGTACCCGTAGATTGATTTTGTATATATAGAAAGGGCTTAAGAATTAAGCCCTTTCCTGTTTTCTTATACCTACAGAAGAACTTCACAGGTTGGATCATCCAGTTTATTTTCATCATTAAGTCTGACGATATTTGGATCATCGTCTGCATAAAGAATGAAAGAACCTTTATTAACCCCTGTTATATCAAGCCCTTCAAAGGTAATCATATCTGTATCGTGAGAGTAACTCTTACGATAGATCTGCACAAGGCGCCACTGGTCATCGTAGTAGCTGTTCCAGAATTTTGTTCTGATAACATCAGCCAGTTCATACTCATCCCCTTTGGATTTGTGAATTCTGAACCTGTACCATACCAGAGGTTTCTTCTGAAAAAAGAGGCGTCTCACAACAACATCCAGACATGATGCATCGTCTGTATGGTACATCATATCAATATCTGCTACTGCTTCACCCCAGTTTGTACCAGCTTCAACATCCTGAGGAGTCTTTAAATACTTCTTATCCCCATAACTGTAAACATAGTTTCTTCTGTACTCATTTACAATACCGGAAACATCCATCCACTGTTCAAAAGATTCTCTGTCTACATACACTGAATTGATAGTATCTCTGGGAACTTCCCCACCCCATTGCAGAACTTTAACACCTATTGAACCATCAACTTTCTGATAAGTGAGGCAATCAAAATTCATTGCGAAGTCTTTGAGAAAATCCATCCAGGATTTACTATCAGTAATAGCTACATTTATGCCTGTATATCCTCTTCCATTATAGATATCCTTAGCTTTCTGCAGATCCTCTTCATTAAAATTCAGAGCTCTGTCATTTATACGACCAACAATACTATTGACCTCTTTAAGAATATCAGCTGGATTAGTTATAAGAGAATCTCCACTAAACATTCCTTCACAATCGAAATAGAGTTCATTATCTGTAAAACCTGCCTGCTGAACGTCAATGTAACACCTGTTGTCCGCATTTTCTTTCGTAAAAGCTACAGGATTGCCACTCTTATCATAAACTGCGGTGATCTCTTTCAGAGGGTGCCATGCTGCCATAAACAGATTGCTGTAAACTCTGTAAGCAGTTAAAGCACCTTTCTTCTCACTTCCATCGGAATTAATCACACCAGCAACAATATTCGAATACTTACCCTCATTTTCATCAGGCACTGCGGGAAAAAGAGGCACTTTCTTGATAACTCTGTTAATGGGCTGATCCAGACCTATCTTCATTACGTCTGCTTTTATCTTAAACTCTTCAGGTGAACAGGAGGGAAAATCTGAAATTTTCCCTGTAAAGATAAGTTCCCCGTCATTGTAAATTTTAAGAGTCTTACCAAGAAGAAAGCCATCCGTTGAAAGCAGAAGCTTATCAAAGTAGTTATTCACATTTGTGAAGGTTACATCTGCAGTAGAGTTCTCAAAAGTCTTATCTGTTGTAAGAGCTCTTGAGATTTCAGATACAGATATAAGCCGGTTCTTCTCCTGACCATTACCCATCTGGGTAAAGACTCTGTCTCCACTGTCAAGACTTATTATTACTTTATACATTCAGGCCGTTCTCCCAGAACTCCAGTGAAAAGGAGTCGTACCCCATTTGACGAGATGGAGCAAATTCATTAACCAGCAGCCCTCCATGAAAGCAGTTGGTTGCAGCCATATCGGGAGCAAACACGATCATTCCCGGCTTGAACAGCTCTTTAAATTTGAGATATTCTGACTGAGGAACCATATCAAAGGTCATATTATAACCGTGCTGCTGTGATACTGACTGACTGTATACCAGCTGACCATTTATAAGAGTTGCTGTATGATTTGATCTGAATACCGGAGAGAATCCCCAGGAGTAGTTTCTTATGAGATCAAAATAGTCTCCAATAAAGATCTCTCCGAGTTCTATATAACTCCCGGCACCACTCAATTCCAGACGAATGTAGCGGGCACTCTTCTTTGCAAAAGTCTGGAAAAGGTTCTTATATCCTCCCATATCACAGACTCTTGAAGATAAATTAATACTCCAGGTCATGTTTGCTTCTGCATAATCGGAAGCGGAGAAGAGCTTCAGTACAACTGAAGCTCCCTCCCTGACGTTTATTAAAGAAAAGGCAGAAAACTCCCTTACTTCTCCCAGATCCAGATCTATGTGTACTGCATTTGCTACAGAACGGAATGTCTCTGATGGTATTGAATTCACCAGATTTTTTACATCATATCCATCTGCAGTTGCATTATCAGGAACAGTTTTAATTGAAGCATCTTCATGCGTAAGAACCTGTCCCGCAATATTGTTAATTAAAAATCCACCATTAGCCATTTTTTACCCCACTTTTGTTCTTATTTCTGTTGCTGTACCACGGAAATTATCTCTGATAATAGATTTCATGATCTCAGCAAATTCTGTCTTATCCTGACGTGAAGCAGTGCCATTAACACTGATATTATAAGTATTCGACTGACTGTTATCAGAAGAGCCTCTTCTGTAAGGAGTGCCATCTGCTTTGATTTTAGGAATTCTGCTGAGAGGAGTAATTCTTGTTTTCCCACCAACTGATTCCAGAAGTTCAGGTTCACCACCTTCTCCAACAATAAATCTGGAAGGAGTGTTGATCCAGCCAAATGTACCATTTGCATAGTTCTCCTGCGGAGCCTGATGGCCACGTTTGCCTTTAGGCATGGTTAAGTAGTCGTTCAGGTCTACTCTGTCAACATTCCAGCCAATCTTAATAGGTCTGGATTTAGTAACCATCTTATCAAGTTCACCATCAAGAGTACCTACTTTCGTTTTGATAATGTCCATCTCAGCTGTTGCAACTGTAGTCATTTTCTTGAAACCTTTGTCTTCAGACAGAAGTGATTGAGACATACCAGCTTCTACTTCTACAGCTCTTTCAACCATTGCTTCAAATGCTTTTCTGGTCTCGTCATCCATATTGTTGACGTCGTGACCCGCCTCTTTAAGTTTGGCAAGGATATCTTCCTCAATACTTGTTCCTGCAGCAAAGGTGCTATTCTTCATTTGCCCGAATGTGGTTTCAGAAGTTTCAGCCATCTTAATAAGACCACCATCAACTTCTCCGAAAAGAGGAAGAATATTGTTCTTCACATCTTCTGCAGCTTTAGTAACTTTCTCTTCAGCTTTCTCACCACTACCTTTAATCTCACCAGTCTTAACCTTAGTATCTTCATTAACCTTATCAACTGCTTTATCACCAGCCATAAATGCATCATCAATCTGAGTTTTAGTGTTAAGAGCCGCATTTCCGTAATCCGTAACACCCTGAGTAAGATTATCCCAGCCATTCACACCTTCTTCATCTCCTGGCTCAGGCCCGCTATAAACACCGGAGAGATCATCCTTAGCTTTATCAGCAGTATCTCCAATAGCATTACCAATATTATTCATTGCATTCTTATTGTGTTCTTCAATAGCTTCAAGGTCCTCAATTCCACTATCAAGCATATTTCTAAAAACTGACGGAAACTCACCTTCGTCTGAATTGAGTTTTATTAAATATAGTACCGCAGTCAAAAGATTGTCCATTGCTGATCTTACTGGAAGCATGGCATCTGTATATTTACTGGCTTGATCTACAAGATCCTGAGTATTACTATTTATTTCATACCCTTCATCTTTATGTAAAGCATTTATCCTCTTAAGAATAGGTGCTATTTGCTCAAGAGCCTCTTTTTTATCTAAACCTGAATCCATCAATGCCTGATAAGAGTTTTGAGCAGCTTTCTGGAAATCATCAAACCTCTCTTTACTTACATTAGCAGTGTTATGAAGAGCTCCAAATACCTTATCAAGTGCTTTTACTTGGTCTAAGGTTTCTTTTGCCTTTTTAAATCTATCATTTTTCTTTATAAGTTCTTCATAAATAGCTATCCCGCTTTCACCCAATAACTCTGTTGCCAAGGGTTCTTTGCTAGCTTTTAGAACGTTATAATATTTTAAGGTATCCTGTATCTGGGCTTTAACATAGTCATTAATTGATTTAATAGAATTATTATGTGTTTTATTCCATTTGACAATTTCTGTGACAGATTTTATATAATAATTATCAAACTCTTTCTGCTTTTTTGCTACTGCATCAAAGTTGCTCATCAATTCACTTAATGCATAAGCCAGGCCACTCCGTTCACCAGCTCTATCCTTTTTCCAGTCTTGATTATCCTTAATACCTGGAGGTGCTTTATCATATCCATCATCTCCTCTTTCCAGACCATGCTCTAAACCTGATGGGTTACTAAAGGCGTGATCCCCCCACTTCTTCATATACCTATTAAACTTGTTTTGAAAACCAGCAAAATCAACATCCAGCTTAACAGAAAGTACGAGAACTTTATGCAATGAATCTGCTTCTTTTATAGTCTTGTCCCACACCTGTTCATAAGCCTTTTTCATTGCGTCCATACCAGTCATAACCGGATTTTCTTTCCTAAGTTTTTTTGCAGTTTCAATAACTTCTTTTTTAAAACCTTTGAGAGCTATTTTCGATCTATCAACATCTTTATATAGAGCTTTCCAGTTTGGTGTTTTCGTAAAAAGGGAATCAAAAACAGAGTTAATTCCTTTTATTACGGTGTGAACCCCTTTTAACATTTGCACTGGATCTTTACTTGCTAATCCTTCTACAAAATTAGTACCTCCTTTAATCATATTACCGACACCACTTACAACGTCCTTTATTTTTTTAGCAGTTCCAGCACTAATGATTCCCAGTTTCTGAATAGCATCTATACCACTCGTCACTGTCTTTTCAAACCCAGAATATGCTGCGCTTATTTTCTTGACACTATAGAGAGCTTTTTGTATGAATGGAGTTGATTTCTTTATCTCTTTTGCAGTGTATTGAAAACTTTTAGGTGCTGTTTTACCCAATTTACTATAAGCTGCTTCCAGATCTTTGACTTTTGGATATAGTTTTTTTATCAGTTTTTCTTTAATTTTTATATTTTTATTCTGTTTTTTCCATGCTTCAGTTAAAGCATTCATTTTCTCAAGAGTATTGTTGCCTGATTCAATTGTTAACCCTTTTTTAAAAGTTTTTAAATTTGTTGTTAGAGATGCCGATAATTTGATCGTTTTTTCAACTTTCTTATTTACCTTCTCAACTTTTTCAGGAATCTTATCCCAATTCATTACAAATGCGACAACATTATTGAGTAAGTCTTTCTCGAACTTTTTGACCGTTTTCTCAACCTTCTTATTGACCTTCTCAACTTTTTCAGGAATCTTATCCCAATTCATTGCAAATGCGACAACATTATCGAGTAAATCTTTCTCGAATTTGTTGATTTTTTCCATCATGTCATATAAACCGTTTAAAGTTGTTTCATTATAAGAACTCATATTTACCTCCTCTTATTTTCCTTCCGGGACATAATTCCCCTATTAAAAACATACTCCCTCCTTTCAGCAGGAAGTCTGAAGTGAAAACACCTCATCTTCTCTTCCATACTTTCTTTTTTTTTATTAACCGACTCCCTAACCGGATTGTTCTCAAAGTTTCTCTATTAATATCAGTCTGTCTCAGGGAGGCCCTGACTTCACACGGACTACCACTGACCGGCTCAGACATTGTTTTCAACAGGTTATGCTGAAACCAGTACTTCTCTATCTTAAATCTGTTCGGGCAAGGCATGCCTGGCCCCTACATTTGCATTTCTGAAAGACGCAATGATGCGCTTCTACTACATAAATTCAGATACTGGAATCTTCCAGAACCACCCGAAATGCCGGATTTATTCACCCCCCCTATTTTAAGGGGATTTGTGAAATATTGCTTCCGGTGTTTACCGTTGTTTTGCCCTGTTTTAAAAACTATTTTTTCCCAACAGCCATCCAGTCTATACGTGTTGTATCATTTGGTGTAGCATAGATGTAGCAAACAAAACCGGTCAAAGAGATCCCTTTCACTTTAACAGTTGCTCCCTGCAACATATTATCCTGAACAAACACTCTTGGAACAGAAGTAAATGGAGCTGAAAATGTCACATTCTGTGTAACCCATGCAGGCCCGGCATGCCCCTGAAGAAAATGTCCTGAATCAATATGGTTTGTTGAACTATTATGTGTTACATCGTACCCACTATAAACCTTATCCTGAGGCAGATCTTTCTCAGTCCAGATCTTATAAGGGCCTCCTATTGACCAGCCTCCCATTTTAAGTTCATTGTCGTTATCGAGCCCCAGATATGTTGCAAAAATACCAGGTCTGTGAAAAGACATTACTGCAGGTGTTCCCTCATTTGTAGCTTGTATCTCAAGCGAACCAGCAGCACCTGAGCTTACAGGGAAACCTTGTTCAGTTGCTTTAAAAACCTGTTTATTAAGCGATATAGCAGAGCCATCCACTTTCAAAGTTCCTTCATCTGCATCAGTCCAGTTATTTCCATCCCACACTTTCAGACAATATCTGTTATTATCTTCAAAAAGCCGGACCTCTCCTACACCTGCTTCTGAAGTGTCACCTAAGCCAAGCTTCTTCATCAGGTTAGC
The DNA here is from genome assembly GCA_965225955.1 of Candidatus Aminicenantia bacterium. Classification (GTDB taxonomy): domain Bacteria; phylum Acidobacteriota; class Aminicenantia; order UBA2199; family UBA2199; genus CBDDBX01. Next base: position 123,567 of record CBDDBX010000006.1, read on the forward strand.
CTGATTTACACCGTATTTTTCGCCTACTTTAAAAAAGCTCATATTTACCTCCCATATAATCCCTTCTTTATATATAAAAAAAGGGCGCAGTAATACTACGCCCTTTAATTTGAATCATTGTTAATCTCTATACTTCTCCAATTGCTATCCAGTCTACATCCTGATTTTTTGATCCATCATACTCAAAAGTAAAACCTGTTGTGGTTCTGCTTCTTGGAATAACATTTTTAGACCAGGAATAGGTCAGCCAGTCCTGCAATACAATCCGCGGAGTGCTGGCAAAAGCTGTCTGGAAAGATCTTGTTATATTAATATCCCCTGAACTGGCACCTCCACGATGAAACTCACCCGTTTCAATTCTGTATTTTTTATCTGGGTTCTGGTTATCATGAATAAAACCGTAAGCTCCATTAGCTTTTATAGAACCTTCATCAATTGAGACATCTCCTCCTGCTATATAGAGAAGATTTACATCCTGCATGTTCAGCTTCAAGGCATCATTACCATTACCTGTACCAAGAGTCGCTCCATTTTTCCCTGAAGTTGTTCTGAAAGCTATATAACCATAACTGGTTGAACCATCAATAGCTATGTAGTCATCAAAATATGCAGGACCAGTTACATTTAGTACATCTTCTATTTTTACCTGATCATTTAGAGCAATTACTTTATCTGTTCCACTAAATTTAAGTTTATCAACAGTACCAATTGTCTCCCAGGTAGAGCCATTCCACGCTTTCAGAACATATATATTGTCATCGTTAAAAAGCCTGACTTCATTGACTCCTCCAGTAGAGTCATCTCCACATCCAAGCTTCTTCATCAGATTAGCCTGATTAACTCCAAATTTTGAACCTACCTCAAAGAAACTCATTTTAATCTCTCTTTTTATTTAATATCTACTGAAGCAGCTGCGTTCCCCGCAATAAAGTTAACGCTGCCGCGCCTCCCATCTTTGCCATATTCTCATCCTTCGCAAGCTCACTCTTCGGCAAAGACCCTGCTCCGACATTAGTCGGCATGCCCTTATTTACTCAAAAGTAAGAATCTCTGTAACTCTTTCTGCTGTTAAAACATTTTTTGAAACAAGATAAGGAAGGCCTTCCTCTTTAAGAAGAGAATCTCTCAGGTCTATATATTCACTCATTCTTATCAGATCCAGAAAACTTTCTATGGTTGTATCTGTTTTTGCAAGAGCGTAAATAGCTGCTCTCTCTCCACTTGTCAGTAAATTACCCATGAACTCTCTTCTAGTTACTCTGTATTTACCAGCTGTTCTCCTTTCAATAATCTTCTCACGATCACCTATTTTTTTAATTACCATCCGTTACCTCTTTATACACAACTACTATCTCTTCTGATGCATCAGCAGGAATATTTGCTATAGCCACAATATCCCCTTCCAGTTCCAGATTAATTATTTCCATTTCAGCTCCTTCAAGAATTTCCAGAACTCTTGAATTATTCTGCTCAGCTATTACCAGAATTGTTTTGTTCAGAATTTCATCTCGAACAACAGATATATTCCCTGCAGGAACCTCAAAATATTTATATCCTTCAGAATCTACCTCTTCTCCAACAGGAGTATAGAATCTGAACTCATTCCAATTTATACTGCTGTTTTCTGAATGTACAATAAAATTTTTTATGGTAAAACAGACTGTTTCTCCCTTTCTACCATTTATTAAACTTTTTCTCACGTCCATTTAAATTACCTCCTGAATCGCTGTGCTTATAGTGCTGCGGGGTTTTCACTCCATTGATCAGGTTTCATGACAACCTGCTTATACTCTATAACTCTCTCTCTTCGCTCACTACAGGGTACAAATGCTTTTAAAACCCAGTCTGATGGTTCACTATCTGAATAGAGCTCCTCTGTTAAACCTTCATACTCCACAACAACCCTTGCCCCAGTGTTCAGACCAACACACAAATAATAAGTTACATTCAGCATTGGATCATATTCTGCCTTAAACTCACCTTCAGGAATTACCCGTTTTCTGGCTCCAAAGGAGAACTCAAACTCATTCCAGTGAATTGTTTCACCTCTGACCTCTACAGTTGGCGAAAATGCAGGACGCCCTTTCGCTGCAGCAGTTATACTCTTTATTATTTTCATTTCCCTACCTTGTGCAGAGCGCCGGCCTAAGATTACCCCTTTTAATTAACTGTTATCTTAAACCGGCACCCACTATCATGTTTTCTCAGACTCCTGCTTTGCGTAAGCTACTGTGTGAGCAGAATTGTGTATTAGTCCGAGTTTACGAACAAATCTCATCCTCTCATCAAAAGGTAATCCCAGAGATTCAACGAAACTCCTTAGCAATCCTGACTTAATACTTAGATCATTTACAGCTTTTGAGTAGAAGTCCAGCGCCTCTCTATTGCCACCTGAAAGCCTGGAATAGTGCTGAGGGGACTGATCATCCCAGTCCCGCCACCAATCTTCCCAGGCCTCCAGATACTCTACAAATTTTCAGTATCGTCGTTGTAGAAGTTTGCAGGATCAAGAGCTATTTTCATGAACCATCCTGAAAAAGTTATCGATTCATTTTCTCCTTCTTCTTCGTTATACTCAACGTAGAGTTTCCAGTTGGCATTTTTATTAAGAAGTTTCTGAAATTTCTCTCTGGAGAAGTCCGCTTTTACTGTACGGCCTTTTTCATTCTTTTCTTTAACTCCCTGCCAATCAAGAACAGCTTCAAGAATGAGATTTTCTGTTGCATCTCTCTTTTTTTCAGGATCTTCAACCTCAATTTTCTGATGACTCTTTTTGTCAAACTGTATTGAGGTATACTCATTTCTGATACGCTTCAGATCTTTCTGGGTAATAGGTTTGATTTTAAATTTGTATTCCGGATTTTCCGGCAGGTCAAACCATTTTCCATTCTCTTCTATTTTGTCAAAATCGTTTAATATAAGTTTCATTTTTATCTCCTTTCTTTAATTTATTCGTCTTTGTTTTTTTAGTTTTTACTGAGCAGCAGGATAACCTGTTACTGCTGTACCTGCATTCTTTAGTGTGATGTAAGGTACTTTTTCAGTCATACCAGTTGGATTTGATTCAGCCAGAAGTGCTTTAAACTTAATTGTTGTTGGGATTGGTGAATCCTGTGCAAAGTCAGGAGCTTCAGCAATCATAACTTTTGGGAAGTTGAAAGCCAGATTTGTATTTGCATCTACAGCAAATTCAATTTTCATCTTCTTCATATCACCTGAGTTGAAAGCATTGAAATATGCTGCTGTTGCTGTTTCCTTTTTAGGGAAGTTAAGAGTAACTTCCACAACTGGAGCTGTTTTTTCAACAGGCTCATCAATTGTTTCATTACCAGCTGTTACCGGAAGTGCTTCAAAGCCTCTGGTTACTGCAATACTTACTCCTGAAGGTTTAAGAACATCTCCTGAACCAAGAGCTCCGCCACTCTGCTCATTTACTGATACTGTAGCGTTTGACAGTTTAAAAACTGAAGAAGTTGCTGCATCACTTTTGTATGAAACATCAAGTGGTGACCAGCCTGTTACTGAAACTTTGTCTCCCATGTAGTTCAGATCAAGATTCAGACCATCTGCATAGTTGAAAGTACCTGAAACAATTCTTGCTGTACTTACTGCTTTAACTTCATCACCTTCATCCCACGCAACTGTGTGGAAAATAGGTGAAACTGCTGTAGAGAGTCTGAAGGTGTGAGTTTTTGAAGGGTCATCATGTTTATACTCACCCATAAGTGAAGCCAGAATCTCTTCCATACCTTCACTGTAGAGTCTCATAGACATTGAACCACTCTGTGCTTCATACTCAAGAACTTCAGAAGAAGTAGCCATACCTCTACCAAACTCGTCTTCGTTTGTTACAACTTTTCTACCACCTTTTGGAGGAGTGTGACTTTTAACATATACTCCTTCTGATCCTGCTGGCTGAACAGCTGTTCCCCATACTGCAGCCTTTTTAATTGCTACACTGTTTTCTCTTTGAATTAAACTCATTATTTATTCCTCCTGTTTTAAGCCGGCTTACCCTTTTACCCCGACTAACCATAATTAAAAATCTACTTACAGTAGATAACTTCTCCTTTTACTTTGAGAACTACATAACCACTCTTAAGTGGGGACATATGTACTGAATTGACATTAAGCTGTACATTACTCATTGATGTAAGAAGAGCATCTTCAATACCATCCACCTTATCAAGCACTCCATAAAACTGTGCCTTCTTATCTGCTCCTGATGGTTTTACTGCAAACCAGAGGGTAAATCTTTTGCTCTTCTCTATTCTCTGCCCCGCATAACCTGCTACATCCATGGTATCCACAATAGCCCTGTAGAGATTGTCACTACCTGAAGCAGGAACATTTTCAAAATTGAAGAACTCATCGGTAAATGTGTATCCAAGAGTGTCAATACTTGTTATTATCTGTCCCAGATAACCTTTTGTTTCACTCATATCTTCCTCCTTTAAATTTGAGCACCTCAAAATCGCAAATCGTTTCATAATGCCCGTTTTCAAAGCTTTCGGACTGTTCCGTTCAGCTTCAGTCAGAGAATAACCTGATTCACGAAATAAAGCTTCCGCCGTTTTCCTGTGATTTCCCCCAATTTAAAAACTTAGTGAAATTATTTATGAAGAAATGCTTGTTTTCATTCCCCCGTTTAACAGACCAACACAGACTTATACTGACTGACACGAATGGCACTAGTTTAAGGTTTTTTTGCACAATCAGGTTTTATTCTAAATGTTACAGAACTTTCTAATACCACCCCGCCAGCTACACTGATTCGCTAAAGCTCACAGCTTGCAGCCCCCCCTCCTTGATTTTTGATGTTTTACGAACTTTGAATTTTCCATCTAATCTTTAAATAAGGTGATTCGCCAATACAGTTAAGTGCGGAAAGGAGGGGATTTCTGCTATTCAATGGTAATTTGTGCAGTTATCTTAACAGGTGAACCAGCGGTTTTCAGATTTACTTTTTATGAACCAGCAGGAACTGTTTAAGACAAACAGAATTCCCCTCCTTCTCCGCATGAGCAGTGAGCTTGCGAACAGCGATTAATTGCGGAGATGGGAGAAAGCGTTAGCTTTTCACCTTATTCATAAAAGGAGGGGTGCCTGGTACTCCAGGCGGGGTGGTATTAATAAGTCCAATAAGCCTTAAGCTAGTGGCATTCCTGACTGACACAGTCAAACCGGAATTTTAAATATTATGGTTGGAGGATAGCCACATAGGGCAATCCCTACAATCTGATAGATATCTTTGCCAATATTGGAGCGAAGTGGGAAATATTGTTTCGCAAAGATGGGCGACGCGCCAGCGTTATCCTTATTTAAAAGAAACACGATGTAGGGGCGCATTGGCGCAATTGCTCATGCAATTGCAGAATATGCGCCCGTTTAACAGGTTACGCCATAATTGATTATATTTTTATGCCCCCGTTGTCGAAATAAGCAGGTGTGTCTGGCACACCTGCATAAAAAATTAAATACTATCCAAGATATCCAGCCATATCTGCGCTTTTGTTCTTAAGAGCAATATAAGGTGCTCTGTGATTCATTCCAACTACATCAGCTGTAGCCAGAAGAGCTTTAAACTTAATAGTTGTTGGGATTGGTGAATCCTGTGCAAAATCAGGAGCTTCAGCAATCATAAGTTTTGGGAAATTAAAAGAGATGTTGTTATCTGCATCCATTGCAAAGTTGATTTTCATCTTCTTCAGTTCACCTGAATTGAAAGCGTTGAAATAAGCAGCAGTTGCTGTTTCCTTTTTAGGGAAGTTAAGAGTAACTTCTACAACAGGAGCTGTTTTTTCGATAGGCAGATCAATTGTTTCACTACCTGTAGTCATTGGAAGTGCTTCAAAATTTCTTGTTACAGCAATACTCACACCTGAAGGTTTAAGTACATCACCAGCACCAAAAGCATTAGCATCACAATCTCTTACTGATACAGAAGCGTTTGATAGTTTAAAGATTGGCAGATCTGAACCTGGGCATGTTACACTAAGTGGAGCTGACCAGCCTGTAACAGATACTTTGTCTCCCATGTAACCAAGATCCATATTCAGACCATCTGCATAGTTAAATGTACCTGAATTGATTCTTGCAGTATTTACAGCTTTAACTTCATCACCTTCATCCCATGCAATAGTGTGGAATACTGAAGGAGCAGTTGGGGCAAGTACAAACTCATGTGTCTTCTCATCTGTAATGAAGTTGTATGCACCCATAAGTGAAGCAATCATGCCTTCAGATCCCTGTGGATAGAGTCTGTATGACATTGAACCACTCTGTGCTTCATACTCAAGCTGGTGTGAAGCTGTTGCCATGCTTCTACCAAATTCGTCTTCATTTGTAATAACTTTTCTACCACCTTTTGGTGGAGTGTGACTCTTTACGTGTACACCTTCAGCTCCTGTAGGCTGAACAGCTGTTCCCCATGTAGTAGCTTTTTTAATAGCTACACTGTTTTCTCTCTGAATTAAACTCATTATTTATTCCTCCTGTTTTAAGCCGGTAATTACATATTTACCCCGGCTATAATTCAATTCCATTTTTATCTACCCCTTTATAAAGCAGTCTCAGATCCACTTTCCGTTCTGCTGTTCAGGTTCAGTAGAAGGATAACCCGGATATAAAAATAATGCTTCCGGCATTTTCCGGCGTTTTCATCTGTTTGCCAAACTAAGTGATTATTTCTGTGCTGAATTGTTTGTTTTTATGATCTGATTATCTTTTCTATAATCAGGGCTGCTATTATTACCCTGATTAATGACATATGATATGCCGTTTATCTGACGCCGATTATCAGATTGGGCTATGGGTGGCGATTACTGCCACCCTGCGTTCTTTAAAATGATCTCAATGTTCCGTTTCCCCTAAATGTGGGATATTTTCACTCCTGATCCCCCAGGTAATGTTGTCCCGAATCATATATTTTACTCCGTTTACAAGAAATAGCGGTACTTCAAAACTATTTCTCCATTCAACAAAGACTTCAAGAGGCACCTCAAGGCGCCTCGCAATCTCTTCAAAAGGGTACCACTTCTCCGGGAAACGACTAATCAACTCGTTAACGTCTCTTCTTGACATATCCATTGCCTCCTTACGACTTTGTTTACCTAAGTAAATATTAGCAATAAATATGCCAGCCCCTCTGCTTTTTTCTGTTCTTAAACAGAACAGGTGATCAGCAATCACCATCTTTTCTCTTCTTTTCTTTGAGAAGCTTTTCGCACATCCTGTTATACCTGTAGATATCTTCCAGAATATATCGAAAGCCTACAAGCCTGTCTTCACACTGGTTCTCTTCATCAGCTCTTAAAAGAAAGAAGATAAGATTCTCCTGCATAATAAACGGTGAATTATTTACCTTGAAGGTTGGTATTTCAAATTTCTCAATCCAGTAATAGATCGTGTCCTTTGATACTGAGAATTCCTTAGCCAGTTCACGGATTGAATACCACTTGTTGGGAAATTTTTTCTTCAATAGTTCAATTATTTCCAGTTTTTGCACCTCTTACCTCCTGTTATTCTTTAATGATAAACTGTTGATCCCTATTACCTGTTGGCAATGAGATGTGAATAAAATTGCGATTCCTGTACCAGATCATTTGATGCCACTCAAGATCTGAACCCATAATAGCGTCACAAATCTCTTCAGAGATTTTTTTTCCAATAGTAAAATCTGCAGCTTCTCCCCTTTTGTGCTGACTGTTCATACTTCCGCCAACAGCAGAGTTCAGTTCTTCAAATCTGAAACCTGAAAGAATATAGAGCGGCTCCTGCAGGATATCTCTGACAGGTTGAAGAAGCCCATTGGCAACTCGTTTAAGGTTTTTCAGAGTTTCCTGTTCCAAAGCCTTTGCTCTGTTCTCTTCCACCAGGTGTGGAAAATCTTTTGAGTTTGTGAGCTCAAAAAATGAAAAGTTTTTACTTAACTGTAAATTATTCATACTAACATCCTTACCAGAACATTATAACAGTTTATTACATTTTTTTTACAGCTGTTTTCCCCCGTTTTCCCCTGTTTTCCAAACATATTTTTACCTCCACCAAAATTCTATACCCGTATTATAGTACAGAGGGTACGACAAATAATGTCCTACCCTTACTGGAAAAAAATTTTTTTGAGGTTTTCTTTAATCAACCCACAAGGTCTTTATGTTTACAAATTCTCTTATCCCGTAGTCAGAAAGCTCCCTTCCATAACCTGATAACTTAACACCTCCAAAAGGCAGGCGTGGATCAGATTTAGTTATAGAGTTCACAAAAACAGCTCCGCTCTCAATCTGTCGTGCTATATTAGCTGCTCTTTTTCTGTCTCTGCTCCAGACAGAGGCTCCAAGTCCATATGGAGAAGAGTTTGAAAGTTTTACAACCTCTTCTTCAGAACAGAAACTATAAACTGCCATAACCGGTCCGAAAGTCTCCTCTTTAAATAGTGGTGACTCCGGGGAATTGCACTTTACTATGACCGGAGAAAAGAATACCCCTTTATAATCCCCTTTTTTCCCTTCAAAAATTAATTCATCCCCTGAATCCAGCCCTCTTTTCAACTGATCTGTTAACTCATCACAAATATCCTGTCTTGCAAGAGGCGCAAGACCTGTTTCCTTATCAAGAGGGTCTCCAGGACAGAAAGTTTCCATTTTTCCTGTGACTCCTCTCAGAAACTCTTCTTCAAGACTCTCATGTACTATAAATCTCTTTGCAGCAATACAGCTCTGACCACAATTCAGCATTCTCCCTGCCACAGCGGCTTCTACTGCTTTATTCAGATCGGCATCTTCACAAACGATAAATGGATCAGATCCTCCAAGCTCAAGAACAGATTTTTTCAGATATTTACCTGCTGCTGAAGCAACTGCTTTCCCTGCACCTTCGCTACCAGTAAGAGTTACACCTCTCACCTTATCTGATGCAATTACAGTTTCCATACTGCTCCCCTTTGCCAGAAGAGTTATAAAGCAGTCAGCCGGAAACCCTGCCTCTGCAAATATTTTCTCAATAGCCAGAGCACAGCCGGAAACATTGGATGCATGTTTCAGCAGCCCTGTATTTCCTGCCATCAGAGCTGGTGCAGCAAACCTGAACACCTGCCAGAAAGGGAAGTTCCAAGGCATAACAGCCAGTACTGGTCCTAAAGAATCAAAAACCACATAACTACCTTCCGCAGCATCGGATTCTCTTTTGTCATTCTTTAATATATTTTCACTATTATCAGCATAGTATTCACACACCCATGCACACTTATCAATTTCACCAAGGGATTCCCCAATCAACTTTCCCATTTCAAGAGTTATAAGAGTTGCATACTCCTCTCTGTTCTGTCTTAGAATTTCTGCACACTTTCTCAGAAGGTCTGCTCTGTGACGGAATGAAGTTTTTTTCCACTCCTGCCAGCACTCAAAGGATCTGTCTACTTTATCTATAAGTGCTTCCTGACTCTCTTCTTTATACTCATCTATTAACTGATTATTAAATGGATTTATACTTTTCATATTACAATTTTATGCCATAGAGGTCTGCTCCGCAACTAATCATTCTGGTGTTGAGGTCTTAGCAGATCATTAACGGTTTTAACCGGATTAAAAGTTTCGACAGGCACTTCAACCATTACGGTTATCCAGCCAGCCATAGCACCATTCCACAATCCCGGGTGTTCAAGAGCTTTCAATCCTTTACCACCTACAGATTTTTCAGTTATAAAAGATTTTGAGTAATCGATATACTCTTTAAGATCAAACTTCTCTCCTCTGTAATTGAGAGTTGAACATACTATGTCAACGGGATTGAAGTGAGTAGCTCTTTTTATAATATCCATCTGAGAAGAGTCTGAACTGTTCACCTGAGCCGTTTCCACAATCTGAAGAGACAAACCTCCGTTATCTTCTTCCACCCAGAAAGGTCCTCCTCCCGGCTCACCGGTATTTTTTACAACACCACATACCCTTACAGGTTTATTAAAAAGACGTATCATTGCCTCCATAAGCTCATCATCACTGTGAATTCCGGGATCGGGCTCTTTATTGAACAGTTCCCTGCATAGAAGAATGCCTTTCTCCACAATACCTGTATGATTTTGTTCAATTCCTTCCAGTACCTCATCAATACGATCTTTTATACTAAGCAGAATACCTCCAAGAAGTTTTTTGTATCTGATACTGATATCCAAATGATTTTCCGGCACCACATTATCTATATTCTTTATAAATACGATATCTGCAGCTATTGAATTGAGATTCTCAATTAATGCACCATGACCGCCGGGTCTGAAAAGTAGTTTTCCGTCACCTTTTCTGAAAGGCTGACCATCTTCACCCAGAGCCATTGTATCTGAAGATTTCAGTTGATAGCTTATATCTGTTTTCACCTCAACTCCATTCTCTCTGTATCTATCTGTAAGCTTATCTATTAACTCTGATACAAGATCCGAGTACTCTTCAGATACAGTAAGATGAATATTGAGATTATTTCCCGACATGGCATAACCTATTCCCTCTACAAAATGCTCTTCAAGGGGAGTACGGGAGTCTTCTCCATATTTGTGGAACTGCAGAACCGCCTTTGGTAAGCCTGCATAATTGAGTCCTTCTGATTCTAAAAAGGTTTTAAGAATCTTATGATACTCACCATTATCCAGCATAGCCTTCAGATTGTTTCCATTTTTCTCAAGTGCTTCTTCCAGTTCCTGTCTGAAGGCAAACTTATCATCCTTCAGTCCCTGAAAGAAATCTATTCCCATTCTGCAGTTGTTATCACTGGAGCCTTTTATTATCAGGTCCTCTTCTGTCAGATTCTCAAACTCATTAAGAAGAGTAAGAAGGAACCGGAACATTCTTGTAGCTCCTCCTGAGGCAGGAACAAACTTAACAATTTTCCTGCTATCCTTGAGGTTCTCATATTTTTCTATGTAATTTACAGCTTCTGTTTCAGTTGGGGCAACAATTCCATCTCCTGTAACAGCTGCCCGTTTCAGCTTTATAAAAGGTACTCCATCTTTAAGCAGTTTATACTGTCTTGTACACTCGTCAACACTACTTCCTCTTTCAACTATCTGTAAACAATCTTTTTCTTCGAACACATTCAGCATTAATATTTTCTCCTGTACTATTTTCAAATTACCAGAACACCACAATTAAATCAACGAAGCATGAAGCGGTAGTAAGATTTTAACAAAGAGACTTCTTTACTTTATATATATAAGAGAGTTTCCTGTGAAAAAACTGTTTTTCAAACTATATTTAATAGAGTAAGTGTCGGGTGAAGAATGGAAATTAAAAAAACAAGAAGTAGAAATACTCTTATACTAAAGCCTTTATCTCACAGACTCGGATTCTCTCCCCAGATTAAAGAAACCCTTTTTACCTGTTCAGAGGAGCATATATGTAACATCATTATTAACTGCTCTGAAGTGGAATTTTTTGATACAGGGTTTCTGGGAATTGTGGTGGGAGCCAGAAAAAAGGGCTGTACAATAGGATTTTGCAGAGTTAACAAAGCTCTTCTGTCCATATTCACTCTAACTGGTACTGATAAGATCTTTCACTTTTTTGAAACCCAGAAAGAGGCCATTGATTTCTTCAGCAGAGAAGGTTTATGAGTAGTTCTGTTCCTATTAGAAAAATTTTTTTTGAAATTGAGAGCGATCTCGAAGCAGTATCTCTGATAGGTCTGAGTATAAACAGAATATGCATACACCTGTCATTCGATACTACAGATGCATACAGGATAGAACTTGCTGCTGTTGAGGCACTTACAAACTGTATCAGGCATGCATATAAAAATGAGCCGGATAAAAAAATATCTGTTTCTCTTGAAATCTTTGATGAGTACATTCTTATAAAAATAAGAGATCAGGGAGAAAAGTTTGATCACAAATACCTGAAAAAAGGTCTGGATATTGACCCGAATGATCCGGAATCACTACCTGTAGGGGGAATGGGGATACACCTGATACTATCTATTATGGATAGCGTTGAGGTTTTATGGATAGATGAATCCAATATCTGGGTTCTAAAAAAATTTTTCATAAAAGAAGGAGATGATAAGTGAGTTTTCAAAGTAATGATAATTACGGGCATGATCTGAAGGTATTTAAAACTCCAGCCAGACTTGAAGGAAAAGTTTCTCTGGACTTCAGAAAAGAACTAAAAGATATTGTAGATAAGGGTTTTTTTAAAATTGTCATAGACCTGGGTGAAACTGACTTCATTGATTCCAATGGAATCAGCTCTCTGGTTTCAAAAATATCTGCTACAAGATCTGAACAGGGAGATATAAGACTGGCTAATCCATCGGATTTTGTTGTAAGTATTCTGCGAACAACAAACCTGGATAAAATTTTTAAATGCTATCCGAGTGCTGAAGAGGCAGTAGACAGTTATAGTGAGCAGCATGAACCCACTGAATGAAAAACCTGAAACCCAGCGTCACCTGTATCTTAAGGAAGCCGATTATTCCAGAAACCTTCTGGAGATACCTCCGGTTTTCAAAAAGAAGCTCTATGAAAAGCTATTTTTCCTTTATGGCAGAGAATCTTCTGCTCAGTATCTTGAGGAACTTGAAAGGCTACTGAAAGTCCACTGGGCTCACAAAACAGAAGATATGATTGCTTCTGACAACAACTTCACTCCTGCTGAGAGGTTTTCTGAAAAAGATGTTATTCTGATAACATATGGGGATCTTATAAAATCTCCAAGGGAGAAACCTTTGCGGGTTTTTAAAGAGTTCTCTGAAAAATTCCTGAAAAACTCAATTAACACTATACACATACTACCCTTCTTTCCATACTCTTCTGATAGAGGCTTTTCTGTTACAGATTTCGAAGAAGTTAATCCTGAACTTGGTTCATGGGAAGATATTGAAGAGCTTGGAAAAAGTTTTAAACTAATGTTTGATGGAGTATTCAATCATATCTCTTCAAAAAGTAAATGGTTTAAAGAGTATCTGAATATGAACCCTGAATACAAAGATTACTTCATTGTATTCTCAACTTCAAACCCCATATCTGAAGATCATCTTAAACTGATTGTAAGACCAAGAACCTCAGAGGTTCTCTCAAAGTTTAACTCCCTTGATGGGCCTAAAGAGGTCTGGACTACCTTTAGTAAAGATCAGATTGATCTCAATTATAAAAACCCGAAAGTTCTTATGAAGATGATAGATATTCTTCTTTTCTATGTAAGAAGAGGAGCAGATATTGTTCGTCTTGATGCAGTAACATATATATGGTCTGAACTGGGTACAAGTTGTGTACATCTCAAAGAAGCTCATACTATAATAAAGCTTTTCAGGGATATCCTCGATATTGTTGCACCTAAAGCAGCAATAATTACAGAAACCAATGTACCACACAAGGATAATGTAACCTATTTTGGTAACGGATATGATGAAGCGCAGATGGTTTATAATTTTGCACTACCTCCTCTGGTTCTTCATACATTCCAGACCGGAGACTCCACCAGGTTATCAGAGTGGGCCTCCTCACTTGATCACATTTCTGCAACTGCTACCTACTTCAACTTTCTTGATTCCCATGACGGCGTTGGAGTAATGGCATCAAGAGGAATTCTGACTGAAGAGGAAATTGAAAAGATGTCCTGGAAGGTTCTGGAGCATGGTGGTTTTATCTCTTACAAGAATAATGGAGATGGCACCAGCAGCCCTTATGAACTGAATATTACATGGTATAGTGCGATTAATCGTTTCGATGCTGATGAAGAAGAGGATTTCCAGATAAAAAAATTCATAGCATCCAGATCTCTGGCCCTTGTTATAATAGGTGTCCCCGGAATCTATCTGCATAGTTTTGTTGGATCGAAAAATGATGCTGAGCAGGTTTTAATGGAGGAAAGAAGATCCATTAATCGCCAGACTTTTGAACAGGAGAGCCTTTTTAAAGCTTTAAAATCTCCAGAATCGAGACCATATAAGATCTCCAACCAGTATATAAGATTAATAGATATAAGAATAAGAGAGGCTGCTTTTCATCCCAACTCTCCTCAGAAAATCCTGAACCTCTCAACAGGAGTGTTTGGAATTCTCAGATATACAGAAGAGGAAACTGAAGCCGTTGTTGCAGTTACTAATATATCCGGCGTGCCGGAAGAGTACACAATAGATCTACAGGATACTGCTTTTTCAGGTAACAGAATCTGGAAAGATCTTCTGACCGAAAGAAAGTTCACTTCTGAAAAAGGGGTAATTAAGTTAACTCTTGAAGCTTATGATATCTGCTGGCTGAAATCCAGAAACTAAAGGCTCTTGGGGTCAATACCTATCATTTTGGATTCCCCCACATAATCTACAAGTCTGTAATCAGTTATATCCTGTACTTTTCTTATGATTTTAGTGAGTTTATCGCCATTCTCTACTATTTTTTTTATCTTATCCTGCTCAGGGCTTTCTGTTCCCAGAGCATAAGAGAGCATTTCTGTATATCCAAGCATAACGCTGAGAGGTTGACTGAATTCGTGTGCAATTGTTCTTGCCATTTCCAGAATTCCTTCCAGCTTCTTCTTTTCCATAATCTGCTGTTGCTGCTTTTCTATTTTTTTATTCTTACTATCCAGTTCTTTTATGAAATTTTCTCTGTCTTCCAGCATATTTCTGAGCATTACATTCTGGTGATCAAGTTTAATGAATACATTGACTTTACTTCTCAGGATATCAGGATTAAGTGGTTTAAACAGATAATCCACGGCTCCGGTTTCATATCCCTTAAAGATATACTCTTCATCTTTATTTATGGCTGTTACAAAAATAATAGGGATATTTTTGGTTCTCTCACTGCACTTCATATATGTTGCAGTTTCGAACCCATCCATTTCAGGCATCTGTACATCCATAAGTACAAGAGAGTAATCATTTTCAAGCATCAGGCTCAGAGCCTCATTACCAGACTCTGCATGGAAAATCTCCATCTCCAGATCTTCAAGAATTGCCTCTATGGCAAATCTGTTCTCCTTAAGATCATCAACAATCAGAATCTTCATTTTGCTACTCATATTTCCTCTGAAATGTATTAAAAACTGTCTCAAAATCGTTAAATCTACGTTTTGAATCGATAAAAGTTATACCCTCTTTTGAGCCAAGACAAAGAAAACCACCAGGTACAAGGCTCTCTGCAAATAATTCTATCACCCTTTTCTGAAGATCCCGGGTGAAATATATGAGCACATTTCTGCATACTACCATATTCATCTCCCCAAATGCTCCATCTGTCACAAGGTTATGATCTGCAAAAACAATATTCTCTCTCAGTTCCTGTGACATCATCGCTGAATCATATTTAGATATGTAGTAATCTGAAAAGTCGCCTGTACCACCGGCTTTTGTATAATTCTCACAATACTTTTTCATTACTTTAACAGGATATATTCCTTCTTTTGCCTTTGCAAGAATGTTTTCATTGAAATCTGTTGCATAGATCTGTACCCTGTCGTATATCCCCTCTTCCCTGAACAGTATAGCCATTGAATAGACCTCTTCACCTGAAGAGCATCCTGCAACCCATATTTTCAGAAAAGGATAAGTTTTAAGCCGCGAAATAACCCTCCGTCTCAGAAAATTGTAGAACTCAGGGTCTCTGAACATCTCAGTAACATTTATTGAAAAATCCAGAAGAAGCTTGTTAAAGAAGTCCTGATCATATAAGACCTTTTCCTGCATTCTGGTTATGGACTTAAGGCCGGACATAGCTTTCCTGTGGTTTATTCTTCTTTTTATGTGAGCCCTGGAGTAATCCCTGAAATCGTAGCCATACTGCTGAAAAATTGCTTCAAGAAGAAGATTAATCTCTATCTTCTCAATACTTTTTTCAGTTTCAGGTAAATTATGTTCATTTTCAAACATCGGTTATAAGTTTAACACTTTATTAATTTTCCTGCATCTCTTTTCTTTTTCACAGCCTGAGTATTATCTGTACATCCACACTCTCAGAAGTGAGAGCAGTTTTCCTGTATCAACAGGCTTCGACAGATAATCACTGGCTCCTGCTTCTATACATTTTATCCGGTCTCCCTTCATTGCTTTGGCTGTAAGTGCAATAATTGGCAATCTGAAGAATCTTGGATCTTTACGGATTCTTCTCATTGCTTCATAGCCATCCATTTCAGGCATCATAATATCCATCAGCACAAGGTCTGTATCGGGATTTGAGTCGAGTTTTTCAATACTTTCAACCCCATTGCGGGCAACAATAATCTCTACATTTTTTGATTCCAGAACACTTGTTAAAGCGAAAACATTTCTCATATCATCATCTACAACAAGAATTTTTCTTTCACTGAAAACAGCTTCCCTGTCGTGAACCATATTGAGCATCTTCTTCTTCTCTTCCGGCATGTCAGATTCCACTCTGTGAAGGAAAAGAGTTGTTTCTGCAAGAAGTCTTTCAGGTGATTTTGCTCCTTTAATAATAATACTCTCTGCAAACTTCTGAAGCTCAACTTCCTCTTCACGGCTTAACTCTTTTCCTGTATATACAATTACAGGTACTTTTGAGATATTTTCATCAGATTTAATAAGAGTCAGAAGATCGAAACCACTTACATCTGTAAGATTCAGGTCCAGTATAATACAGTCGTATTTGAACTTCTTAAGAGCATCAACAGCTTCTTCTCCACCGGAGACCCCTTTTATTTCAATATCTTTATCTTTTATCAGTTCAATAATACTGTTCCTCTGTATCTGATCATCCTCAATTACAAGGATTCTGTGTATCTCTCTATCAATTACTGTCTCTATTTTTCCAAAAACATCATTAACCATATCAATGGAAACCGGTTTTGTAAGATGCCCTATTGCTCCCATTCTCAGAGATTCAAGTGTCTTATCCGCCGCTGATATAAAATGTACAGGAATATGCCTTGTTTCCGGATTATCTTTAAGTCTCTCCATAACTTCCCATCCGTCTATACCTGGTAATCCGATATCAAGGATAATAGCCTTGGGTCTGTAATAATCTGCGAAATGTACACCTGTTTCACCATCTTCAGCCAGAAGACACTTGAAGCCCTTTTCATGAGCAATATCGAAAAGAATTTTGGAAAACCCTTTATCGTCTTCAATTATCAGTATGGATTTATCATCTGAAGAGAGGTTTTTTCTATCATCCCGAATCTCGCTTTTCCCTGCTGGTTCTTCTATATGGGCTTTCTCTTTAATAGTCAGAGCTGCAGGTTCCAGGCTTCTTACAGGAGCCTTTGCCAGAGGTTTAGCTTCCCTCTTATCTTCAACTACAGGCTCTTTTGATTCTATTTTGTAAGGAACGGTTATAGTAAAGGTGCTACCTTCTCCTTCAGTACTCTCAAGACCAATAGAACCTTCAAGTAGTTTTATCAGCTCTCTTGATATAGAGAGTCCTAATCCTGTTCCTCCAAATTTTCTGCTGGTTGTTCCATCAGCCTGCTGGAAAGCTTCAAATATGACTTTCTGTTTATCTGCAGGGATTCCAATTCCTGAATCTTTAACTTCAAAAGAGATCATCTTCTCTTCAGGACTTCTGAATACCCTTAAGCTGACACCACCCTTTCTTGTAAATTTAATTGCATTAGCAAGAAGGTTTCTTATAACCTGCTGTAATCTCTGGGAATCTGTTTTAACATATGCAGGAACATCATCTTCAATGATTACTTCAAAAGATAGGCCTTTAGATGCTGCAATCTGTCTGAACACATTCTGAAAATAGCTTCCCAGTTCACTAAGATTGACATCATCTACATTAAGAATCATCTTACCAGCCTCTATCTTGGACAGGTCAAGAACTTCGTTAATCAGGTTAAGCAGATCTTCTCCGGATGTATGGATAGTTTTTGCAAATTCCATCTGTTTTTCAGTAAGATTGCCTTTTCTGTTCTCCCCCATCAGCTGTGAAAGGATTAGTATACTGTTAAGCGGCGTTCTTAATTCATGAGACATATTTGCAAGGAATTCTGATTTATATTTACTTGATATCTCAAGATCTTCAGCTTTTTTCTCGATCTCGTGTCTGGCTTTTTCAAGCTCTTTATTCTTATCATTAATCTTGTCTTTCTGCTCTTCAAGATCTTTCGTTTTCTCTTCGAGCTCTTCATTTATTACCCTCAACTCTTCCTGCTGCCTTTTGAGCTTATCTTCAGATAACTTAAGAGCTTCAGTCTGTTCTGAGAGTTCTTCATTTGTAATTCTGAGCTCTTCCTGCTGCTGCTGGAGCTCCTCAGATTTCTGCTGTGTTTCCTGCAGAAGACTTGCCATTGCACCTCTTGATTCTGCAACATTAATTGCAACACCCACGTTTCTAAGGTTTCTTCTTATAAACTCTTTGTGTTCTTCTGTTATTTCATCAAGAGAAGCCAACTCTATTACACCCTTAACTTTGTTGTTGAAGAATATAGGAATTCCAATAATTGATTCCGGAAGAGCGGCTCCAATTCCGGATTTGATCCGGATATAGTTGTCGGGAATATCTTCAAGTTCTACAGTTTTCTCCTCTTTCCATACAAGTCCCGGTAACCCCTCACCATAACTAAAATCTTTTTCATAATCTATTTCAGGACCACTGGTATAACTCCCTGCAAGAAAAGCGTTTTTTTCGTCTTTAACAATATATAGTAACCCTATCTGGGCACCTGTGTAAGGAGTAACAAAATCTATTACTTTCTGGGAAAGTTCAAGAATATCCATCTCACCCCGGAGAAGATTATTAAGTTCATCATTCCCGTTTCTCATCCATACAAAACTCTTGAGACTACCCATCATCCTTTTAAGTGTAATTCCCAGGACATCTTTATCTGAATATGGTTCAATTTCCCTGGAGAAATCTCCATCAATTACCCGTACAGCCTGTTCCACTACAAAATTGAGATTCTCTCTCATCCGGCTTACAGCTTTTCCCAGAACATCTTTACTACTTTTGATGGGAACTTTTACATCCATATCCCCCAGTGCCATCTTTTCCAGTAAACCTGAAGTCTCCTTAAGAGAGTCCACCACTTTTGACCAGGCAGAATACACACGGCCGATCTCATCATCAGATGTTCTGATATCCCTGTATTCGTATCTTCCTCTGGCGATTTCTTCTCCAAAATCTGCAAGTTCTTCCAGAGGACTGACAGCTTTTTTGATTGTTATGAGCACAGCTCCAATAGATATGAGAACAATTATGAAGCCGATTATTATCTGTAGCCACATTCTCTCTTTAGCCTCAGCATATATCAGCTTCTGTGGAATTCTCATTGCAACTGTCCAGAATGTTTCAGATGCTCCCATTTCCAGGGGCAGAAGTATTTCAAGATAGTCACCGGAAACCCGTTCAACTTTTTTACCCTGCTTAACTGATCTTACAAAGTCCCCTTTATATTCATCAAAATTCTGTATATTTTCACCAATATCTTCACTATTTTTTGAGCTTGCAACTATTGTTCCGCTATCAGCAAGTATTTTAATATCTGCCTGTCCATCATAAAGGCCTTTTTCCACAACCATCTTCTGAAGATCTGTTAAAGGAATATCTGCTCCCACCATCCCCATAAAGACACTGTCTTTTAATATTGGAACAGAAATAGTCATTACCATAACTTTTTTATCATTATAGTTCTCAAAGGATGGATCTATTAAAGCCTCTTTTCTGGTTTTCCTGGGAAGCTGATAATATGGTTTTACTGTGTACTGGGATAATGTTTCAAATGTAACTCTCCCTTTATCTCTTTTCCACCATGCAATGAAGCGACCAAACTGGTCACCTCCCTGTTTGTTAATATAAAACTTATCCTTTCCATCAAAAGCATTGGGTTCCCATACTGAAGCAACTCCCAGGAAATCCGGATTATCCTGAATGAGTTTTTTAAGAATAGATATCCCGGTTTCACGATCCATATTGAAAGGTGACGATGAATCAAACTTCATCGAGAAAATTGAAGCAGTTACTCTTACTGAATTCAGTGCTTTATTTATTCTGTTTTTAACAGAAGATGCGAAGTCACTACTTAATGCAAGAGCATGTTCTTTAGCAGATTCTGCTCTGACTTTCCTTCCCTGAATTGTTGTAAAGGCAATAAGAGCAGTCATACCTATACAGGCAGTTAGTCCTATTGTTAATCCCATTTTGCTTTTGATTGATTTAAGCTTCATTTATCCATCCTTTTTGTTCCGATAATCCCGATATAGTGGAATTGACCGGATATATTACTGACATTTTAATAATAGGACAGAAAAATTTCTTTATCAAGAATTCAAGGGTAATGGATATTGTTAATGTTAAAAGTAGTATTAAAGACTCAGAAGATAGCCTTCGTTAAGATAGAGAACAATCGCAATAATAATAGAACAGATGACTCCCGTAGCAGTGGAAATCCTGCAGGAAGTCCGGATATCCTTCTTTTCCAGCTCTTTTTCCTTTAATCCTATAACAGGTTTTCTGGATTCTATACCTTTGTAGTAGTTAACTCCTCCAAGCTCTATTCCAAGTATACCTGCAACAGCTGCTTCTGATATTCCTGAATTGGGGCTGGGATTTTTCTGCCCGTCTCTTAAAGCTATAATAATACCCCTCAGAGAACATCTTCCTGTTAAAACTGCTGCCATAGATATAATCACAGGAGATAACCTTGCAGGAATGTAGTTCAGAATATCATCAATACGGGCACTTATTTTGCCATACCCCTCATATTTGTCATTTCTGTACCCTACCATTGAGTCCAGAGTATTTGTCATTTTATAGAGAACGATTCCCGGAACTCCCGCAACCATCAGATAGAAAAGAGGTGATATTATTCCATCAACTATATTTTCTGCTACTGTTTCAACTGTAGCTCTTACGATCTCTTTCTCTTCAAGCTGATCAGTATCCCGGCCAACAATCATTCCAACCCGTTCTCTTGCCCTATTGAGATCTCTTTCTTCCAGGGCATCAAAAACTTCCATGGATTTTACTCTCAGATCTTTTACTGAAATCAGTGTATAGATTACAGTAACAGAGAACAGAAAAACCGGAATTGAAACCCTCAGATTATTTATTACTAAACAGGAAGATCCTCCCCATATCAGAGACATTATAATAAAAAGAAGTCCTCCATTAAGAACTCTGTTGCCTGTTAAGTTATAGAGAATCTTTTCCAGAAAAGATATTGTATGCCCCATTAATCTTACAGGATGTAATCTATACTCCGGATCACCTATAATAAGATCCAGCAAAACCCCTGCTATAACAGCTGATGCAGGATAAATGTCTAGGAGCACAAAAACTCCCTGATTCCATCTGTGAGTTTTATATTATCTTCACTGCTTTTCACAGCTACTCTGAAAAAGTTGTTATTCAAACCTTTATATTTATCGCAGACTTTTATTATAACTCCTTTAGCTCCAAGGGAATTTTTGAGATCTTCTGCATTCACTCCTTCTTTGTCAATTTTGCAGAGAAGGTAATTGCTGTTGGATGAAAAAAGTCTGAGATCATCTATTCCTCCCAGCTTTTCTTCCATTCTGCACCTTAATTCTATGATTACCCTTCTACTCTCTTTTCTGAAACTTTTATCTGTTATCAGGTGTTTTCCAAGATTCTGGGCAATACTGTTTACAGACCATTCCGGCAGGAATTTTCTGATTTCATCTATAAGTGCAGAATCACCTGCCCCCAGATATCCCAATCTTATACCAGGGATTGCAAAGATCTTCGTTAATGATCGCAGAACAATAAGATTTTTACTTCTTTCTATCTCCTGAAATACTCCGTCAGAATCTTTACAGAAATCTATAAAAGCTTCATCTACAAAGAGTTTCACATCTTTTTTCATGCAGATTCCCCTGATTTCTTTAATTTCATCTCTGCTATAGGTGTATCCAACCGGATTATTTGGTGATGAAAGATATAGAATATCGTGATCATTTCTGATTTTATCTGAAATTTCACCAACTTCAGGTTTAAAGTTCTTATCTTCTTTCCCGATAAGATTCTCTATACCTACACCATTTGCTATAAGAGCTCTCTCGTATTCTGCAAAATTTGGATGGACAATTAATGCCCTCCTGTTTCTGAAAATCACTCCCAGAACATTTATAAGTTCTGCTCCTCCATTACCTGCAATAATATTCTTTTCAGAGATATTGTATTCTGAAGATATTGCATTTATGAGTTCAGATGAATCCGGATCCGGATAGTTTCTTATTGTTTCAAAAGCTTCAGTATATAAAGTTTTCAGGTATTCCGGATAACCAGAGGGGTTTATATTTGCACTAAAATCAAGAAGTTCGTTCTCTCTGATTCCAAACCTCAGGGATTCCTGTCTCAGGTTACCCCCGTGAGTATTTCCCATTATCTAAAAATCTATTCCTTTTAAAGCAGGAATTCCTTTCTGGTATGCATGTTTAATCTCTTTGACTTCAGAGACTGTATCTGAGAGCTCTATGAGAAAATCCGGTGCATTCCGGCCTGTCAGAACCAGACTGGTTGTTCCTCTCTTTTTTACGATATTTTCCAGATCTTCAGGTTTTATAAGGTTATGGAACAACACATTGTTTATCTCATCCATTACTATGAGATCGTAGATTTTTTCTTCAATAAGCCTGTTAACCAGTTTTAATCCCTTTGATGCCAGTTCTTCCTGTTCCCGCCTCTGCTCTTCACTGGTAAAAAATCCTGTTCCTACAGTTGCTACTTTTATACGGCTTTCTCCAAGATTTGCAAAGAAGTCTCTTTCAGAACTTTCCATTGAACCTTTCATGAACTGAATATAGGCAACCCGTCCTCCGGATCCCAGAGTTCTGACTACAGCACCGATTGCTGCTGATGTTTTGCCTTTTCCATTACCAGTATAAGTTAATACTAATCCTTCCATTTTCTGAGTATCTCATTTAAATTTTACTCAGTCAAGACAGCTTTTTAATGATACTGGAATATAAAAAGTACCTGCAGATTCGGGTTCGGAAAATCGTGAGGAAGTGCCATAAAGGGCACACTTCCTGTGAGAGCTGCAACTGCTGCTCTGTCGTATGCATCAACGCCGGAACTTTTACGGATTCTCAGAGCAGATAACCTGCCATCAGGTTCAATGGCAGCAAATATAGTTACACTTCCTCTGACTCCCAGTTTGACAGCTTCAGGAGTGAACCAGTTTTTCTTAATTCTGTAAACTGTTCTTCTGGCCCAGGGAGTAATATCGTATCCATCCAGATTAAGGAAAGCAGCTCCACCATGAGCAACAACACCATCTCCGGTTTTAGAGAAAAAGCCTTTATTACCACTGAACTGAACTTCATCATCCCCACTGGAATGAGACTGACTTTGTGGTTTTTTCCTTTTAAAATCTTTTTTAATTACTTCTCTGGCAATGTCATTGTTAAAAAGAAGATTGTTATTATTTTCCTTTATTCTTTTCTCTACTTCTTCTGCTATCTCTTCAGCTCTGCTATCTTCTATCTGTACAGGTTCTGCCTGCTCCTTTACTGCAGGTATCTGATCAGCTCTTCCTTCTCCACCTTTTAAAGCTCTCTTATCTCCGCCACCCTCCGGTGATTCGATTTTAAATGGTTTCACCACCACTCTTCTCATTTTTGTTTTTGGTACTGATATCTGTGGTGCTGCCTTAACTGCAGGAGCAAAAATTTTTTCCGGACTCTGCAATTCCACATTTCTTATTTCAGGTGTATTCTGCTGTGGTATTTCTGTCTTTACGCTCATCATGAACATAAAAAGAAGGCAATGGATTACCATTGACAAAAGAAAAAAACTCTTTCTCATTTAATCTCCAGTTTTACCATCAAACTGCTATGACGCATTATACTCCTTTTTAGTTTCTTTGACATCATCTTATACCATAGAAATCTATATTGCTCTAATTTGAGAAATATACACTATAGATTGCATTCAGATCTTCCAATATCAGTTGTTTGCAGTTATTATAGTTAGATGAAAACTTTCCTTGCAGCACTCTCTTTTTTTACAAGAATTCCTGTAAAAAAGCAGCTGAAAACCAGTCACTTTTCACAAGCTACCGGGATGCTTCCTCTTATCGGATATATAGTCGGGGCTGTATGGGGATTTTCTACACTTATTTTATCAGATTATATTAATTCTGATTTTTCCATTATAGCAAGCATTTTTTCAGCTGTTCTTTTAACAGGCGCACTTCATGAGGATGGATTTGCTGATTGCTGTGACGGGTTTGGAGGCGGATATACAAAAGAGAGAATTCTTTCCATTATGAAAGATTCTTCTACAGGTGTTTATGGAGCCATTGGTCTGATATTCATTTTTCTTTCACGCTACACTCTTATTTCCAGTCTGAATATTACTTATATTGCAGAATATCTTGTTGCTGTATCAGTTATTTCAAGAATAGCTCCTGTTATAATAACTTCAGTTCTTGAATATTCTACAACAGATAAGAGTAAATCACGGTATGTTTCGGACAAGCTCCCTTTAAAACTTAGATTTTTCTCTTTTTTGAGTGTAGTACCACTTATTCTTATTCTGGATTTTAGACTTGTATCTCTACTTCTGGCTTCTGTTATATGCCTCTCCTTCATATTCTCTTTATACATTAAGAAGAGAATTCAGGGATTTACAGGTGATACTCTTGGGGCATCAATTATTTTGTCAGAAATTCTATCTTTTCTCCTTATATCTGTTTATTCAGGAAAATTATGAAAAAAGTATATATAATCCGTCATACCACTCCAGCTGTTCCTCCTGGTACATGTTATGGAATTTCTGATCTGGACCTTATCGATTCATGGCAGGATGAGGCTTCTTTAATATCTGATTTAATTACCGACATGCCAGATCAGATTTATTCCAGTCCTCTTAGAAGATGTACTCAGCTTGCTTCTTTTCTATCAGATAGAGTTATTACTACAGACTCTTTAATTGAGATGAACTTTGGAAAATGGGAAATGCAGAACTGGTCCCGGCTTCCGGATCATGAAACGGCTCCGTTTTATGCAGATTATGTTAATACACCACCTCCTGAAGGTGAAAGTTTTGCAATGCTTAAAGACAGAGTAGTCGGATTCTGGAACAGTATTATCGGTTATTCTGAACAGAATATAGGTATAGTAACCCATGCAGGAGTTATTCGTGCTATTCTTTCACATCTCCTTGATTTACCTCTTAAAAATAGCTTTTCAATAGAATTAAGCTATTCTTCTGTTATTCTATGTACACAGACTGCAAAAAATCTGTATAATATTAGATTCCTAAAAACATGATTTTTTTCTACTTATCTATTAAAATATTCAGATAGAAGAGGAGTTTGATATGAAATTAACCCCAAGAATGGAAGATGTCGTTCTCGCACTCTGGGAACTTGAAAAGAAAAAGAAAGTTGTACGGGTAAAAGATCTCGAGACCTTTTTTGGTATTAAAACATCTTCAGTTATAGATTTTATCAGAGCTCTGAAGAAGAGAGAGCTTGTGAACCATGAAAAATATGGATATATTGAGCTTACTGATAGTGGAATCAGACAGGCTGAGATAATTAACACAAAGCGATCAATACTTAAGAAATTCTTTTCAGAAGTTCTCATTCTCGATCCTGCTTCTGCAGAACTTGAAGCTTGTGCTTTTGAACACTACATTAAAAATGAGACTCTTAAATATATTGAAATAATGACCTCATTTTTCTCTGACTACTCAATTGGTGATCGTAAAATCAAGGATTTATATCTGGATTATGCAATTTCCAAAGGAACTGTTACTGATAAAAGTGCTGTTGAATTATCAGTTGTTGACCCTGGTACAAAGGGCAGAATAGTAAAAATCAATGCATCAAAACAGAAAGCTGATATATTTTCAGAACTTGGATTTGCCATTGGCGAGGAGATTCTCCTTGAATCTATTTCTCCTCTTGGAGATCCGTTGAACATTGTTGTTAATGGTGTAACGGTTCATTTAAGCAAGCAGGATGCACAGTTAATCGTTATTGTTCCGGAGCAGTGATGAAAAAAAAACTTACCAATATTTCTCTATGGATACTTGCTGTTGTACTTACAATTGCTATCTCATATTATCAGAAATCCACTGGCCCGACATGGCCTGTTAAAATATCAGTTTCTGATAATGGAGAAGTATTGAAGAGTAAGTTACTGAGGAGCTATACAACTGGGAAAGACCTGCCTGTAAACATTAATGCAGGAAATTCCGGATTAAGCGGGTCTCTTAAATTCAGAAGATATGGGACTGATGAAGTTTATACCAGTAATGACCTTATAAGCAAAGACGGTATCCTTAAAGCCTCTATTCCTTCTCAACCTCCTGCAGGAAAAGTTGAATATATTATAGAACTCTTCGACAAATCAGGAGAGCAGATTAATTTAGGAATTGATCAACCTGTAGTTGCAAGATTTAAAGGAGAGGTTTCACCGGTTATACTTATTTTTCACATATTATTCATGTTCGCTGGTGTAATGCTTGCAATAAAGACCCTCATAAACTGTATTATTCCTGGTTTTAACTATGAAAAATTACTATACTGGACTTTTGGCTCCATTTTTATAGGTGGAATAATATTTGGTCCTATAGTTCAGAAAAGTGCTTTTGGTGATTACTGGACAGGCTTTCCTTTTGGCACTGATCTTACAGACAATAAAGTTCTTATTTCCCTTGTTATCTGGGGAATCGCTATCTACTTTAAAAAAAGGCGGGCAGTCGTTATTGTTTCTGCTCTATTCATGCTCTTTATCTATTTTATTCCTCACTCTGTGATGGGTTCTGAACTTGATTACAAGACCGGAAAAATGAAAAATAAATTTTCTCATCTGATTTTAAAAGATTATGAAAAACCTGATACCTGTAAGATCAGGTGTTAGTGTGTTTTCGTAACATATACATTTTGGAGTTGACATGTTAAGAACATTTCTTATTTTACTATTAATGGTTTTTTCTCCGTTTTGTTCTGAAGCGGAAGAAAAGGATTCAAAACTTAAATTAGGCTTAACTCACAGAACAAGATTTGTTTCATGGGATAATGCAGTAAATCTTAAGGAAAACAGTACCTCTTTTGCTTTTACAAGGCATAGAACCTCATTTAACCTGAGCTATAAGTTATCAAAAAAGAGTTCTGTATATTTCAAGCTAACCAACGAGTTTAGAAATTACCTTTCTCCCAAAAATCGTAAATTCGATTTTAATGAGTTATTTATTGATAACCTCTATGTTGACCTGAAGGGTGTATTTAATCTGCCTCTGGATTTGCGGTTAGGTAGACAGAATCTTATTTTCGGTGAAGGTTTTCTAATGATGGACGGACAACCGTTAACTGGTTCCAGATCTATATTCTTTGATGCTCTCAGAGCAACCTGGAACTTCAGTAAAAGCGCAAAGCTTACTTTCTTTGCTGGTTATGTTCCTAAAAGTGACAGCTATTCACCAATTATCAATAAAAAAGATCAGCCTTTGAACGAACAGGATCAGTTGGCATCAGGCCTCTATTTTGAAGGCAATAAGAACAGCTTCAAATATGATATCTACTTTATAAGAAAAGATACAAAAGATAATAACGAATTTCCTGTTGAAAAGAAGATTAATACTGCAGGTTTCAGAATAGATACCCCGGTATCTTTCATTGATAATCTGAATTATACACTGGAGTTTGCCTTCCAGCAGGGAAAACTTGGAGATGAGGATCATCAGTCAAAAGGTGGTTATACTTATCTTACATACAAACTACCGAAAGTTAAGTTTATTGACTATATTAAAGCTGGATTTATCTATCTTGAAGGAGATAACGCTTCAACTTCCAGAAATGAAGGATGGGATCCTCTTTTCAGCAGATGGCCAATCTGGAGTGAATCTTATATCTATACTCTTATTGAAGAAAATGGTGTTGGTTACTGGTCAAACCTTAAGAACTATTACCTTACAGTTAAGTTCGATATCTCAACTAAGTATGCTCTTGAAGGTTCAGTTATGTATATGGAATCTGATAAACCAAATGTCAATCACCCCTTTCCCGGTGGAGCAGGTAAGAAAAGAGGTAATCTTTATAAGCTGAAGTTCCTCATGAAACTAAATAAACACCTGAATTCCCATATTCTCTGGGAATATTTCGATCCAGGTGATTTCTATAGTGCTAAATCTGAACCTTATAACTGGCTCAGATTTGAACTTTTCTGGAGATTTTAATTAAGTCAGCAGCATTCCAGCGAGTGTTGCTGTCAGAAGAGTAACCAGGGCTCCTCCGAGAACGGCTTTCAATCCGAGAGCTGCAAGATCTTTCTTTCTCTCAGGAGCCATTGGAGCTATCCCCCCTATCTGAATTGCAATTGATGAGAAGTTAGCAAAACCACAAAGGGCATATGTTGACATTATGATCCCTTTTTCAGTTAGCATTCCTTTTTTTATAAGACCTACCAGATCAACATAAGCTACAAATTCATTCAGAACTATCTTTGTTCCAAAAAGACTACCAAAATGGAGGGCATCCTGTGCAGGAACGCCAATTCCAATTGCTATATATTTAAGAATCAGACCAAGAACCAGCTGCATTGAGAATTCGTGTCCATACGTCTCTTTAAGCCACTCATTTACTCCGAGAATACTTCCGGCTTCAGTGAAGAGGAAATTTACAAGGTTTATCAATGCAATGAACACAAGAAGCATAGCACCGACATTCAGTGCCAGTTTGAGTCCATCTGATACTCCATTTGCAGCAGCTTCTATGACATTTGAAGCATTTTTCTCTACTTTTACACTTACTTTACCAAGAGTTTTTGGAGTCAGGGTTTCAGGAAAGAGTATTTTTGATATTACAATTGAAGCAGGAGCAGCCATAACACTTGCAGTAATAAGATGAACTGCAAACTGTACCATCGCTTCATCTATGCCTATTCCCTTGATTTCTGACCATGCTTTACCAAGTATCTGTACATATGTTGCCATAACACCACCGGCAACTGTTGCCATGCCGCCAACCATTATAGTAAGCAACTCTGATTTAGTCATTGTACTAATAAATGGTCTGATCAGAATAGGAGCTTCTGTCTGGCCTACAAATATATTCGCTGTGTTTGACAGAGATTCTGCTCCGCTTGTGCCAAGAAGTCTTGCCATAATTGCTGCCATGAATTTTACAACTTTCTGCAATACTCCAAGATAATACAGAATAGCCGTAAGTGAGGCAAAGAATATTATTGTCGGTAGCACCTGAAAAGCAAAAAAGAAGCCCATCGAACCATCTGTTCCCTGGGGTATTGCCAGACTTCCAAAAATAAACTGAGAGCCTGAAGCAACGAAATTCAGCAATTTCACAACGCCATTCCCCATCCAGTCCAGTACCATCTTTGGAAATCCGAAAGGCATAAATACATCTTTGAGCCTTTCACCATAAATTATCAGTGAAGCAAAGAACAGCTGTATTAGCAATCCGTTGATTACCAGCTTTTTACTTATCTTTCTGCGATTATTGGAAAACAGCACTGCTATAGCAATGATCAGCAGAATCCCCAGTATTCCTCTTATTACATCCATTTGTCAACTCCGTTTTGCTATGAAATCAATCCACTTTGATCAATAAATAAGGTTTTCTAATCTATTTCTCCGGATTTTGCAATCAAACATCTTAATATATTTATTTTTTTGAATCAAATTTATCAGCCGGACTTATGCTGAATCATTTTCAAATAACATCTATTAAACAAATATTATCAGATTATTTTTTATATGCTGCTTCAATCTTATCGTAATAATCTATGACAGATCTCACATATTTTCTTTTCTTAAGATATGAACCATGGAAAAAGCTTCTTTTAAACCCGTAGATTATTATATCTTTTAACTCTTTTGATGTCAGGTTAAATGCTTCCACTGCTTTAAAGACTTCATCTGTAACTGTAGTTCTGGAAACAGTTCTATTGTCCGTACAAAGAGTCATGGAAATTCTTTTATCTCTCATCTTTCCAAAAGGATGCTCTTCTATTTTTTTTATATCCGGATTGGTCTGAAGATTTGATGTAAGACATATTTCAAGAGTTACTCTTCTATCGCTTATATATTCAGCCAGATTCTCTACATATGCTTTCTTATTTTCAACACTTTTCCCGGTGATCATCTCATAATCGAAAAGATGCACCCCATGTCCGATTCTATCTGCATGAAGATCTGTTATTGCCTGAAATATACTTTCCGGACCATATGCTTCACCAGCATGAACTGTTTTCTTTATAAAGTTTTTATGTGCGAGGCTATAAGCAGGCTGATGATCTTCTGCAGGATATCCATATTCCATTCCTGCAAGATCAAAACCAACTATAGGGATATCTTCTCTGCTTTTAAGATCTATTGCTGCTTTTACGAGTTCCTGTGATGCAAGTGAGAATATCCATTTTTTCTCTGAGTAGCTATGAACATCAAGAATCTTGTCAAAGTACTTTGAGAAGCCATAATCAAACATTCTCATTGCACAGAGTATTATGCCGTAACAGAATTCAGGTTCACTGCTGCTTACTACTTCTTCTCTCGAATTATGCTCACTGGCAGCTCTCTTTAAGCCTCTGTCCACTGCATTTATAACTTCAACAAAGTTTGTTGTTTCTGTAATATGCAGCTGAGGAGCAAATCTTACTTCTATATACCTTACTCCTTCCTCTATATTATCAATGGCAAGTTCGTAGGCAACTCTTTCCAGAGATTCCGGATCCTGCAATACAGAACATGTATAAGCAAAACCGTGCAGATATTCCCCCAGATCTCTGTATTTTTCTTTAAATACCTTTTCTTTAAGTTCCTCTTCAGTATATGCAGGTAATTCAATTCCTTTTTCTTTAGCAAGTTCTATAAGTGTGCTTATCCGGAGTGAACCATCAAGATGAAGATGGAGATCGGTTTTAGGTATCTTACTTATAAAATCCTTTGTAAGTTTCATTTTTTCTCCTCAAGAACTCTTCTCATAACTGGCTTATTCTGCAGAATCTCTTCTTCAGTAAGGCCGGTAAGTTCATGTGGGAATACGAGCCATTTATCTGTTTCATAAAGGTAATAATCCGGCACTCTCTTTGTTTTGTTATTTCCTGGTTTATAATATGGTGTAGCAATTCTTACTTCCGGATAATTTTTTCTGGCTCTTCCAAGAAGTTTTTCCAGAACTGCATCAATACTTAAACCACTGTCATATACGTCATCAATAATCAGTAGTTTATCTTCAGAATTTATTTTTTTTACAATATAGTCAAGGCCATGCACTTTTATATATTTTGATCTCTTATCTATTCCATCATATGAGGATGTTCTTATAGATATATGGTCTGTTTTAATTCCTTTATACTCAAAAAGTTCCTGTATTGCAATTCCAACAGGAGTTCCGCCTCTCCATACTCCAACTATAAAATCCGGTTCGAATCCGCTTTCAAGAACTTTAAATCCTAATCTGAAAGAATCTTCCAGAAGTTTTTCTGAATTTATATACTGTTTAGACATTACTCTTCCCTCCACTCATCCTATCTCTTATAACTGATACAAGCATTTTGGTTGAAACCTTATTATGACCTTCCGGTATTATTACATCTGCATACCTTCTGCTTGGCTCAACAAAGTGCCTGTGCATAGGTCTTACTGTACTTGTATACTGCTCAATTACAGAATCCATTGTGCGTCCACGATCGGAAATATCTCTCTGCAAACGTCTTATAAACCTGAGATCACTTTCAGTATCAACAAAAATTTTAACATCCATCAGATCTCTGAGACTTTTTTCAACATAGAGCAGTATTCCATCTATAATTATAATATCTCTTGGTTTCTTAAGATCACCTTCTACCATTCTTTTATGGTTCTTATAATCATATTTTGGAGCTGTTATATCCTTACCTTCAATCAACTCATTAACGTGTTTTACAAGTAACGATGTTTCAAGTGAATCCGGATGATCATAATTCATCTTTTTTCTTTCATCAAAATCAAGATCACTATCTTTATAGTATGAATCATGCTGTAGCAACACTACATTATCTGCGCCAACTTCCTTAAGAATAAACTGAATAATTGTTGTTTTACCAGCGCCGCTGCCTCCAGCTACACCAATAACAAGGGGTTTAGTCATGTTTCTCATTTATAATTTTCTCTACTCTCTCTATATCTTCAGGAACATCAACTCCTATTCCCGGGCTACCTGTTTCTATTAGTCTTATTTTGTAGCCATTTTCCATAAATCTCAACTGCTCAAGCCGTTCTTTACCTTCACAGTATGACAAATCTGATTCCACAAATTTTTTCAATGCACGATAACTATACCCATAAAGTCCAATATGGTGATAAAATTTTTCAAACTCACTATCTCTGTGATAAGGAATAGGAGACCTGGAAAAATATAGAGCATAATCTGCTTCATCTTTTACGATTTTGACGCAATTAGATGAAATAAAATCTTTATAACTCCTGTTAACAAAATACGGAGTAACTACATCATCACCACTATATTTCAGAATTTCTGCAACTCTATCAATTAGAGATACATCTATCAGAGGCTCATCCCCCTGTACATTTATGACATTTTCCCAGGATTCTTTTTCAACAATCTCCCAGATTCTGTCTGTTCCACTTTGATGATCTGCAGAAGTCATTACACAATTACCACCAAAAGCTTCTACTTCTGCAACTATTCTTTTATCATCTGTAGCTACTACTATTTTATCAATATTTGCACATCTGCTAACCTGCATATATACTCTTTTTATAAGGCTCTGGCCTGCTATTTTAATTAGAGGTTTTCCTTCGAGCCTTGTTGATCCGTATCTTGCAGGTATTACCGCAACTGCACTCATCTATTTTTTCTCTTCCTGAATGGTTTTATCATCAACGACATCTTTGTTTTTATTTTCAAGACTTCGTAATTCCATCTGACATGAGCCCTGGAAGAAAGCACCCTCTTCTATTATCAAAGATTTTGCAACTACTTTTCCAGTTACTCTTCCTTTTGAAAAAATTTCTGCTCTTTGCTTAGCAACGATTGATCCTTTAACCCGACCATTTATGGATATACTATCAACTTCAATATCTGCATCTACGTCTCCACCCTCTCCTATAATAAGAGTGTTACCGGAGAAGATTTTTCCTTCGAACTTACCATCAATCCGAAAAGAATTTTTAAACTTAATAGTGCCTTTAATTTCGGTATCTTTATCAATAAAACCACTTACTTTGCCTAAAACTTCTTCTTTTCCCATTATTGCTCCTTCACAAATAGATTATAAATACGTTCAAACTCTACTAATTTAGAAAAATATATTTCAACTTTTCCTTTTCCGTTTTTAGAATAACTCAGCTTTACTTTTGTTGAAAAGTGTTTTGCAAGCTTTTCTTCAGTTTTTTTCAGATCAGGATCTACTTTTACATCTTTTTCCAAAGGCATCTCATAAAACTGCTTTGCAAATTTTTCTGTCTGCCTTACTGAGAGTTTATCTTTTACAATTTTATCATATACAAAACCTATATCACTATCACTTTTCATTGCAGATATTGCTCTGGCATGTCCAAAACTTATTTTTTTCTCTACAAGTCCCTCTTTAACTCTCACAGGAAGCCTGAGAATTCTGAGATAATTTGCCACATTACTTCGACTCATCCCCATCTTTTCTGCTACTTTTTCCTGATTAAGTTCATATTTAATCATAATTTGATTAATACCTTCACCAATCTCTACAGCATTGAGATCTTCACGCTGAATATTTTCAACCATTGCACCAATCATTATTTCCTGTTCATTAAAATCTTTAATAATTGCAGGAATCTTTTCCCATTTCAGGTGCTGAACTGCTCTCCAACGTCTCTCACCAACAATAAGATAAAATTTCTTTTCTTTTTCGAATACTACTACTGGTTGAATCAGACCGGTATCACTTATTGATGCTGCCAGTTCTTCTATTTTATCTTTTTCAAAAGTTTTTCTTGGTTGATATGGATTAGGATAGACATTTGATATTTCTATTTTCTGTATCTGCTCACCAGAAATTGCTGGTTTATCAGATATTATAGAATCTATCCCTTTTCCAAGAACTTTTCTTTTCTTCATTTACTCATTATCTCCTTTGCAAGATTGAGATAAGCTCGTGATCCAGATGATTTAATATCATACAACTGTATCGGTTTACCAAAACTTGGAGCTTCGGAAAGCCTTACGTTTCTGGGAACAATAGATTTATATACTTTATCTTTAAAATATTCACGAACTTCTTCTTCTACCTGTTTTGACAGATTTGTTCTATCATCATGCATTGTTAAAAGGATACCTTTTATTTCAAGTGCTTTATTAAAATTTTCTTTTATTCGATCTATTGTCCGAATCAGATCTGATAATCCTTCAAGAGCATAATATTCAGATTGGATTGGAATCAAAACACTGTCAGCTGCTGTAAGTGCGTTGATTGTTAATAATCCAAGAGAAGGTGGAGAATCAATTACAACATAATCATACTTTTCTCTTACTGAATCCAGTAAATTTTTCAGATACAGATGATTACCTTCTTCCCCGGATACTTCCAGCTCAAATTTAGCCAGATCCCTTGATGCTGGTAAAACATCGAGATATTTAAGTTCATAATTTTCAACCACATTTTCGAACTCACCTTCTCCAATCATCAAAGTATAGATATTTTCGCTTCCGCTATACTTATCAAAACCGAACCCTGTTGTTGTATTAGCCTGAGGATCCATATCAACCAACAGAACTCTCTTTTCCGCGATTGCAAAAGATGCTCCAAGATTAACCGCTGTAGTTGTTTTACCAACCCCACCTTTCTGATTAGCTACTGCA
Source organism: Candidatus Aminicenantia bacterium (assembly GCA_965225955.1). Classification (GTDB taxonomy): domain Bacteria; phylum Acidobacteriota; class Aminicenantia; order UBA2199; family UBA2199; genus CBDDBX01. The sequence continues at coordinate 158,279 of CBDDBX010000006.1, forward strand.
ATAATTTCGCACATTTTCTTATTTTGTTCCACGTGAAACATTCTCCATTTTTAAGATTATTAAATTATCTCTCCAGGGTATCTCTTCAACAGAAAAATGTAACTGTTTATATCCCAGTTCCTGCAGATCCCTGAATTTATTTTTAGAAGTTATTAAAACAACTTTTGATATTAATCCATCAACTAAATACTCAGCAAAGATCTTATTATATGGGAAACCTCTGGCAATTATCGTGTCAATATCATTTATATTCCTAAACTGTTCTAACTTCCCTGTAAAAACTTTCACATTATTTTTTTTAAACTTCTCTTTGTAACTATCCAAAAAACCTGTCTTTTTTTTTAAAGGTTCTATTAAAGTAAAACTGTTTTTTCTGGAAAATGAGAGTGGCAGTCCTAATAAACCATTACCACTTCCTACATCTGCAACAATATCAGAATCACCAATATATTTATCTAACAGAAAGGATTCTTTAATAAGAACCTTAATATCTTCTATGGTCATCTTTCTGGAAACCAGATTAACGTCTTTATTGTACTCAAAAAGATACTCAATATAATTATCTATATTTTGTTCCACGTGAAACATTCATTGCCTCTTATTTAATACGAAGATATAGATACATATATATATAATCCAAAGAAAAAGTACTGTACCAGAGAACCTCTCAAAATCTATCATCAATAGATATGGTGTAAATAATATCATTAATACAGCACATATAACTAAAAACACTTTTAAATACTTTTTTATCTTCATATTGCAAACTCTTAATCAGACAGATAATCTATCAGAAAGGAAATACAAAATCAAAGAATATTCTTTTGTTAAATAATTAATTATTAATTTTTCTCATTTTTTCTTGACACAAAAAATCAAATTCTATAGTATTGCCTCTGTATCAAGGAGACTTTTCCACATATGTTAAAAAAAATGTGGAAAAAAGTATAGATGATCAATTACAATTATTTCATAGATTATACCAGTAAAGAGCTGGATGAACCGACATTTGAGACATGGATTAAACCTCTGGAGTTTATAAAGTCAAAAAACAATCTGCTTTTACTCGGATCACCTGATAAAAAAAATTATCTCTGGCTTAAACAGAACCTATTAAAAAAAATTAACGATTTTCTGAACGAAAGTAAAAACTTCACTGTTAAGCTGGTTCCGATGTTTGATGAAGATGAAATAATTGAAACATCCCAGATGTCAGTATCTGCAGGCTCTCCATTGCCCTCTCCTAAAGTACACAACTATAATTCGAATCTAATCAAAAAATATACTTTTGATTCTTTTGTACAATGGGATTCAAACAGAATGGCTTACTCCTTTGCTTATAGCGTAGCTGAGTTTCCTGGAAAATCCTACAATCCTCTTTATATATATAGCGATGTTGGTCTTGGTAAAACACATCTTATGTATGCAATAGGTAATAAAATTCTTGAGAATAATAAAGATATACAGGTTATTTATCTAACTACCAGTGATTTAATGAATGAATATGTTGAATATTCAAGATTAAATAAAAGACCTGAATTTCTTAAAAAATATACTGATATAGATGTGCTTCTTGTAGATGATATACAGTATATAACAAAATGGGGTGGAACAAGTGAACAGTTCTACTATATATTCAATAAACTCATCCAGATGGAGAAACAGATAGTTCTATGTTCTGATAAACATCCGGATAACATTCCTGATCTTGAAAATCGTATTAAATCAAGATTTGAATGGGGTGGAATTGTAGATATCCTTCACTACGACCTTGAAGGTAGAATTGTTATTCTAAAAAAGAAACTTGATGAAAGAAAAAAGATAATGAAAATGGATTTTATAATTCCTGATGAAGTTCTCTATTTTCTGGCCTCTTCTATAAAGGATAATATCAGAAAACTTGAAGGAGCTCTTAATAGACTTCTTGGTGTTGCTGATCTGAAATATTCATCAAAGAATGACAGGGAAATTACTCTTGATTTTGCTAAAGAAGCTCTTAAGCCATATATCTCTTTAAAGAAAAAAACTATTTCAATAGAGAGTATTCAGGAATTCATTGCAAAAAAACACGATATATCTGTAGATGACTTAAAATCCAAAACTAATGTAAAAAAAATAGCCTATCCAAGACAGATAGCAATGTTTCTGTCAAAACAGCTTACAAAGAACTCTCTCGCTGAAATAGGACAGAATTTTGGAGGAAAACATCATACTACTGTTCTCCACTCAATAAATAAGATTGAAAAAGAGCTGTCTGATAATCCGGAGTTTTCCAAAACTGTTAATCAGTACATGAAGTTCTTTTCTGAGTAGAAATAATTCCAACATATTTCTATATGTTTTTCCACAGAGAAAAATTATTCAAGATATAGTCATAGTCTGTATTTCAAATGTTTTCCACATTTCAACATGGCATATTTCTTTTCTTTCCTTAATTATTGTGTTATATATATTTTAAATAAGATAATAATAAAGGTAGGACAATTATGAAAATTTTTGTGGATAAATCAACAATATCTAAGGAACTGAAGATATTTCAGGGTATTTTTGAGAAAAAATCTCTGATGGAAATACTTCAGAATATTAAACTTACTGCCTTTGAGAATGGTCTTCTGGAGCTGGTTGCAACTGATCTTGAGATAGGACTCAAATCAAATATTGAAGTAGATGTTAAAGAGCCTGGCACGTTTACCGTAAATGGTAAGGATTTATATGATCTGGTGTCAATGATGCCTGAAGGAATTGTGGAAATATCTGAAAATAATGATTTACAGATTGTAATAACTAATGAAAAGAAGACCTGTAAGTACAAATTGATGGGAATGCAGTCTTCAGAATATCCACAACTACCTGAATCGGGCTTTGAAGATTTTGTGAAAATCCCTATTGAGACAATGGCCAGTATTATAAATACTAATTACTACATAATATCTCCTGATATTAAATTCAATCTTGGTGGTGCTCTTCTCAGTATGAAAGATGGATCTTTTGAGATGGCAGCAACAGATGGTAACAGACTCGCTTATGCAGGATTTGATAATGAAGAGTTTGAAGGCCGTGATATGGAATTTATTGTTTCCAGAAAAACTCTGATGGAACTGATGAAAATGGGTTCATCCGGAGAAATAGATTTTGCTTTTGATAAAAATAATCTTTTTTTCAGATACAATGACAGGGTTCTCTCCTCAAGGATAATTGATCAGAAGTTCCCTAATTATAAAGCAGTTATTCCAGAAGAGACAAAATTTAAAGCTGTTATAAATAAGACAGAATTTCTTAATTGCATAAAAAGGCTCCTGATTTTTAAAACAAGAGTAAACAGCATTAATTTTACATTCAAAAACGGACTTCTTCTTCTTGAGAGATCTACACCGGAAAAAGGTGAAGCTCATGAAGAACTGAATATTCAGTACAGTGGTGAAGAGTTTAAAGTCTGCTTTAATGGATCATATATCATAGATTTCATTAATCACGTAAAATCAGACGAAATTGAGATTGGAATAATAGATAGCGATAGTTCATTCGTATTTAAACCTGTAGAGGATTACGGGTTCAGATATGTTTATGTTGTTATGCCTCTTAATATCTGATTAAGAGGTTATCTTAAAAGCCTTGTTTATTAGAAAACTTGATCTTTATAATTTCCGGAACAGAAGTTTCAGCTCTTATGATTTTACTTTTGGATCAAATTTGATTCACGGTAATAATGGCGCAGGTAAAACATCCATTCTTGAAGCTCTTTACCTGCTGGCTTTTGGGAAATCATTTTACAATGTCAGCAGAAGAGAGATTATCAAGTATGATCAAAGTGGTTTCTCAGTATCAGCACTTATAGATTCCGGTGTGGTTAAAAAAACTATTTCCTGCAACTACAATAACAGCATTTTCAAGTTAACAATGGATGAAAAAAAAAGCTCAATTTCTGATATAAACAGATACTACTATCCTCTTTGGTTTTCATCTTCAAATTACATACAGACTATAGAGAGCAGAACATTGCTGAGAAAGCTTTTTAACAGGTTTATACATGGAGTTGATTTTCTTTACTTACACCATATTTTAAGCTATAATAAAGCTTTACAGCAGAAGAATTATTTACTGAAGAAAAGAGATAATTACAAGGCTTTTGACAGCTGGAACAAAACGATTAGTGACGATGGTTCCAGAGTAGTCAATTCCAGGTTTCATTTTGCCAGAATGTTAAACAGAAAAATAGAAGAAATAACCGATCAGAATCTGAAGATGATTTATAAATCCTCTGTTGAAACAGAATCAGATAATATTTCTCCGGATGATTATTTTCAGTATTTACAGAAGGTATCTGATAATGAGATAAGATCCGGAAGATCTCTGGCGGGTCCACATCTTGATAGATATAATTTCACACTAAATGATAAAGATTTAAAATTCTACTCCTCCGGAGAAAAGAAGTTTGCTTTATTCAATATATTTTTTGCTTACATCGAGCTATTCAACGATATTAAAAAAACTTATCCTGTTTTTCTCATAGACGATTTCGATATTGCAATCGACAGAGAGAATATTAATAAACTGGTGGATAAGTATCCGGATATGCAGATAGTAGCAACATCAGTAAATTATTATGAGAGATTTAATAATTTTATTGAACTAAAAAAGGAGAACTAGAAGGTGAGTCAGACAACAACTGAAAAAAACTACACTGCAGACAATATTAAGGTTCTTGAGGGACTTGAGGCTGTTCGTGTCAGGCCTGCCATGTATATTGGCAGTACTGGTTCAATGGGATTACACCACCTCGTTTATGAAGTAGTTGATAATTCAATTGACGAAGCAATGGCCGGCTTTTGTACCAAGATAAAAGTCTTCATACATTTTGACAACTCAATTACAGTTATAGACAACGGACGTGGTATTCCTGTAGATTTTCACAAAGAAGAAGGAAAATCGGCAGCAGAAGTTGTTATGACAACTCTTCATGCAGGTGGAAAATTTGACAGTGATACTTATAAAGTATCCGGTGGTCTCCATGGGGTTGGTGTATCCTGTGTAAACGCACTCTCTTCAAGACTTGAACTTGAGATAAAAAAGGAAGGGTTTGTATATTTTCAGAAATATGAAACCGGTAATCCTGTTACTGAGCTGAAAAAAGTTGGTACAACTACAAAAAAAGGTACAAAAATCACCTTCTGGCCTGATGAAGATATTTTCGAAGTAACAGAATATGATTATAAAATTCTCTCAAAAAGATTAAAAGAACTGGCCTTTCTTAATGCCGGAGTCGAAATTACCATTACAGATGAGAGATCTGACACAGTTGAAAAATTCCATTATGAAGGTGGAATAGTCGAATATGTTGACTATTTATGTAGCAATAAAGAGAAAATTCATGAAGGCCCAATAGTTTTAAAAACTCAGAAAAATGATGCAGAAGTTGAAATTGCATTCCAATACATAAATTCATACAACGAAAACCTGCTTTCTTTTGTGAATAATATAAACACAATTGAAGGAGGAACTCATCTCACAGGTTTTAAAGGAGCCATCACAAGAACAATTAATTCTTTTGCCCAGGCAAATAATGTTCTCAAAAAAGAACTAAATGCCAACTTATCCGGAGAAGATGTCAGAGAAGGACTTGTAGCTGTAATCTCTGTAAGGCTTATTGATCCTCAGTTTGAAGGGCAGACAAAGGGTAAACTTGGAAATTCTGAAGTAAAAGGTATTGTAGAGTCTTTTGTTAATGAGAAGTTATATGAATATTTTGAAGAAAATCTGGCTATAGCTAAACAGATTATAAATAAGGCTGCTTTAGCTGCGCAGGCAAGGGAAGCTTCAAGAAAAGCCAAAGATCTTATTAGAAAGACAAGTCTTCTTGAGTCCACTACACTTCCTGGTAAACTGGCTGATTGCCAGTCAAAGAATCCGGAAGAGAGTGAAATATATATTGTTGAGGGTGATTCTGCGGGTGGATCTGCAAAACAGGGAAGAGATAGAAAATTTCAGGCTATTCTTCCTCTTAAAGGTAAAATTCTCAATGTTGAAAAAGCAACTACTTCAAAGATGCTTGAAAGTGGTGAAATCAAGACTATGATTGCTGCACTTGGTGTAGGTATAGGAAAAGAGAACTTTGATGTTGAAAAACTAAGATATCATAAGATAATAATTATGACTGACGCGGATGTAGATGGATCTCATATAAGAACTCTGATAATGACCTTCTTTTTCAGACATATGAAAGAGATTATTGAAAGAGGATATCTATATCTTGCACAACCACCTCTGTATCTCATTAAAAAAGGTAAGAAGAACATCTACCTGAAAAATGAGAAAGAGCTGGAAGCACATCTCCTGGAAAAAATTGGCGAAGAGATTCAGGTTAAAAATGGTTCTGAACACCTTCTACGGGGTGAAGACCTTGTGAAATTTATAAAACTTGTTTCAAAGAAAGATAAATTAATAAGAAATATTGAGAAGCGCGGAATGCCTGTAAAACTGACTCATCTGTTTATTGATCTGATTAAAGACGAGAACACCTTTAAAGATAGAAAACAGGTCGAGAAAATTGCAGAAATAGTAGAAGAACTGGATATCTGCAGAAGCGTTATTATAGATTATGATGAAGAGTATTCAATGTACTACATGAGAATAGATTATGACTATAATGGCGTCAGAATGAAACAGCTCATAAACTGGGATTATTTCATGGGTCCTCTGTTTGCTGAAGTTAATGAAGTATATGAAAAGCTCAGAGATTATCCTTCAGGTGATCTTACAGTAATTACCAGTAATGATGAGCAAGTAATAGATTCAACAGATGATCTGATAACCACACTTTTTGAGAAAGTTAAGAAAGGCTTATATATACAGCGTTACAAAGGTCTTGGTGAAATGAATCCTTCACAGCTGTGGGAAACAACTATGGATCCGACAAACAGAACGCTTCTGAAAGTAAACATTAATGATCTGATGGAAAGTGAAAATATTTTCGAAGTTCTTATGGGAAGCGATTCACATAAGAGAAAAGATTTCATCTTTGAAAATGCACTGAACGTAAAAAATCTTGATATTTAGGTAAAGGATCGATATGGAATACAAAGATATAATTGGAAATATTGAAGAAGTAACTATAGAAAATGAGATGCAGACCTCCTATCTTGACTACTCTATGAGTGTCATTATTGGTAGGGCAATTCCGGATATCAGAGATGGACTGAAACCTGTTCACAGAAGGACTCTCTATTCTCTTCATAATACCGGAACTTATTTTAATAAACCTTACAAAAAGTCTGCAAGAATCGTCGGGGATGTAATTGGTAAATATCATCCACATGGAGACCAGGCGGTTTACGATACTCTTGTCAGAATGGCACAGGACTTTTCTTTAAGATACACACTGGTTGATGGTCAGGGTAACTTCGGATCAATTGATGGTGACTCCCCTGCTGCTATGCGATATACAGAGGTAAGGCTCAGAAAAATTTCTAACAACCTGCTTCAGGATATTGATAAGAATACAGTAAAATTTTCTTGATAACTATGATGGTTCACTTGCTGAGCCGGAGATTTTTCCTACACTTCTACCTCTTCTGCTTTTAAATGGAAGTACTGGTATTGCTGTTGGTATGGCAACATCGATTCCTCCTCATAATCTTACAGAACTTGTAGATTCATTCATTCATTATGTTGATAATCAGGACTCTTCTGTAAGAGATCTCATGGGTATCTTAAAAGGTCCGGATTTTCCTACCGGAGGATATATTTACGGCAAAGAATCTCTCATTAACGCTTATGAAACCGGTAGAGGAACTGTAATAGTCAGAGCAAAATCCGAGATTGAAGAGACTTCAACTGGTAAACAAAGAATAATAATTAATGAAATTCCTTATCAGACCAATAAATCCAAGATTCTTGAAAACATTGCAAATCTTGTAAAAATTAAGAAAATTAATGGAATTTCTGATCTGAGAGATGAATCTGACAGAGATGGTATGAGAATTGTAATTGAAATAAAAAGAGATGAACTTCCTGAGGTTGTTCTTAATAGTCTCTTCAAATATACTCAGTTACAGACAACATTCTCAATAAACCTGCTGGCTATAGTAAATCAGCAGCCCAAACAGTTTAATCTTCTTGAATATTTTAATCACTTCCTTGGACACAGAAAAGAGATTGTAAGAAGAAGATCACTGTTTGAACTTAATAAAGCTGAAAAAAGAGCTCATATTATAGAAGGTCTGAAAATTGCTCTTGATCAACTGGATCTTGTTATAAAAACTATAAGATCATCAAAAAACAGAGAAGATGCAAGAGGAAATCTTATGGAAAAACTTCCTCTTAGTATTGAACAGACAAACGCAATTCTCGATATGCAGATGTATAAACTTACAGGTCTTGAGATAGATAAACTGGAAGCTGAGTATCAGGAACTTATGAAGTTTATCAATTACCTTAAAGAGCTTCTGTCAAATGAGCAGATGATGCTTGGAGTAATTAAAGACGAACTTGAGAAAGTTAAAGATCTTTATGATGATAAAAGAAGAACAGAACTGATTGAATCAGAACTCTCAGATCTTAATATGGAAGATCTTATAAAAGATGAAGACTTTGTTATTATCTTCACAAATAAAGGGTATATAAAAAGAACTCAGTTAAGTATTTATAAAAATCAGAACCGTGGAACTATGGGTAAAAAAGGTGTAGGACTCAAAGATGATGACTTCATTTCAAGAGTCTTTGTTGCCTCAGCTCACGAATATATCCTGGTATTTACTGATGAAGGTAAGATGTTCTGGAAAAAGGTTTATGAATTACCTGAAGGAGATACCGGAAGCAGAGGTAAACCTATTAACAGAATAATCGGTATCAGTGATGATGAGAGAGTCTGTTCTATAATTAATGTTAAGAACTTTGAAGGAGAAAATAATATAATGATGTTCTCCAGAAAAGGTTATGTTAAAAAAACACCTCTTTCATACTTCTCACGCCCAAGAGCCAACGGTATAATTGCTGCTTCAGTAGCTGAAGATGATAAACTTTTTGAAGCACATATGACAAGTGGTGAAGATGATATTATTCTCGGTACTACTGAAGGTAAAGCGATACGTTTCAACGAAAAAGATGTAAGAGTTATGGGGCGTGGTGCCAGAGGCGTAAGAGGTATAAAACTCTCAGATAACGATATGCTTGTTGGAGCTGACGTAATAAGAGATGATAGTAAATATATAATTACCGTAACAGAGAATGGTATAGGTAAAAAGAGTGAAATTGAACTTTACAGATTCCAGAAAAGAGGCGGAAAAGGGCTTATTAATATGAAGCTTAATGACAGACTTGGTAAAGTTATAGGTCTGGTAACCCTTTCAGAAGATGAAGATCTTATTCTATCTTCCAAAAATGGCATCATTAATAAAGTAAGTTCTACAGAATTAAGGTCACAGGGACGTGTTACTCAGGGTGTGAAATTACTTAATCTCAGAAAAGGTGATCGTCTGGTTTCACTTGAAAAAGTGAAAGCTTATGATGAAGAAGAGGTCATTGAAACTGAAGAGGAAGTAACAGATAATAATTGATAAAAAAATTTAATCAGTTTAAAATCGATGTATAACATATGAAATTAAACGATTTGAATAGAAAAATTCTTGAAACCTGCTGCAACTCCAATGAGAGTTGCACAGTTTTAATGATTGAAAATGGTAAGCAGTTTGTTTATCGAAGCAGGTTTTTTGAATTTTTGCCTGATAAAAAACTGATAGTAATAGACGAGCCTTCAGCAGAAACTCCAGGTGCAAAACCTCTTGCAGTGGACGAATATTTTGAAATCTTTTTTCAGTTTAAAGATTTTCGATATATGTTTAAAACCAGGCTTGTTAAGCATACTTTTACAAAAATCGGAGACAGAGATGTTCACTCTCTCAA
>CBDDBX010000007.1:0-80076 GCA_965225955.1 Candidatus Aminicenantia bacterium
CTGATATCCAGATCAGGATTCTACTATTTTTCTCAATACTGCAGATGCGCAGAAACAGCCAAAAACCGGAGGCATATAGGATATGGTCCCTACGGTGGACTTCTTGTTTTTACCCAACTCCTCTCTTATAGCATTATCATCAACCATTTCTGAAGAGAAAACTACATCAAAACCAGTATAGATATCTCTTCTGTGAAGATATTTTCTTACAACTCTGGCGAGACGGCAACTATGGGAATCTGCAAGATCACATACCTCTACCTTTGAAGGATCAGTTTTGCCTCCTGCTCCCATTGAGCTTACCAGAGAGATTCCACGATTAACACTTTCAGTAATAAGATCAAGTTTAGGGGCCAGAGTATCTATTGCATCCACTACGAAGTCAGGTTCTGAGTCAAGAAGTTCAGAGAACTTATCACCTTCAAGATAGATTTCTACAGGATTAAGTTCTATAGACGGATTTATATCTCTGATTCTTTGAGACATTAATGAAACTTTACTCTTTCCGATAGTTGAGTGAAGTGCAGGTAACTGACGATTAATATTGGTACTTTCCACGGTATCAGCATCTACAATTGTCATCTTACCGATACCAGCTCTTGCAAGCTGCTCAGCTGCATATGCTCCGACACCTCCAAGACCTGCTACTATAACATGAGCCTCTCTTAGTCTTCTAATACCTTCATCTTTAACCAGTAGTTCCGTTCTTTCCAGCCAGTTGTGATACATCTTTAACTCCAAAAAATCTGCAAAAATTATCCATGATAATACCACGGAGTCTGGAAATGTCCAGCATTAAAATTTCAGATGCAGCTCTGTAAACCTCTTCAATTGATATATCGGAATCATCTGTTTCAAGAAGAACTCTGCTAAGAGGAAGCTGTTTTATATGTTTTGATGAGTTGGAGTCAGAAAGCATGAGAGCTGCTCCAAAAGAGAAGTGAAAGCCCTGGGAGGCCAGCAGATCAAAGGCACCTGTTCTGCCGTTGAAACCGTGAATCAGCCAGTTTTGCTGAATATTACTCTGTTTAAATAGTGATACTATATCTGAAGCACTCTTTACACAGTGAATGATGAGAGGCTTCTTTAACTTTTCAGACAGAGTTATGTGATCTCTGAACAGAGATTTCTGAATCTCAACAGGAGTGCTGCACCTGCGATCAATACCTGTTTCGCCTATTCCCAGGAGAGCCTGGTGATTAAATACCTCCATATGTAAAGAAAGATCGGATTCTTCTGAGAGATACCAGGGGTGGAGGCCGGCTGTAAAAGGTAGAGGTTCCTCAATAGAGAAACCTTCTGCTGAAGGGTCATAGTTTACAATTTCCAGAACACTACTCCGATACTCAGGCTTATGGGTGTGGGTATCGATAAAATCCGGTCTCTTTATATCAGAATCTGATCTATGTAAAGTATTTACCATATATTAATAATAACATAACCGGATTCTTGACATTTTTTTCGGGAAGATTAATAATTGCTTTTTTGAGCCGGAAGGTTCAGTAAAGGTGGTTAGTTTTAATATTATTATTGGGTTCTGTATAAAGAACCGGTAGGGAGAATTTAATGACAAAAAAGGTCAATGGAATGGACCAGAAGGAGATTAAATACCTTAATCTTCTTGGTAAACAGTTTCCTACAATCTCAGCTGCAAGCACAGAGATAATCAATCTTCAGGCGATACTCAATCTTCCAAAAGGAACAGAGCATTTCATCAGTGATGTTCACGGAGAGTATGAATCTTTTATCCATGTTCTCAAGAATGCTTCCGGTGTTATAAGGCTTAAGATAGACGATGTTTTTGGTGGTACAATCAGCGAGAAAGAGAAAAGATTTCTGGCAACCCTGATCTATTACCCAGAAGAAAAGATCGCCAGAATAATGAAGAATAAAGAGGTGGAGAAGGAAGAGTGGTATGAAAAAAGACTCTATCAGCTCATCGAAATGGCGAGAAATGCCTCTTCAAAATATACCCGTTCAAAAGTAAGAAAGGCACTGCCTCCAAGATTTGCATATATTCTTGAGGAGTTGCTTCATGAAAATAATAAGAGAATGGATAAGCATGAGTATTATCAGCAGATTATCCAGACAATTATTGAGATAGACAGAGCCCGTGATTTTCTGATAGCTCTGGCAAACCTGATTCAGAGACTGGTTATTGATCATATGCATGTGCTGGGGGATATCTTTGACAGAGGCCCCGGAGCAGAAATTATAATGGACAGACTTCAGGAGTTTCACTCTCTGGATATTCAGTGGGGTAACCACGATATCCTCTGGATGGGGGCTGCAGCAGGATCAAGAGCATGTATTGCCAATGTACTCAGAATCTCCCTGAGATATGGGAATATGGATACTCTGGAAAAGGGCTACGGTATTAATATGCTGCCACTTGCAACCTTTGCTCTGGAAAATTATCCCGATGAAGAGAATGTTGCTTTTAATCCTAAAGATATTACCAATAAAGGATATGGTAAGAATGAAGTTGAACTGATAAGAAAGATGCATAAAGCCATCTCCATTATTCAGTTTAAACTTGAAGGCCGTATTGTTAAAAGACATCCTGAGTTCCATATGGAGGATCGTCTTCTTCTTGAGAATATAGATTTTGATAAGAATGTGCTGCAGATTGATGGTAAGGAGTGGCAGCTTAACGATAGCTACTTCCCAACAGTAGACCCTTCAGATCCATACAAACTGACTAAAGATGAGTGGAAGGTTATGGACAAGATGTGCTCTTTCTTCCAGATGAGCCAGAAGCTGAATGCTCATATGCGTCTCCTCTACTCTAAAGGGCAGCTCTATACAAAATACAACTCAAATCTTCTGTTCCATGGCTGTGTACCAATGGACGAAGATGGTAACTTTACCTCTGTTGAGATTGACGGTGAGAAGTTCTGCGGAGCAGCTCTCTACGATAAACTTGACCGTATAGCAAGGGAAGCGTACTTCAGTAAATCAAATCCCGATCGTAAACAGTACGGTATGGATACAATCTGGTATATGTGGTGTGGGCCGCATTCTCCTCTGTTTGGTAAGGGTAAGATGGCTACTTTTGAGCGCTACTTCTGTGAAGACAAGGCTCTCCATACTGAAGATAAAGATCACTTTTTCAGAACTTTCAGAGATGATGCAGATACCTGTAGAAGAATTCTTGATGATTTCGGTCTTAATCCCGACAAATCCCATATCTTCTGCGGACATGTGCCGGTTAAAGCAAAAAAAGGGGAATCACCTATTAAAGCTGATGGTAAACTGATTGTACTGGATGGAGGCTTTTCCAGGGCCTATCAGCCACAAACCGGTATCGCTGGCTATACTCTTATATATAACTCCCACGGGCTTCAGCTGGTATCCCATGAATCTTTTGAATCTACACAGAAAGCTATTGAAGAGGAAAAAGATATTTTGTCTGTAAAGAGAGTTCTGGAACACTCATATGAACGTATAAGAATTAAAAATACTGATGTTGGCGGGGATCTGCAGAGACAGATATGTGATTTGCAGAGGCTTCTCTATGCTTACAAAAAAGGTATTATAAGCCAACGGGAAGTTTAGGTTTGGTTTTGTAAAGAAAATGTAAATCCGTTTTAAATTTGAATAATTAGAGGGGAACCTGTATTAACTACGGGTTTCTCTTGACAAAATCGTACATGCCCTGTATCATCCGGGTATGAATTTTTATGAACTATACAGCGAAACAGTAAAGAACTGGCCGCTTTTATCCAGCTTTATCAAATTTGGTGTTCTCGCAACACTGGGAGAGATTACAGCTTACAGAATTGTTCAGAAGAGATTTCCTGATAAGAGTTTTGGGGCATTGCCGAAATTCTTTGTATGGGGATTTCTGGGCATACTGATCTTCTGGGCATTTAAGATCTTTTCAGTTGGGATAAACGGCATGGTTGATGGTGGAATGCTTCCGGTATTCTTTTCAGAAAAGTTCTTCAGAGCATTTTATATATCAGTTTTTATGAATATGATCTTTGGAACCTTTCTTATGATTACTCACCGGCTTACAGATATTAAAATCGAGAGTACTGGTGGGGTTCTTTTCGGAATTCTCAGACCAGCCCCTGCTGTGCCTGAACTTCTGGGAAAAGTTGACTGGAACAGATTCTGGAACTTCGTAATTAAGAAAACAATACCCCTCTTCTGGATACCCGCTCATACGATAACATTTCTTCTCCCACCGGAGATGAGAGTTCTCTTTGCAGCAATTCTCTCTTTCGCACTTGGAGTGATTCTGGCTTTTGGAGCTGTACAGAAAACTCCTGTTGCTGAAGCTTAGAAAATCTATATCAATTTCTATAAGAAGCCACGATAATCTGTGGCTTCCCTCTATCTACAGCCTGTTATAAACAAGCAGGTAGTGTCAAAACTAATTAAAAAAAGAGATCTTAACGCCAATACACGCGAATAAAAGCGGGGAATGTATCGGATCAATTAAATATATATTTAAATAATGAACCTTCGTGTAACTAAGTTATCAACGCTGTCTCAAAATCACCTTAACTTAGCGTGTATTTGTGGTTCAAAAACTTTTAAGAGTTTTGAGACAACCTCCATCTTAGTGTTTTCAATAGTTAAGGGGGGTATGGAATCTTCAATACTTTGAGTCAGACTCTTTTTGGGGTCACTTCATAGGTGTTTTTGATGCTCCCATTTTATTGTTAAACCAGTCTTACAATAAGCGACCACCGGAAACTTTAAAAACCTGTTGACTCCTTTATTTTACTGTGATAGAAAGAGAGAAGATGGAGCTTCGGCTTATGCCGGCTGTGCTGCTTGTCATCAGGGAAGATCAGCGGAGCAGAACAGTTTGCTTCTTGCAGTATTCTGCATACCCTGGTACGTGACCCGAAAGGTCGTGTGTCAGGTCAATAGATCTCTTCCCGACCTTCTGAAGTCACAGTTAAAATTCAGGAGGAATTATGCAAAAAAAAATTCTTAAACCCACAATTCTCTGGGTAACAACTACTGTTCTGACAATTCTGTTTTTCTACTACTGGCTCTTTATAAGATATGAGCCTGTAGCCTTCAGGGTAGAAGGAAGCAGAGCTTTTATGAGTGGAGTAATAGACAGTACCACACCTGAAACAGTTAAGTCTCTTCTTGGTGAATACCCCTCTGTTAAGACCATTGTAATGGTTGACGTGCCAGGTTCAGCGGATGATGAAGCCAACCTTAAGGCTGCACGTATGATAAGAAAGGCGGGTTTAGCGGTTCACATCCCTGCTGATGGAATCATTGCTTCAGGTGGAGTAGATTTCTATCTTGCCGGTAGTACCAGGACTATGGATGCAGGAGCAAAATTCGGCGTTCATTCATGGGGTGGTGCTGATGAAGATGGAAATGAGCTTATTGCAACTGAGATACCGGAAAGTCACGATATGCACAAACTCTATATCTCCTATTACAAAGAGATAGGTGTTGATGAAAGTTTCTACTGGTATACCCTTAAAGCTGCTCCTGCAGAATCGATTCACTGGATGACCAGTGAGGAGATAAGACAATACGGAATAACTACAGGAGATAACCGTGCTGAATAAAATTGCTGATGCTGTAGAACGTATTGCGGGATATGCAGATGTAACTCCCTGTACAAGATCAGAATACCTGTCTGAAATAACCGGTGGTGATATCTTTATAAAACAGGAGCAGCAGCAGGTATCCGGTTCCTTCAAGATCAGAGGTGTTCTCAATAAAGTTGTTAAAGCCATTGATAAAGACCGGGAAAAGCCCTTTGTTGCTGCTTCAACCGGTAATCATGGAATAGCTTTTGCTCATGTAATGGAGCTTTTTGGGTTAAATGGAGCTGTTTGGGTTCCTGAAACAATATCCCCGGCAAAGTTGTCTGTTCTGGAGAGTAAGAGTGTAGAGGTAAGGTTGTGGGGAAAGAACTGTATTGATGCGGAGATTAAGGCCCGTTCAGAGGCGGAAAAGATGGGTGCTGTATTTGTACATCCTTATAACGACTCTGACGTAATTGCAGGTCAGGGAACTATTGGGAATGAGGTACTTGATCAGATAGGAAACCCTGACTATCTGCTTGTACCGGTTGGAGGGGGAGGCCTTATATCCGGCATTGCATCTTCACTTCACAGTGTTGGAGCCTCTTCAGTGGTAATTGGTTGTCAGCCTGTAAATTCCCAGGTAATGAATCTCTCTCTTAAGGCAGGAAAAACCATTCAGGCTGAAGAAAAAGATACAGTAAGTGATGCTACTGCCGGAGGTGTTGAGAAGGATTCTCTTACTTTTGATATCTGCGAAAAACTTGTCAGTGAGATCTTTTTACTTGAAGAGAAAGAGATCCTGAAAGCTCTCAGAGAGATCTGGTTAAATGAGAATATTCTGCTGGAAGGCGGTGCTGCTCTTCCTGTTGCAGCTGTGGTGAAATACAGAGAGTTTTTTAAAAACAGAAGAGTTGTTCTTGTTACAACAGGTGGCAGAGTTGTTGATGAACTGAGGCACTACATTGTGGGAGGTTCAGAATGAATGAGGTTTTCAGACTTGCAGAGATTAAGGAAGCTGTCAGAAGATTTGATGCTGTTTCTCTGATGGAAGAGGCCTTTTCAGCCTGGTCATCAGGGCTTTGTGTAATACCTCCGGTGGGAGAGCTGATTTTTGATGAAGCCTGTGGAGAAACCCATATTAAATATGGATACATAAAAGGAGAAGAGGACTATGTAGTTAAAATAGCTTCTGGTTTCTATAATAACAGCAGCATAGGTATCCCATCGAGTCAGGGAGTGGTGCTACTTTTTAGTGCCTTAACTGGTGAACTCAGAGCCGTAATGCTTGATGAAGGTGTTCTAACAAATGAGAGAACTGCTGCTGCAGGAGCCGTTGCAGCTAAATATATGGCCCCCCGGGAAGTGAGGGGTATAGGCATTGTGGGAGCAGGAATTCAGGCAAAGCTTCAGTTGAAATATCTGGAAAATGTGGTGGATTGTAGAAAGGTTTATCTCTGGAGCCATGATGTTACTGAAACATATGGTTTTGTAGAGGATTTCAGAGATAGCAGTTATGAGATTGAGGTTGTCTCTTCAACAGAGGAGCTTTGTAACAGGTCCGGCCTTATTGTAACAGCAACGCCTTCACAGAGCCCCCTCATAATGTCTGAATATGTTAAGCCCGGAACTCATATTACTGCTGTGGGATCAGACACTGCTGAGAAGATTGAGCTTGAGCCGGAACTACTGGAGAAAGCCGGATGTGTTGCAGTAGATAGTATAGAGCAGAGTCGCTCCCGGGGAGAAGTCTTCAGAGCTACTGCTGCAGGTATCAATCTCAAAGAAACTTTATGTGAAATCGGCGATCTGATTAATGGCAGAATAGTACCCCGGAAAACAGAGGATAGTATTACTGTAGCAGATCTGACAGGTATAGCTGTTCAGGATCTTAAAATAGCCAGAGGAGTCTGGGATGAGTTAAAAGGAGGAAAGAGATGAAAATTAATATATTTGAACTGGAAAGAGTTCAGTCGCTTTATGAAAACCGTGTTGAGTTTAATCTTACAGAGAGTGGGTTCCACCCGTTTAAACTAAATGAGCTATTAAATGAGGCGAAGTTGGCAGAGTTAACCTCAACTACACTTGGATATGGTCAGACTAATGGATCAGATCTTTTAAGGGATAAGGTCAGCAGAATGTATGCCGGTATGAAGAGAGATAATGTGCTGGTTACCAATGGTTCAGCTGAAGCAAATTTTATTGCAGCCCATACTCTGCTTATGCCTGGGGATGAGCTTATAATGATGGTTCCCAACTATATGCAGATCTGGGGAATAGCTGAGGAGATGGGAGTTAAAACTAAAAAATTTCACCTGAGGGAAGAGAATAACTGGGCTCCTGATCTGGCAGAGCTAAGAGATAAAGTAAGTTCTGAAACAAAGATGATTGCTCTGTGTAACCCTGACAATCCCACAGGATACACTCTAAGTGAAGATGAGATGCGGGAAATTGTTGAAATAGCTGCATCTGCAGGAGCATGGGTATATTGCGATGAGGTGTATCGTGGTGCTGAGCTTGATGGGAAAGAGATACCCAGTTTTATAGGTATGTATGATAAAGTCGTGGTAAATGGAGGCTTATCCAAAGCTTATGCTCTTCCGGGGCTGAGACTTGGATGGCTGGTGGGGCCGGAAGAGGTTATTGGCAATACCTGGGCTTATCATGACTATACAACAATAACAGCAGGTATACTGAGTCATAAAATAGGTGAATTTGTTCTGGAACCGGATATAAGATTGTCTATACTGGAGAGGAACCGCTCTATGCTTCGGGATAATCTTAAGATGGTACAGAAGTGGGTTGAAGGGTTTGGTGAGAGTTTTCTTTTCATTCCTCCTAAAGCAGGAGGTATGGCTTTTATGAGTTATGGTATGGATATGAATTCTACTGAAATGATGGAGTGGATGAGAAAAGAGCATGGGGTTTTTATTCTGGCAGGAGACTGTTATGGAATGGATGGATATTTCAGGCTTGGCATAGGAGCTGAGAAAAAGTATCTGGAAGAGGGGCTTGCAAGGGTTAAGTCAGCGCTGGAATCAGTTGTTTAAAATCTGCTTCCTATAGAATTGAAGGAGAGGGTACACAGTCTTGTGTATCCTCTCTTTAATGGACATATTTGTATATTTACACGGGCTGACAGTGACATGCACAGACATACACTGTCAAAACTAATAAAACGTTAAGACAGGTTTGGGTTTTATTACCTGTTCATTCTTACCTGTGATTTCCTATTGTATTTCGTATATCGAAAGTCAGTATCAGTAAGTTTCTTCAGAATTATTTATAGAGAGCGACCCCTGAATATTGATTTGTTTATATTAAATTTTTTAATAACGATAATTATTATTGATAGGCTTTATTTTTTATGATATATTTATATCGATAATAAAATAAGGAGTCATTATGAAAGTTATAGTAATAGGAAATAATCACGCTGGTACAGCGGCAATAACACAGTTGAGAAAACACCACCCTGATATTCAGGTAGTATCTTATGATAGAAATGATAATATCTCTTTTCTGGCCTGCGGAATAGCTCTATGGGTTGGGAATACAATAAAAAAGCCCGACGGACTTTTCTACTCCTCTCCTGAAAAAATCAGGGAGATGGGAGCTGAAGTTCATATGAGTCACGATGTAACAGATATAGATTTCAGTAAAAAAGAGATATCTGTAAAGAATCTTAAAACCGGAGAGGAGTTTAAGGATTCCTACGACAAACTAATAATCTCATCAGGTTCGTGGCCAATAATGCCGGATATTCCCGGTAGTCGCCTTAAAGGAATAAAATTCTCCAAGCTCTTCCAGCATGCAGAAGATATTATTGACACAATTGCTCTGGACAAAATAAAGAACATTGTGGTTGTAGGTGCCGGTTATATTGGTATTGAACTGGTGGAAGCTTTCTATAAGCATGGTAAGAATGTAACTCTTGTAGAATCACAGGAGAGGATTCTCTACAACTACTTCGATGAAGAGTTTACTGAAGAGCCAGAAAAGACTATGAGAGATAAGGGGATAAGTGTAAAAACAGGGGAGCGGGTAACTGAATTTAAAGGAGCTGATGGTTACGTAAAAACCGTAGTTACCGATAAAGATACTTACGATGCGGATATGGTTATAATGTCTGTAGGTTTCAAACCAAATACATCTCTTGTTGAAGGCAGTCTTGATACTCTGGATAATGGTGCTATAAGGGTTAATGAGTATATGCAGACCTCAGATCCTGATGTATTTGCCTGCGGTGACTGCGCTGCGGTATGGTCAAATGCAGCCCGGGACAGTGAATATATAGCTCTTGCAACAAATGCAGTAAGAATGGGAATTTTATGCGCTCTTAATATTAAGGAGAACAAGGTGCCTTCTCCTGGAGTCCAGGGTTCGAATGCTATCAGTGTATTTGAGTATAAGATGGCTTCTACCGGGTTGTCTGAAACAGCTGCAAAAGCAAAAGGCATGAAGATTAAAACAAATCTTGTGGAAGATTCAAGCAGGCCTGAATTTATGCCTGATTACGATAAAGTAAGAATAAAGGTCGTTTATGAAGAGGAGTCAAGAAGACTCGTAGGAGCCCAGATTATGTCAGAAGGCGATTATACTCTGGCTATCCACACTATATCTCTGGCTATTCAGAAACAGATGAGTGTAGATGAATTTGCTCTTACAGATTTCTTTTTTCTTCCACATTTTAATAAGCCGGTATCTTATCTGACGGCTGTAGCATTAACAGCAAAATAGAGTTTAATCTCATCGTAAAACCAAATTATAAACCAGTGGTGAGAGGCAGACAGCCTCTCACCTTATCTTTTGTTATCCAGTCAATAAACTACTGATTAAATCTTAATTTTTTTCTTGACAGTTATTGATTTGTAAATTATATTTTAATTGACCGATCGTTCGGTCACAAAAGATGGAGGCTGAAATGGCACCAAAAATAGTCGATAAAGATGCAAAAAGAATTGAGATTCTTGAGGCAGCTCTTGAGGTTTTCATGGAGAAGGGTTTTGACAGAGCTTCAATAAGTAATATTGCTGTTGCTGCGGGAGTTGGAAAGGGAACAGTTTATGAGTATTTTGATAATAAAGAACAGATTGTTGAACTCTCTTACTCCTATTTTATGGAAAAACTTGAAATAGGCGACTTAAGTGATCTTGTTACTCTTGATATACCGGCATCTGAGAAAGTAAGAAGTGCTGTTAAGGGGATGGCATCAATAGTGCTGGCAGATGATAATGAGTCAGTAGTAAGGGTGATGATACATTTATGGGTAGAGACCCAGAGAGTTAAAGACGTTAGAAGCTTTATTCTTGAGAATCTAAAAGATCTTTATGCGGGGTTCACAGAACAGCTTGGAGAGCTGATTGATGAAGGTAAAAAGTCAGGGGAGTTCAGGGAAGAGGTTGATAGCAGAGGGGTTGCGTCAGTTATCATTGGTGCTCTTGATGGTTTAATGATTCAACAGGCTACGGGAGGAGAGGGTTTTGTTTATGAAGGGGCGGTAAGGTCTCTCATAGATATAGTTGTTAATGGACTCAGAAAATAGATAATTCCTGAAAATAATCTCTTAATGCTCTGTTTATTTACATAACATAAAGATAAATAGTTAATATAAAACCAGAGCTGGCTCTTTCAGCCAGCTCTGTATGAGTACCTCTGGATAGGGTGGCTGAATCAGCATCTTCACTTATATTGACATCATTTGGGTTTCAATGTATCTTTCTGGTATTCGCCCGGTAAAGATATTTTACAAATACAAAGGGCAGTTATATTAAATGATTGTTAAGTCAAAGAGGTACTGATGTTTAAGAGATTTTTCCTTTTAGTTCTTATTTTTCCAATGCTATGTTCTGCAAACCAGAAAGAGTATATTTTCCCCTTTCACAGTTTTGATGGAGGTTTATCCGGTAGTAGTCCAAGAGACGCGGGTATTCTTATTATTGGTGATTATATTTACGGAACCACCTATTTCGGCGGTTTATATAATGCCGGCACTATTTACAAAGTCAGAAAAGGTGGTGGAGAGCATAAAGTGCTTCATCAATTTAAGGGTAATACCGATACTATTCCAAATGGTAAACCGAGAGGTCGACTCATCTACGACGGAGAGAGAATTTTTGGAATATGTTCACATTTTGATGGTAATTATGGTGGTGCAGTATATAGCATAAAACCTGATGGTTCTGAATATAGAGTTCTGGCTGATTTCTATGATGGAACCGGTAATTATGTAAATGGATGGTACCCTGTATATGGAGGCGTAACTCTTGTAAATGGAGTGCTTTATGGGGCAACTTCACGAGGAGGAGATGGTGATAATGGTGTACTATTTTCACTGAATAAGGATGGAAGTAATTTCAAAGTTTTTTATAAGTTCCCGGCAGATAAATCATTGGGATCAGGCTGTTATAGTGGTCTGGAGTACAAAGGTGGTCGGTTTTACGGGGCAACTGCTAATGGTGGAAGTAGTTCAAGTGGTACAATTTTTTCCATAAAACCGGATGGTACAGATATGAAAGTTCTGAAAAATCTTGTTGGCAGTACTGATGGCGAAGAAATTTTATCTCCACTTCTTATTGTAGAAGACACTATTTATGTAGCCGCTTCAGATTATGGAATGCATAGTCGGGGTACTATTATAAGCATCAGAACCGATGGCACAGATTTTAAAGTACTTCACCATTTTAATACAACTGATGGAAGGGAACCGGGAATTTATGGAAAACTTACTTCAATAGGAGATTATCTCTATGGAACTACCAAATCCGGTGGTGGAAGTAATGACGGTGTATTCTACAGGATAAAGAGAGATGGTACAGATTTTATGGTGCTGGACTATTTTGATTCATATAAAGGCGGCTATTATAAAGGCGGAAATGTTTTCGAAGCTCCATATATTTATGGAAGTGCCCATAATGGAGGCACTTCAAATGCTGGAACTCTCTGGGCCTATTATGTAGGTTTTCCAACAGAAACTGTTACTTATACACCGGAATCTTACCTTACTACAGCTAAGTTGTGGGGTAATGCCTATGAGAAAGAAGGTTACAAAGTACTGGAAAAAGGTTTCTGCTGGGGGCTCAACCCTGACCCTGGCATGGAAGATAATGTAGCGATTGTTGGTAGTGGACCGGGTAAGTTTGTCGCGGATATCTACCAGTTGTTACCTGGGAAGACTTACTATGTAAGAGCCTGGTCAAAGAATAAGGTGGGCACTTTTTATGGAGAGAGTGTGTCCTTCAGATCTCCTCATCCGAAAGTCTCAGGTACAATTACTCTTAATGGTGATCCGGTATCCGGGGTGACTGTTGATTTTGTTGGACGTGAAATCTTTGTAACAGGGCCATCCGGTACGTTTTCAACAGAAGTCTATTACGGATGGAGCGGAACAGTCAGGCTCTCAAAAGAGGGGTATACATTCTCTCCTGAAGAATACAGAGGAGTAAACCTTAAAGAGAATTGTACTCTTGAATTTATATGTACAAAAAACCAATAGATCTTATCAATACAAAGGGCACAAAATTTTTGTGCCCTTTATCTGATTACCACGCAAATTTAAAATATTAAGAGAGTGAAAAGTTTCTCACTCCTGTAACACTGTTTATTAACAGACAGTTTCATAATCCTGAATTTCTGCAGGATATTTCCCATAAAGTGTTAATTTTATGATCTTAAGATGTTGTACTGTCTTAATAATTGGTGTACTCCGGCAACTCTCTCAGAGTAAGGCTCTACGTTAAAAAAAAACTTATCTGGTTGACTTTTTAAGAATAACCCGGTATGTTTTATCTGAAAATAGGTAAATATTTTTTATGAAATATTCATAGGTGAAATGGGCTAAATGGTTGCTACTCCGGGAAGAGTAGATGGCGAGGTGTTAATATGTTGAAGTATATTGCTTTTTTTATGGTTTTTATGCTTACTATGGGTGGGCTTGTTGAGGGTGAAAGTTCCAGAAGGGAAGTTGTCGAAGCTGCACTTGAGTTTGATGCGCTGTATGGCAGCAGGAGCTGTTATGCTGAAATAGAGATGACAATTGTAAGACCTGGAGTTGTTACAAAAAAACTAATTATGAACTTCTGGGCCAAAAATCCGGGTAAGCTCTTTATCAAAGTTAAAGAACCCTCTAAGTACAAAAATATCGCAACTCTGGCTGTAGATACGGATATATGGACATATTCTCCATTGGGAAACCGTGTCAGAAAGATAGCTGATAATCAGATGAGAGAAGGCTTGTTTGGGTCAGACCTTGCTTATCGTGGTATGGTTAAAAAATTCTCAATAGTGAAGTATTTCCGTTTTGAAAAATTTACACCTTCTGATCCGAAAGTGGGAATGGGATATGTGAAATGTGTACCACGTAACAGAACAGAGTGGGGTGATATGGTGCTTTGTTACGATAAAGCCCGCTTTATCCCAGTATGGTTCAGGGTTTTTGATAGAAATGGCAAACTTAAGCGAACTATGAAATACTCAGATATCGGAGAGTTGGATGGAAGACTGTTACCAAGAAAAATGACCGCCTTTGTACCTGGGAAACCTGGATATTCCACAACAATAAAGTTTCTTAGATTGAAATTTAACCCTAAAATAAGTGATACGGTTTTCTCTTTGAAAAATCTGAGATCTGAACGGTAGTTGGAGTAAGTATATGGTTAAACAGATTATTTATTTTTTTGTTCTTGTTTTTGCCGGGTTGTTTCTATCTGCTGATGGATCAAAAAGAGATATTGTAGGAGCTGTACTTGAATATGATGCTATCTATGGGAATGCTGTGTGTACTACTGAAATCGATATTCTGGTTGAGCGTCCCGGGGAAAAGAGACTTTTAAAACTGGCATTAAAAACTAAAGGAAAGAAGAATTTTGCAAGGGTGCTGGAGCCTGAGAAATACAGAGGTGAAGCTATCCTTTCGATAGGTACTGATATATGGCGATATAGACCATCAGATCACAGTGTAAGAAAGATAACAGTTGAAGATATGCATAAACCTGTAATGGAAACAGATTTTACATATATTGATATGGTGCGTTCGTTTGCTGATTTTGAAACTTTCAGATTTGAAGAGTATACTCCTGAAAAGAAGGAGTCTGGCATGGGGTATGTCAGATATATTGCCAGAAAATCCACTACAGATAATATCGGGTATATGGTCATGGCATATGATAAAGCAAAAAGAGTCCCATGCTGGTTCAGAGTCTATAGTGAAAATAACAGACTTATAACTACTCTTGTTTATAGTAACGTGAAATCTGTAAATGGTAGAAATATGCCTTTTTCTCTTAAGATTATTCCTGCTGATAAAGAGGGATACTCAACAACAGTTCTTTATAGGAGAATCGATTTTAAATCTCCAATACCGGATAATATTTTCTCTATGAAAAATCTGAGAAAAGTAAATTAATCTTCAACAGAGCGTTTCCGACCTGAAACTTTTGCTATCCCTATACTCAGAAGATACAGAATAATCATTGGAGCAGCAAAAACCGACTGGGTTATGATATCCGGGGTAGGGGTAATAACTGCTGCAATAATAAATATAATAACAACAGCATACTTGAAATACTTAATAAGAAAAGTGTGAGTAATAATTCCGATTTTTGAAAGAAGAAAAACCAGTACCGGAAGCTCAAAGATAAGAGCCGATCCAATAAGTATTCTAAAAGCAAAAGCTGTATATTCATTAACTGTAATTATCGCATTGTAGTTCTGACCTACCTGAAGGAAAAATTTGCAGGTAAAAGGAAGTGCAACCAGATATCCAAAGGCTCCACCTGCGAGGAAGAACAGTGAGGAGAAAAATATAAAAGGAAAAACGTAACGCTTCTCTCTGGAGTAGAGGGCTGGAGAGATAAAAAGCCACAACTGATAGAAGATAAATGGTGCTGCTGCAAATATAGCAGCTACAGCTGACAATTTGATGTACATCAGGAATGGATCAGAAAGAGATGTAAAAGAGAGCTGGGAATCTTCCCCCATGTGTTTAAGAAGTGGAATTGCTATCCAGTGAGCAAATTTGTCTGCAAAGTTCCAGGTTACAATAAAAAAGACGCAGACAGATACAAAAGAGTAGAGAATTCTTTTTCTTAACTCTCCAAGATGTTCCAGAAAAGACATCTCACTCATCTTTAATTTTCCTTTCTGGTTTGTGTGATTCTCCGTTAGCTGGCTTATCAGGTGGAAGAAGTTCGCTATCCTCTTTTTCAAGGTTGATATCCATCTCTTCAGAAATGGTATTTTTTGCATGATCTACAGTTGATCTTACTTCTCTTATTATTTTACCCAGCATCTTCGCAAATTCCGGTAGTTTTTTAGGGCCGAAAAGCAGCATAACTACAACAAATATCATAATTATTTCCGGGAAACCAAGAGAGCCGATCATATTTAAAAACACCTATTTTTTAGCATACCTTCAGGTTATATTTTAATAATCGGAAAATGTCAAGGAGAGAACAGCAGCCCCTGTGGGCTGCTGTCAACCTGCTTCTTCGTTTAAAGATAATCGGGAAGGACCTTTATTGAAAAGGTTCTATGTTTCTATATACCGTAAGAATCCTGGGGATTGGATTTTTTTATTAATAAAAATTCTTAAGGAACCTTTATTTATCTCTTTTACTGAATCAATTGAAAAGGAAAAGTGGTTCGGATAAAATGGGACTTCGTATCTGGAAAATAATTGTTAATTGGAGAGGAGATTCGATGATTTCTATCGATACTTATAATTTCAGGAACAGAAGAGTTCTGGTGAGAGTGGACTTTAATGTACCACTAAATGAAAAAAAAGAGATTACTGATGACACAAGAATTGTAACTGCACTTTCGACAATCAGAAAGATTCTGACTGAAGGAGGATCGGTTATAATAATGACCCATCTTGGACGCCCAAAAGGGAAATATAGTGAGGACTATTCAGTAAAACATATTGTACCTCATATTGAAAAACTTCTGGCTCAGAAGCTTATTGTTGCTACGGACTGCATTGGCGGAAGTGTAGAACAACAGGCAAAAGCCCTGAAGCCGGGAGAGGTAATGATTCTTGAGAATCTGAGATTTCATCCTGAAGAGTCAGCAGGGGACAGGGATTTTGCTGAGAAGCTTGCAGGACTTGGTGATGCTTATGTGAATAACGCTTTTGGTACAGCTCACAGAGCACATGCATCTACCTATACAATAGCTGAGTTCTTTCCTTATGATAAGATGTTTGGCTATCTGGTTGAGAATGAGATCAGAAACATAGATAAGGCCCTTAAAAATGGTAAAAGTCCATTTACTGCTGTTATTGGCGGTTCTAAAGTTTCAACAAAAATAGATATTATTGAGGCGCTGCTGGATAAAGTTGACCACCTTATAATTGGTGGAGGAATCGCCTTCTCCTTTATAAAGGCTATGGGCGGAGAGATTGGATCTTCAATATGTGAAGATAGTTTTGTTGAAGCCGCAGGAAGAATAATCCATCAGGCAAAAAAGAAAGATGTATCTCTTCATCTGCCTGTAGATTTTGTAGTTGCTGACAGCTTCGACAGAGAAGATGCGGTTATTGAACACCATGAGGCAGGAAATATTCCTGAAGGGTTCATGGGGCTGGATATAGGTATTAAATCTGCTCAGAATTTTGCCGGCGTTCTTGAGAGTTCTTCAACAATACTCTGGAATGGTCCAATGGGGGTATTTGAAAAGCCTCTCTTTGCCAGCGGAACTTTAAAGATTGCAATGGCTGTTGCCAGGGCTACGGATAAAGGAGCTTTCTCTCTGGTTGGTGGAGGAGACTCTATTGCTGCAGTTAACAAGTATAGTCTGGCTCATAAAATAAGTTATATATCTACTGCGGGTGGAGCACTTCTGGAATATATTGAGGGGAAAAAACTTCCTTCAATTAAGGCTATAAAGCAATCCTATTCAATAGACGATTACAATTTCAAAGATAAGAAGATTCTTGTAAGGGTGGATTTCAATGTACCTCTTAATGAGAAGGGTGAAATAACGGATGATACAAGAATAGTTACAGCTATACCAACTCTTTATAAACTTCTTGAAGATGGTGGATCTATTATAATAATGACCCATCTTGGCAGACCTAAAGGTGAGTTTGATGAATCACTCTCTTCAAAAGTTCTGATACCAAGACTTCAGGAACTACTTGGACGGGAGATAAAATTTGCTTCAGACTGTATTGGAGAAGATGCTGAATCCAAAGCATCAACTCTTAAATCAGGTGAGGTTCTACTACTTGAGAATCTGAGATTTCATCCTGAAGAGTCTGCAGGAGATGAGGGTTTTGCAGAAAAACTGGCAAAACTTGGTGATGTCTATGTTAACAACGCTTTTGGTACAGCCCACAGAGCTCATGCATCAACTTATCATATAGCTAAGTTTTTCCCGGGTAACAGAATGCTGGGTTATCTCATTGAGAGTGAAATAAATAATATAAACAGAGTTCTTAATAAATCTGTATCTCCTGTTACAGCAATTATAGGCGGTTCAAAGGTATCCACAAAGATTAATATCATAAAAGCTATGATAGATAAGGTGGATAACATAATCATTGGTGGAGGTATTGTCTTTACTTTCGCCAGAGCCATGGGAGGGAAAACCGGTTCTTCGCTTATTGAAGAGGATTATGTTGAAGTAGCTAAAGATATACTGGATTATGCTGATAAGAGAGGAGTTAAATTCCATATTCCTTCAGACTGTCTTATTGCTGACTCTTTTAGTAATGATGCAAAAATCAGGCACTGTGAAACAGATAATATCCCTGATGGCTGGATGGGACTGGATATAGGTATTCGCTCTGCTGAAAAGTTTTCCCGGATTGTTGAAGAGTCAGCCACAATATTGTGGAATGGCCCTATGGGTGTATTTGAGATGCCCCATTTCTCCACAGGAACCCTCCAGGTGGCCATGGCTGTAGCCAGAGCAACTGATGTAGGCGGCTACTCCCTTGTTGGTGGTGGTGATTCTATTGCTGCAGTAAATACATATAGTCTTGGACACAGAATCAGTTATATATCAACTGCCGGTGGAGCACTACTGGAATATCTGGAAGGAAAAGAGCTCCCAAGTATAAAAGCAGTAAAAGGAGACTTCTCGGAGTAAATAATAAAATTGCAGGGACACAGCATGCTGTGTCCGCTTTTATAATACGGTTACTGACTTACAGGGACGAACACGGACTGACACTATAGAAATGTTGAGAGACAATTCGATACCATTTTTTTACAATATAGCTATGTTTGAATATTCTGGATAAATTGCTGAAAATCAATGTCCGTGTCAGTCTGTTACAGTCTGTGTGATAGCAGGGCCTCCTTAATATAGATGCTCTGGATTATGTTTCCAGGTAGATTTTAAGGCAACTCAACTCTATATTTTCTGAGTTCTGTTTCTCCCTCTTCATCTTCAACATAGACATATATGTGATTTTTGTATATTCGAAAACCCCGTTTTATTGTTAAACCTTCTGGAAGAGTGAATGTAGTGGTGTAAAGATATCTGCCTTCAGAACTGAATATATCAAAGGTTCTGCTGTTGCTTTTAAGATTATTGACAGAGACGTAGATATTGCCGTTTTCCGCAATATGTATGCTGTTAAAATAGGGTGCTTCGTCGGGAATTCCTTTAATCATGTTTTTAATCATTCTTTCAGGTATTTTGCCGCCATTAAATGATATTCCTTCCAGTGCGTCTCTTTTGTTCTTATTGGTTATCTCTTCCTTTTCTCTTCCTTCAAGAGAGAACTCCATAAGCTCTTTACCGTTAAGGTCGATTTTCTTTATTGAGTAACTGCTGTTGAAACCGTAATATACAAAACCTTTGTGGAATGCTGATATTACTCCTCCTGTAAAGCTGGGTAGAGAAACCCGGAGAGTCATTCCACTGTTACCTCTTGCTTCCAGTGCTTTCTCATATTTTACAGTAGCTATAACTCTGTCTTTATGATCGTTTATATCAAAAAGAGACAGGGTGTCAGTTTTCTCCTGTTTATTCTCACTCTTTTTAATTCTCATATATCTGTTTCTGTCTACAAAGAAGCGGGGAAAATCGAAAGGTATATGAACTGCCTTTACCGGAGTGCCGTCCAGCTTGTATATATGGAGCCTTTTCATAGCCAGTACTATGAACCTTTCTGCTGTAATATATGAAGTGAAAACATTACGATATTCCCCTGGACCTTCGCCAGGTTTTCCGAATCTGAATAGAAAATTACCCTCTTTACTAAATACAAAAAAGCTCTTGTGAGATGCATCAAAAAGATAGATCTTTTCGTCAGGTGAAATACTGAAAGAGTTAACTTTAAGAATTGGAATATTTCCCGCCTGATTTATGGACCAGCATAGAGAGGGATTAAGATTCCATGTGCCTCTGGCAGGAGTATCTTTATTAACTATCCCCGCATTAAGGGAAGTAATAAGCCATATTAAGATAGCGATAATTCTGATTAATATTCTGTACATTCAAACCTCCATTTACACTCTGATTATATGAAAAAGAGAAGATCTGCACTGTTAATGAAATGTTAATGTGATGTTAATGGTGTATTCAAATCTGTATAGTTAAAGTAGAATAGTTTTATGACAGGTAAAAGAGTACGTCTGGCACTGGGATTTCTTATTACCCTTCTTCTTGCATATATAGCTTTGCAGAGTTTCTTCGTAGTTAAAAGTTACAGCCTTGAGAAGAAGAATTTTTATATTGTTGTCCGTAACCTTGTGGGAACAGCTTTCTTTGAAACCAATATTGATAGTATGAAGCTTAATAAACTGGCAAAGAGCATGAAAGATGAAGGCGGATTGGCAGAAACTGACATGAAAAGTCTTGGTAAGAAGCTGAAACTTGCTCTGAAAGAGTATGGGGATCTGCCGGAACGACTTAAAAACAGGCTTCTGAAGGAGGGCATAGATGCGGAATTCAGTTACAGATTGTGGATAGAAGATTTCGCCGTTCTTGAAAATGGCAGGAAGTTGTTCAGTCTGCCTGATAAATTACCGGAAGGAATTACTCTTATGGGTAGTAAAGATTTCAAAAAAACAGATACATTTGCAACCTCTTTTCATCTGAGGAACAGAAATAACTATACAAGAGTCTCTTTTGAAGTTGGGTTTCCCGGGATCGTAGGTTATGTACTGGGTAATATTGGAGAGCTTTTAATATTTTCCTTAATAGCAGTAATAGTAATTGGAGCTATATTGCTTTATACAGCTCTGACTCTTCTGAAACAGGAGGAACTGTCCCGTATGAAGAGTGATTTTATCGATAATATCACTCATGAACTTAATACCCCCATTGCTACAATTGGAATGGCAGTAAGCAATATGGAGCTGGTATCCGGGAACCAGTCAAAAATGAGAGAAATTACAGATGTTATTAAGAGGCAGAATATTAAACTCAGAGAACTGGTTGGTGGAATAATGAGAGTCTCTTTTATGGGAGCAGGTGTTGAGTTGAAAAAGCAGAACCTGAAAGTTACTGAGCTCATAGATTCTGCAGTTCAGGATTTCTGCTTTAAGAACCCTTCGGTAACAGTCGAAGCTGAATATTCAGAACATATTCCCCAGATAGAAGGTGACAGGTTCCTGATTCTGACAGCTCTTACTAATCTTCTGGATAATGGAGTAAAATATTCAGGTGATAACTGTGTAATTAAGCTAAAAGCAGTGTCTCTTGAAAATAGAGTCAGAATATCGGTATCTGACGAAGGAATTGGAATAGATAGAAAAGATCAGAAGAAGATCTTCAACAAGTTTTACAGAGTCTCCCGGGGTAATATACACAAAGTTAAAGGCCTTGGTATAGGGCTCTATACAGTGAGAAAAATAGTAAACGCTCACGATGGAAGTGTTGAGGTTATAAGTAAACCAGGGGAAGGTAGCTGTTTTACAATAAGTTTAAGGGCTGGAGAAGAGCACTATGTTTGAGAAACCTGTAAAGCTGCTTCTGGTTGAAGATTCTGTTGATTTTCGTAATATGCTGAAACAGTATATGGAGCTTTCCGGTATAGAAGTTACTATTGCAGAAAATGGACAGGATGGTCTGAAGATGTTCAGAAGTTCTGTTTTTGATATTTGTGTACTTGATGTTATGATGCCTGAGATGGATGGATTTGCTCTTGGAGAAGAGATAAGAAGAGATGATTCAGATATTCCGCTTCTGTTTCTTACAGCTAAAACAAGAAAAGAGGATAGAATAAAAGGGTTGAAGCTGGGAGCAGATGACTATATTGTTAAACCTTTTGATGCTGAAGAGTTACTGCTCAGAATCAGGAATATATTGCGACGCCGTGGAAATAAGGTAGCTGGTGAGAAACTTAATATAGGTACTTATGCTCTGTATACAAATGAGTTTGTGCTGGAAAAACATGGAAAACGACGACAGCTTACTGAAAAAGAGAGTCGTCTTCTGGAGTTTATTGGAAGAAGGGCAGGTACTCTGTTAAGCAGAAGTGAGATTCTCGAAGAAGTGTGGGGAGAAGATGACTATTTCCTTGGTAGAAGTATGGATGTCTTTATCTCCAGATTACGAAAATATCTTAAAGATGATCCCGGTGTGTCTATAGAGAATATCCGGGGGAAAGGTTTTGTAATGAAAACGGAGCTTTAAATTATACCGACTCTCTTTATTTATAAATAGCTTTACTGCTATATCTTCAATGTGTAAAATATCGGTATGAAAAAAATCCTGATATTATTAATTATGTTATCAGTTTGGCCTGTTTTTGCAGAAGATATCAATGTTAGTGATCTTAAATTCTATGTTGAATTAAAGGGCAATCTGAGTAATTTTAAAAATGGTCATTTTGGAGTTGTACCTGAAGGTGCAGAAGGGGTGAAAGATAAAAAAAGAGGTAACTATTCAGTAGAGGCGGGATTGAGTCTTGGTAAATACTCTTTCAGTCTCGAAGCCGGCTTCTTCAGTCGTGAAATCTCTTCAGATACAATCGGAGGCGCTGGTGCTGCTCATGAACCTTATGCTTTTGATTCAAGTTATAAGAACACATTTTTTATGCTTAACAACAAAGTTCGTTTTATTGAGCTTGATAAGATCAGAGTATATGGTAAATTCGGAGTTGGTCTTTTTATAGGTAAATTCAAATTTAATGAAGCACTTGATTTTACCGGCTCTGATGAAGGTGACAGGATTCAGAGTTTTGATGCAAAAAAAGCTGCTCCCGGGTTTCAGCTGGGTTTAAGTGCCGATATGGAACTTAATTCCAGATTCTCAGTAGTTGCTGAGTTGCAGTACAGAGTTGTACGTTTAGGTGAAATTGAAGGAAACATGGATTATAACGGTAGTAAGGCTAAAGGAGATATCTGGCACCTGAAAGATAAGAACTCTGACAGGCAGATTTACTGGATAGGGGATTGGAGTAAGGACTACTATTCAGGAAGTAAGGCTGTGTTTAAAATAAACGGACTGATTCTCAATCTTGGTATCCGGATCTATCTCTGATTATTTAACTGGAGGATAGCATGCCAAACTGCTGTAACTGTTCAGCCCCTTTACCTGTGGATTCAACGGTTTGTAAATATTGTGGAACAAGAAACGAAGTAGACCTTAAAGGACTGTATCGTTCTGAAGCGGAGAATCCCGACTCTGATCGTATCTGTCCCAGATGTTCAGTAAAGATGAAAACTATCAATGTTTCTGAAGAAGAGAGTTTTCTTATTGAGCAGTGTGAAACCTGTTATGGCCTGTTTTTTGATCCCGGGGAACTTGACCTCTTACTGAAGCGCAGTGTGGATAACGTTTTTGCTGTTAAGTATAAGAGACTTGAGCAGTTAAAGGGGATGAAGCGTAATCAGGAGTATGGATTATCTTATATAAACTGTCCTGTCTGCACTAAACTGATGAACCGCATCAATTTTGGCAGGAGTAGTGGTGTTATAATTGATAAATGCAGGGAACATGGTGTCTGGCTTGATGGGGGAGAGCTGAGGCAGATAATGGAGTGGGTAAAAGCTGGTGGCATGAAAAAACAGGATGAGCTGGGAAGAGAGAGAGAAAGGATTGAGAAGAAGAGATTAGAGAGAAAAGCTCAGGCTCAGGTGGAATCACAACCTGGTTTTGAATTCAATAATCCTCACAGAGGTGGTTCCGCTGATCTTGGTGATGCGGTAATCGGTTTTGTAAAATGGCTTTTTAAGTAGGTCTGATAAAAGGGTGAAAATCTTTCACCCCTGGTTTTATAGATCTTTTTTATTTAATTGCTTTGTTTACGAGTTTTTCTACGGGCTTAAGTCCCAGTGGTGTTCCTTTTTCAATAGCTTTAAGTACAGCTCCTCCACCTGTAAATATGTAGTAATCAGGGCTATCCAGCGCAACAATATAGAGGCCCGGCAGTAATCTTTTCAATTCCTGCATTGTGTCTCCACCACCATAGAGTTTAACTGCTTCCCGGTTTTCATCTATTAACTGATCCAGAGCTATGGTACCTTCGTTGAAATGAGGTGTAAAACCCATCACTGCATTTACAAATATGGTTTTTGATCTATGAAAAATATCCTCAATCTCAGGAATAGTGAAGGATTCTGGTGCAACATCCAGAATATAGTTTAATTCTGCTCCCTTTTTAAGAGTTCTTATATCGTGAACTCTGTAGTGCCCCTCTTTTTTACCTTCAAGTGTATCTGACTCAACAATCCAGGGGAGCTCAACCATCTTGCCGGGGTGAGAGTTACTGAAAGCTACAAAATTTTCTGCAGATTTCATATCATCATCAGAGATGCCCTTTATTTTGAATCCATATTTAGCACAGAGATATGCATTATATATAACACCTCCAAGTATGAGATGGTCTGCCTTTTCAAGAAGAGTGTTAAGGGATGCTATTTTTGTGTCAAACTTTGACCCTGCCACTACAGCAAGAAAAGGAGCGTTTGGTGAGTAGATTCTTTTAAGGTTTTCAATCTCCTTCTCCATAAGAAAGCCTGCATATGAAGGAAGATAATCCGGAACCCTCCAGGTTGAGGCGTGGGGTTGCCAGGAACCGAAGGCATCATTTACGTAGATATCTGCAAGACCAGCCAGCTGGTGAGCAAAACGATCTGCAGTTTCTCCGTCTGCTTCTTCACCGGTAAACCATCTTGTATTCGGTAGATATATACCATCTACATTTCCGGTTTTCAGGTCTTTTATCATATGATTAACAGATGTTTCAAGGCCCAGATAACCGTTATTGCCGTGGACATAGAATTCCGGGGTTACAAAGTTTATATGGAGTTTGCTTTTCAGATACTCGACAATTGGAGCAACAGATGTGTCAGCAGAGATATCTATTGTTCCATCTTTCTTATTTTGGGGACGGCCTACATGGGTCATTAATATTATTCTGCCCCCTTTGGCGTTTATATAATAAAGGGTGCCAAGAGTGGCATCTATTCTGTAAGGGTCGTGTATAACTCCCTTCTTTACAACATTGTGATCAACTCTTACAAGAACAATTTTGTCCTTAAGATCTGCTTCAGTAAGCAGTGGTAGATTAATTTCTGACATATCGTCTCCTGATGTTGTTAGTTAAAGATTTTCTATATATACTATATATCAGTTGTCAGAAAATAAACAAAGAGTATTCAGGGAATCTGAATTATTAATTTAAAAAATATTAACCTGTTTTAAATGTGTCTGTGACAAAGTATGACCGAAAGGTTTATTTCTTCACTATTGAAAAAAACAGGTTAGTATGTTAATTTCATTTCTTAATTTCAGGAGGGATAAGAATGAGTTATAAAGTCGCTATTAACGGGTTTGGACGTATAGGGCGCCTGTTCTTCAGATCAAGCTTCATGAGAGATGAGTTTGAGATTGTTGCAATAAACGATCTTACTTCACCATCAACTCTTGCGCACCTGTTAAAGTACGATACAGTGTTTGGTATTCTGGATAAGGAAGTTACCGCTGGAGACGATTCGATTACAGTGGATGGTAAAAAGATCAAAGTTCTTTCGGAAAGAGATCCTAAGAGCCTTCCATGGAAAGAGCTGGGAATTGATCTGGTAGTTGAGTCAACCGGAATTTTCAGAAGTCGTGAAAAAGCCTCCTGGCATCTTGAAGCCGGTGCAGGAAAGGTTGTTATCTCAGCACCAGCTGGTGATCCGGATATCACACTGGTTCTTGGTGTAAATGATGATGATTACAATCATGAAGAGCATAAGATAATTTCAAATGCCTCATGTACTACAAATTGTATTGCACCTGTTATTAAACTTCTCCACAACAAATATGGAGTTGTTGAAGGTAATATGACAACTGTACATTCATATACAAATGATCAGCGTATTCTTGATCTGCCTCATTCAGATCTCAGAAGAGCACGTACAGCTGCCCAGAATATTATTCCTACATCAACAGGAGCTGCAAAAGCTGTTGGTATAGTTATGCCGGAAATGAAGGGTAAGATTACAGGAAGTGCTATAAGAGTTCCTACACCTGATGTTTCTCTTGTGGACCTGGTAGTAAATCTTGAAAACAGTGCAACTGAAGAAGAACTTCATGAACTGTTTAAGAATGCTGCAGAGAATGAGATGAAAGGTGTTCTGGAATATACAGACAAACCTCTTGTATCCTCAGACTTCATGGGTAATCCTAATTCATCAATTGTTGATGGTGAATTCATTACTGTTATTGGTGAGAAGATGATAAAGATTCTTGCATGGTACGATAACGAGTGGGGCTATTCAAACAGAGTTGGTGATCTGGTTGCTAAGATAGCAAAATCATAAAAAATGAAAATTAATAAATTCCTGATTGCGGGAAACTGGAAGATGAATCTTTCAGTAGAGGAGGGACTCAGTTTTATGGAGTCCCTCAACAACAAATTCAAAGGAAACTCACGGGTTGAAGCGCTTATATTCCCTGGTTTTCTCTCAATTGCTCCAATGAAGGATAAAACCGGAGTTGTTAAACTTGGAGCTCAGAACTTCTATCCGGCAGATTCCGGTGCATTTACCGGTGAAATCTCACCTGTGATGCTGAAAGGTTATGCTGATTATCTACTTATAGGTCATTCCGAACGCAGACATGTATTTGGGGAAACCAATGAGTTGATCAGTAAGAAGCTTAAGATGGCTCTTGATTCAGATTTTACTCCTGTGCTATGTGTAGGAGAAACTCTTGAAGACAGAGATGAAGAGCGAACTTTCAAAGTAATAGAAGAGCAAATTGTATCTGCTTTTAAAGATCTGGATATCAATCAGCTTAAGAGAGTTGTCATTGCATATGAACCTGTGTGGGCTATTGGTACAGGTAAAACTGCAACACCTGAAATTGCACAGGAAGTTCATGAATTTATAAGATCTCTGCTTAAGGAACTCTTTGCCTTTGGTGATGAGACTTTCATCCTGTATGGCGGTTCTGTTAAACCTTCAAATGCGGAAGCACTTTTAAAGAAAAATGACATTAATGGTGCATTAATTGGGGGAGCCTCCTTGCAATGGGAGAGTTTTTTTGATATACTAACGCATTCTGAGAAACTGATTACGCAGGAGGATTAATCTTGGAATCTTTTTTACTGGTATTACATATTGTTGTTAGTATCCTGTTGATACTTGTTGTTCTGCTTCAGAGCGGAAAGAGTGCCGATTTAGCTGGTGCTTTCGGTGGAGGTGGTTCACAGTCAACTTTTGGTCCACGTGGTGCTGCAACTATACTGTCCAAGATTACAACAGGACTTGCTGTGCTGTTCATGGTTAACACTCTGTTGCTGATGATCATCTCGAGACAGAATTCAGCTTCTGATACAGTTATGGCTGGGGAAAAAGCTCCGATAGTACAGAAGGCAGATGAAAAGAAGCCTGCTGTTACAGAGGAAAAAGCTAAAGAAGAAAAACCAGCTGAAACAAAAGCTGCTGATACTGAAAAGAAAGCAGAAGATAAAAAGGAAACTGTAAAAGATAATAATAACAAAGCTGCATAATTAAGTAGCTTATGACAAACACGCCGAGGTGGTGGAATTGGTAGACACGCAAGCTTGAGGTGCTTGTGGCTGCAAGGCTGTAGGGGTTCGAGTCCCCTCCTCGGCATTTCCCATAAATGGAGAGGTGCGAGAGTGGCTGAATCGGGTTGCCTGCTAAGCAATTGTCCTGGCAACGGGACCGTGGGTTCGAATCCCACCCTCTCCGGGTTATCCCTTTAACTCAAATCATTAGAATTCATCCATTCTCAATTAAAATTCTACATAGTTATTAAAATCGGGTGGGATTTTGTGTATAAAGTGACAAGCTGCGCTCAAGACTGTCTCAAAACCTTCAACAGAAATTCGTGTAAATTCAAAACAAAAGTCCGTTGGAAAATAAAGTAAAAATCTTTTAAGGATTTGATTTTTGCGAATTTTCCAACATTAAATTTGTGTTTATTGGTGTCCATTTGTGGTTACCAAAAAACGGTGACTTCTGAGACAGTCTGGTTCCTCGCTTGTTCCCATCTTCGACATTACTCGTCCTTCACTTCGTTACGTCCTTCGTTCGAAGACCCGGCAGCGGATTGTTATGAAGGACAAGACGGTTTTCGTTTTGTTATGTCTTCTGCCGGGTCCAGCAAGCATAAACCCAATTCAGGACACAATTTTATCCCTCTCTTCTTCACTGGAGAGGCGATAGGAAATCTCTTTCAGTCTTATCATTTGTTGGTAATGAAAAGGAAAGCCTAATACTGATTCTATGAAATTAAAAACATACATTACTACAGAAAGGGTGGTTCCGAATGTTGTGGCTCCCCCGGTAATGTCCAGTATGGTAAAAACCATTATTGCTGCAAGAAGAAGCCACACACCGGAAAAATTGAGAGTTTCAAGATCTGACAGTTTTATCTGCCATTTCATGAGGTTATGAAAGTGGTTGTGAATTTTCCGGGAATCACGGGTTTTTAATATTTCAACCTGCTTTTCAATTTCGTCGTTACCTTTCTGGTTGAGGGTGAAAATCTTTCCTGAACTTAACATGTAGATTAGTGTAATAGCTACAATTGCCAGAATACAGGCAATAAAGATCTTTATGTTAATGAAGAAGATAATTGCGAGAGTACCGGCTAAACCGACAAACTGATGCAGAATATCGGGAATAGAATTTTCCAGAAACTCAATGAATTCTGAAAACAGATGCACTCTGGCTGAAAGCTTTGATATTGATGAGTTTTTTCTGTTTTCTCTTGTAGTGATCTCATCAGAAATCTCTGTATATATACCTGCATAAGCTCTTGTGTCATAGAATCTTCTGATTGCCCCTGTAATCAGCAGAATAATGCATAATCCCCCGAGTTGATAGATGCCTGTCATACTCTCTTTGATCAGATTGTCAATGGCATGACCTATAACCATTGGCATTGCAACAAGAGTAGCTGCTTCAACAATAACAAGTCCCCATGTAAGGGTAATTTTCCCAAAAAACCTCTTTATAAGATATTTAAGGGATATTGTGGGGGAAAGTTTTGTGGCTTTATCCATTATCTGCACCTTCTGTGACAGAGTCTTTATGGGTAAGAGTAAAGCTGGAGAAGATATTCTGTATTATACTTCTCATATAGTAATCGCTTGCACTGTGAGTGGCAATAATTGTATATCCACGATTATCCTGAACATAATATCCCACAATAACTTTTGAAGGGTATCCACTGTACTCACCACTATACTCCCGGATTTCGGGCCTGGGAGCAGATGGGGTGGTTTTGTAGAACTCTTTTAATTGAACTCCTTTATCTGATTTTATAACAGTATCATTTTTACCAAGTTCGTTTTCCATATACCTGATGAAATCTTTTAGTGGAAAGTGATAGTTGAAATCTACAACGATTACATCAAGAGAAGCAAGGTTCTCAGGATGCCTGAAATTATGGGTTTTAGTTCCATCAGTTTTACTGATAGTTTCCTTCCAGTCTACAGGGGTGGTAACAGAGAAATTAAGCTCTTTATCTGTAGCTTTTCTGACCTTTGATGGCTGTTTGAAAATTTTTGAAGGTGGAGCTTTAAATATATTTACCAGACGGTAAGATACCGGTGTGGTTGATATAGCCATTATGCCTGACCCCAGCCACATCAGTATAACAAGCCAGTAGAGAACCGGAGATTCTTTACGTGGAATATCGTCCATGAAATATGTAGTGCCGTTCTTAATGTCTGTTAATGCCCATATTATAAAAATAACCCCCCAGATCCAGTGAATGTTGAGATAGATACCTAAACCGACAAATCCCAGGGCCAGAATAGATTTCCAGCGAACAGGTCTATATAAGCCTGTAGTTAAAGCAGGTGTTTTATCTGCTCCTTTCTGAGTAATAGCACTATCTTCTGCACTACCTGAACCCCGGGGGGCTTTTTTATGAAAAGTTTTCTTACGTCTTAGTTCTGTCCAGAACCATACAGATCCATCTTTCAGTTCTTCGGCTGACATATTTGCGGGTTTAAAAACTACATTGTTTCCATCATAAAGAGACCAGTTGTCTGTTAGTATGCGTCCTTCTGCTTTAAGGCGTCTGTAGAGATCTGTTCCCGGAAAAGGAATGAGGATAACAGACTCAACCTCATCAATCTCTATATACCTGCAGAAATCCAGACTTTTCTGGAAAATATCCTTGTTGTGATTGTCAAAACCGAAAATAATAGAGGAGGTAATGGAAATCCCGTGTTTGTGGAATTTCTTTATCTGTTCTTTTAGAATGTCTGGTGAAACAAAGCCCTTACCTGAGGCTTCCAGTGCATCTGCAGAAGGAGTTTCAATTCCAATAAGAAGTCCCTTGCATCCACTTTCTGCTGCAGCTCTGAGTAACTCTTCATCTTCTGCAAGTTTGATGGTTGCTTCTCCCATCCATTTTATATTCAGAGGTTTCAATGCCTTAAAAAGCTTAAGAGCGTACTCCCGGTCTGCTGTGAGATTATCTGCATGAAGTTCAAACCAGCAGCCAGGAGGTGCGGCTTCAATTTCTGCAACAATATTTTCAACAGGCCTGACCCGGTATTTCCGGCAGAAAAACTCTGGAACTGTACAGAAGTCGCATTTATGCACACAGCCTCTGGACACAAGTACTGACCAGAAATAGTTGTATTTTGAAGGTGGAATCAGATCTGTAGGGTAGGGGCGGAGTATCGCCATGTCTACTGGCTTTTCTCTTTTATAACAGGGTTTAAGAGAGTTGTTTGCAAAATCTTTAAGAAGCTGTTCCCATATGCCTTCAGGTTCACCTATAAGAACTGAATCTGCATATTGACCTGCTTCTCCTGACATGAAAGAAGCGTGAAGTCCTCCAAGTACTACTGTATATCCTCTGCTTCTGAACTTCTCAGCCATTTTATAGGAGTGAGCAGCATCTGGAGTATGAAAAAATATTGCTACCAGATCAGCTTTTATTTTATAGTCCGGTTTCATATCGATTGTTTCATCACAAAGAGCCAGATCTATTGAGTCAGGAGTTGTTGCTGCAACGGAGAAGATGTTCTGGGGCGGAGCCCCCATATTTTTTTTATATTTTTTGAATGGACCGGGAGCTGAGGCCTTAATAAGATAAACTTTCATGCTCAACTCCCCGCAATGTTTACTACTATATTGTATAGTTGATTCTCAAGATTACTATCTGTCTGCAGGTTATTATTAAGACCCGGAATAACAGATTCGATAAGTTGCTTGTATTGACCGAAGGTATCCATTAAGCCAATTAGTGACATAACTGCAAATTGAATCTGCATATCTGTAGATGGCTTCTGAACAACTCTTGATAGAAGAGTTGCAATAAGGCCTATCTGGTTTCTGAAATAGTTCTCAATGATTTCTGTTGTACCCTCATTTGGCTCCCAGCACTCTCTGGTTATAATAACAGTCTGCCAGTTTGAATCTCCCATCTCTTCATAAGATTCCATTGAGGTTTTTATGAGATATCTGAGAGCTTCCTCTGGTTCATTGCTAAGTAGTTTCTCTCTATCTGAAGAACTCCAGGTGCATACTCTGCAGGCTTCGGTAACAACCTCTTTATATAGAATCTCTTTGGATCTGAAGTGGTAATTCAGGGCTCCGGGCTGAGTCTCTGCACTCCGGGCAATATCTCTTACAGTGATGCCTTTAAAACCCTTTTCAGCAAACAGTGCCCCTGCAGCTTCAATAATTCTGGCTCTTGTTCTTTCTGAATCTTTTGGTGTTCCCATTTTATCTCCTCTATAAATATTCCTTAAAAGTTGGATAACAGATAGTTTGCATTCTCTCTGCCAAGTTGTGTTTTGTAACGTTTTTTTCTATCTTTTTTCAAGGGATATGAGTTCCACTGTTTGTGAAACCAGTATACTCCCTCTTCAAGCTCTTGAACTGACATTCCTGCAGGTTGAAAAACAGCATGGGAACCGTCGTAGAGAGACCAGTCTGTAGTTATTAGTCTGTTCTCTCTCTTAAGTCTGTTAAATAGTTCTGTTCCTGGAAAAGGAACCAGAATTACCGGAGCACATACATCTATTTCAATCTCTTCAAAGAAGCTCAGAGTCTCTTCAAATATTGCCGGTGTGTGGGTGTCAAATCCAAAAAGAGCCGCAGAATCGACAATAACCCCGCGTTTATGGAGTTCATTAACGGCTCTGGCAGTTTCTTCCTGTTTTACAAAACCTTTGCCTGCAGACTTTAATGCTTTTTCAGAGGAGGTTTCTATTCCAAGCAGAATATAGTTCAGACCCGATTCTACAGCAGCATTCAATAGCTCCTGATCAAGAGCAAATCTTATGTCTGCTGATGTTGACCACTTAATATTCAGATCTTTAAGGGCAGTAAAGAGTTCCATGCAGTATGACTTGTCTGTTGTAAGATTGTCGGCTTTTAATTCGATAAAATTCGTATCTATTCTGCTGATCTCTTCAACTACTCTGGATACAGGACGGTACTCCTGGGTATGAAAGAACTTGTTAACAGTGCAGAATTCACATCTCCCACGACAGCCTCTGGATACTATAACACTGCTTATCCAGTCGTAATCTTTAAGTGAGTAGAGATCCTGCCTGTATGGAACCATATTGTCCAGACAGAATGGTGTGTTTGATTTGTAAATCTGTTTCAGAGTTCCTGTAAGATAATCTTTAATAAGATCGTACCATACCTGTTCAGCTTCTCCAATTATAACAGAGTCGCCATATTCAAGAGATTCTGAGTGCATGAATGTCGGATGTAAGCCTCCAAGAACGACTGTTTTACCTCTTCTGGTAAACTCCTGCGCATGTTTATAACCCTTTAGTGCATCAGGAGTAGAGAACATTATAACAATCAGTTCTGCAGATGTATTGTAGTTTACTCTATTGTTGACTGTTTCATCTATAAGGGTAATATCTATTTCTTCAGGAGTGGCAGCTGCAAGGGAGAAGATGTTTTGGGGCAGTCCTCCACGACTCTTTTTGTAAGTCTTGAAATCACTCTCTTCGCAGGCTTTTATAATGTCAATCTTCATATTTCCTCCTGTGTGTTTTTTTTGTGTAAAACAAGTGTATTGTACATTTGTTCAAAAGTCAACTGCAAATATGAAAATAAGGAATTTTTAAGGATAAACGGAGAAGAGCTGAATGGATAAGGAGGGTTTATCCATTCTATATTATGAAGCTGGTTTATTTATATATGATGTCGTAATCTGTCAATACAACGCCATTCATATATGTTTTGCTCTGAATTAGATTTAATTCAAAATTTGTGTGAGGGGTTCTGAAGAGAGGTTTCCCTTCACCAAGTAGAAAAGGATTGATTTTTATAGACAATCTGTCTATGAGTCTGTTTTTTAAAAGCAGACCTGCCAACTGACTTCCACCGCATAACCAGATGTCTTTGCCTTCTCCTTCTTTAAGAATTCTGACAGTTTCGATTTCTTTATCTTTAACAAGAATTACTGAATCTGTGGACTCATATTCAGAAGATCTTGAAAATATATAGTGCTTCATATTGGGATAAGCTGGCTGTCCTGGTTTCAAACCAAACATAAAACCAAATTCATAGGTTTTTCTTCCCATCAGTACTGTGTCGTAATTTCTTAAGGTCAGAAAAAAATCATCTGTATGATCCCCTTTAAGTAGAAATCCGTTAACGTTACCATCTGTTGATGATATATATCCATCTGCGCTTGTAGCAATATGATAAATAATTTTTCTCATTATATTTTACCTCTTATAACTTATACAGATTATATGTGCTAATTTTCCTTCTATATCAACTGGGACAGGTATATAAGGGGTTCAGAATGAAAGCTCAATAAGCTTTGTAACAGTTCGCCAGTTCCTTGTTGTTGCATCAAGTTTAAGTCGCTTTTCAAAGAAGTTGTTATTCAGTTTCGTTCTGCCGTAACCTTCAGGGCAATAGAGATATATGCAACTGTTGTAGTAGTGATACTGTTCATTCTGCAGAGCGTATTTGTCAATAATGTTTCTATCAGGTATCCCGGGGCCGGAAGAAAGAAATACAACATATGTCTGATTTAGCTGCTCATTGTGGAATGGGCAGTTATCTACAATATCTTTAATATATTCCGGTGTGAACGTTAATACAGGAATCTCAAAACCGAAATTCTCATTGATTATATCTTTTATTGTGCTGGAAACTTCAGTCGCTGCTATGTTCTGGTACCGGAGGACAATATTTCCACTCTGAACATATGTTTTTATATTCTGAAACCCTGCTGCTTTCAGCGCAAGGCAGAGTTCCGGCATCTTTACTCTGTTCTTACCGGCCACATTGATGCCTCTTAAGAGAGAAATCCAGATCATATAAAGCT
Source organism: Candidatus Aminicenantia bacterium (assembly GCA_965225955.1). Lineage (GTDB taxonomy): Bacteria > Acidobacteriota > Aminicenantia > UBA2199 > UBA2199 > CBDDBX01. The sequence goes on from CBDDBX010000007.1 coordinate 34,212, forward strand.
CCTTGGTTTATTGGGATATTTTGACTTATATCAGTATCTCTAATAGAATATGATATTACTGTGGTTCCTGAATTCCTACAGGTAAATCCTCTTTTTTTCCACAGGGAATAGTCCGGGACATAAGATTTAATCAGGAGATTTATAATGATGAACAGAGAAAGTGCTCTGGAACTTATTAAAGAGCATCTTAAAACAGATAACCTTGTTAAACACTCAATTGCAACAGAAGCCTGTATGAGGAAGTTTGCTGAAGTCTTTGGAGAAGATAAAGATATCTGGGGACTGGCAGGGTTGCTGCACGACCTGGATTATGAATACACTCTTGAATACCCCGATAATCACGGGTTGAAAACTGAAGAGATGTTAAAGAATTGTGATGTTCCATCAGAAGTGGTACACAGTATTAAAGCTCACAATCTGAAAGCTCCTCTGGAGAGTAAAATGGATAAAGCTCTGTACGCTATTGATCCAACAACGGGCTTCATTACTGCTGTTGCTCTGATGCATCCTGATAAGAGTTTTGATGTAGTAACTCTTAAAAGAATGAAGAAGCGTTTCAAAGAGAAGAATTTTGCAAGAGGTGCCTGTAGAGAGCAGATGAAAAGCTGCGAATCCCTCGAAATGCCTCTTGAAGATTTTCTTACCCGCTGTCTTGAAGGCATGGTTGAATTCAGAGATGAACTCGGCTTGTAGAAACAGATAAATCAGTATATATGCATATTAGCAATAAATGATAAGAGGATGCACGCATATGTGCATCCCTACAGGTGTTTGTCTGTGTTTATCTCTAACAATTTGTGTTTGTCTCTGACAGTCTGTGTATGTCCGTGTTCTTTGTGAATTAACTCGGTAACTCGATAATAAACTTAGCGCCTCTCCGCAGGAAGGTGGGAACGAAGTGGAAACCGACTATTGGCGGAGATGGGGAAGAACATTTGTGTTCAATCCTTATTCAAAAACATAAGAGAAACTTACTCTTTTGGTCAAATTGAATCAATAGAAAAACGATATCTTTTAATTACTGGCTTATGGTGAGGTATACTTCAGGAAAGGTTACTGTTAATTAGCTTGGTAACTCAATAATGAATTTTGCTCCCTTCGGCGAATTATCCACCACTGAAATAAGACCGTTATGCTCCTCTATGATATTGTGGGCAATTGCAAGTCCAAGTCCTGTTCCTGTGTGTTTTTTTGAGAAATATGGAATAAAGAGTTTCTGTTTGTCTTCATCAGGAATACCGGGACCGTTATCTGAAATCTCTATTTTAACAAACTGACTCTCTTTTATATATGAGGTGGTAATTTCAATTTCCCCCTGCTTATCCATAGCTTCAATAGCATTATCCAGAATATTAACAAAGATTCTCTTAATCTGGTCTGTATCAATTTTTAATATAATCGGAAGATCCACTGACAGGTTATCTATAAAAGTTACTCCACTGTAGATAGATGAGTATACAGTTATAAGTTTGTCCAGAATCTGGTTAACATCCCCTTTGGTAAACCTGATTTCAGGGAGACGTGCAAAATTAGAGAACTCATCAGCCAGTTTTGTTATGGAGTCGAGCTCATGAAGTATTATGTTCAGACTGTCATCAACAAGAGTTCTGAATTTCTCTTCCGGCTGGTCCATGGATTTCTGTATTCTCTGTGCAGATATCTGAATCGGAGTAAGAGGGTTCTTTATCTCATGGGCAATTCGTTTGGCCACTTCACGCCAGACAAGCTTTCTCTGGGCTTTCATCAACTCTGTAAGGTCTGTCAGAACAACCAGAAGGCCTGAGAATTTGTTATTAACAGGGTTTCGGGTAGGAGTAATTCTGATGGCAAGATTCAGGACCTTACCTTTGATTTTTATATCAACTTCCTGTTCATGAAGTTTGAAACGGGCACTGAAAGCTCTTTTTATAATGTCGTTAATTGATATATATGGTGGTTCTGAAAAGATTCTGGACCACTTCTTCTTCAGGATCTCTCTTCTGGACATAGAGAGCATTCTTTCTGCTTCAGGGTTAAGTTCAATAATTTCCCCTTTGGCATTAATAGCAATAACGCCGGAAGTAATATTTTTCAGAATATTTTCAGTAATGCTCTTACGATGTCTTAGCTCTATAGTTCTTTTATTGAGTTTTTCCCGATGTTCTCTCAGATCAACAACCATCTTGTTAAACTCTTTAATGAGGATGTTGAATTCATCTTTGGCATTATAATCGATGTTAACATCCAGATTACCTTTGGTGATCTCTGTTGCAGCGTTTACAAGTTTCTCAATAGGGTTGGTGATTCCTTTTGCAAGAAAATAGCCAAGCCAGGATGCAGAGAAGATTATCAGAATGGTTATCAGGATGAAAAGCAGCATGTATGTTGTTCTTACATGCTTTTTTATGCTTTTAAGCTGTGAATACTTTATGGCTTCTGTTTCAAAGGTTTTTACGCTCTTTACGTATTTATTAGGGAAGAACTTACCTACTACAACAAGAATCTTATCTTCTCCCACCTTGAATGAGGTACCAATTCTGATTATTTCACCATTTTTGAGAGAGTCAATTTTCGTGAATGTATCTGAGCTCAGACCTCTGTATATATCTTCAAGAGTCAGGTTGTTATACTCTTTAAGAGGAAAAACCGGTTTCATAAAGGAGCGTAACTCTTTCTGATTTTTGTAAATGTTAATAACATCCAGATGATATAAACTCATCCACTCTCTCAACTTATTTGTGAGATAAGTTCTGTTGGCAGGAGTGTACATCTGTTTATCTTTGATATTTTTCTGAACCCGGTTTGTAAAGTGTTTCAACTCATTTATTGACATCTCATAGAAACTCTCTTTCAGTGTACTTGAGAGAGACATCAGTTCATCTGTATTGACGTTGAAAATATTACTGATACCTTTGTTAAGAAAATCAGTTGAGAGGAAAAATAGCAGAAGTGTGGGAATAATTGAGAAGGATATAAAGAAGAAGATCAGTCTGTTTTTGAATCTGCTGCTTCGGTTGTATATTTTATCTTTTTCGTAATATGACTTAATGATATTACGAAGAAAAATAAAGACAAAAGTAATACTTATCAGAATAAGTACTGTATAGAGAGCATAGATAGTAATTGAGTTGCTGATCAGATCCAGGGATACGTCTCTGGTTCTGTCAAGAATAAAGCGTATTACCACAACAAGAATGAAAATTATCGCTGCAGAAGCAACAACAATTCTCATCCCCAGGTTTCTGCTTTTATTCATAGGCTATTTTTTGTCGCCTTCCTTCTGGTCAAGATTTATTGCAGCTCTTATGCGGGCACCGTCAGCAATCATAATGCGTTCTGTAAAGATATTGCCAATACATTCGCCCTGAGAAGAAATTTCAACTCTTGAAGCTTTGATGTTACCTTCTGAAATACCGTCAATTTTTACTGCATTTGCATCTACATCGGCTTTAATTGAGCCATTTTTGCCTATAGTAAGGGTCTTTTTTACTGAAATTGTTCCTTCCAGTTTACCTTCTACAGTTACATCTTCATCGGAAATAATATTCCCCTTGATATGAATTGTCTTACCCAGATATGATGGTGATGCCTGAGTTGACATCCCGGTTTTGGGTTCAGTGCTGAAACTCTGATCCTGTTTTGGTTTAAATGCCATTTTTTATTCCTTTGTAGTTACTTCTTTTGACTTCATTATAGCAGAAAAAATAAAAAATCATAAAGACAATTTTTATTTACTTTTGAGGTGGGTTGAGGTCTATGGCTGAATACCGCCTCCATCTGGTCAGGATGAAAACGGTATTCAGGAGAATTAATGAAGAAACTTTCTGTTTATTATGACGGGATTATTTTATAAAAAGTTTCGTTTTGTGATGTGAAAAAATCTATTTTACTTATGTTTGAGGTAAAAAATAGCAGCTCCACTCTTTTCTTTGATCTTTTTTTCCCATTTCCATGCCAGAATTTTCCCTTCTCTTATCAGCTGGTGGGCAAAAAGCTCTATACTGTTTCTCAGAACCGGACCATTCTCTGAATGCAGGCCTTTACCTGTTATTATTCTGACTGTTTTAGTTCTGTTAGAGGCTTCCCTGTTTATAAAGGAAGTAACTTCAGAAATTGCCTGCTCTTCTGTGAGGCCGTGAAGATCCAGAGTCTCCTGAGGGGGAGGATAGGTGCTGAGTATATGGGATTTACTTATTGTATTGTTTCTGGAGGAGCTCTTCTTCTCCTCCATCAGTTTTTTCAGAGATGAATCCCTGGAGGAGGCTTTGAACATCTCTTCAAAGCCCGGTTCCTCTCCCGCATTTTCATCTCTGAATACTTTTGTGAAATCCAGATCTTCCGGTAAAATACCAGGTTTGTTCTGTGAATTCCTGCTCTTTTTCATCTCTTGTCTTCTGTCAGAAGAGGAAGAACCTCATCAAAATGTTCTGAACTTCCTCTTATTACTGAATCTTTACCATAGACAACAGTAATACTGTTCTTCTCAAGTGTCCTGAAGGTTTCAGCATATTCTTTTATTGTAGCCATATCTGCAGCCAGAAGTGCTTCCCTCTCGGTGCAGCTATCTTCAAAGTTCACTTTTTTAAAGAAGTTCTCAAGTGCTGCTTTCCCCTGTTCCTGAGGATTAAGATGTCTGTCAGTTTTTGCAATAGTACCTGTTTTAAATCGGGTTAATGCGGACTCAGATAGATTGAGTGTTTTCAGATAGTCCGGTATCCCTCTTATAGTTTCTACTGTCTGGTCCAGATTTGGATCTCTGTATGATGAGAAGGAGATAATACCAAATCGTTTTATTGAAGCTATCGCACCATAAGCTCCACCATTTACTCTTATTTTGTGGTGCATGTAATCCCTGCCGATTATCTGGCTTAAGAGTGGAGATATGCCATCAAAGGTATATCCGTGTTTAAGGAAGTTGCAGCCTCTGAAAACATATTGAACCTGAGATGGGGCAGAGAGGGCAATATTTTTTAGCGATGGGGTCAATATAATATCTGATTTACCGTAGTCTCTTTCCGGCAGCCCATCTCTGAATTTTCCAAGAGAAGCTCTGATATCTGAACAGTCGCCGGAGGCACCTGTAATGAATGAGGTCAGGTTCTTTTTATTGATTACCTGTTTCATTACTATTTTCAGTTTTTCAATATGAACCTCTGAATTACTGGTTATAGAGGCGTTAAACTTTTTAAGGAAATCGTAGAAACTGATACCTTCAATAAGTTCTCTGAACATGAATGCTTTTCCAAGTTCTGCTTCGAAAATACCTGAAGCAATAGTATACCCCTGAGCTCTTATTAATGATTCATAACGTGAAAGAAGCCTTCCTGACAGTTCTCTGATTCTCTTTATATCTTTAAATACTGTTTTAAACAGAATCTCTTTAGTTATCTCGATGAACTTATCAAATTTCCCTGAGAATAATCGGGATGATACAGATAGAAAAGGGATGAAATTATCGGGGTCACTGGACATTGTGTAGATTCTTGTTGAGAAACTTATTCCACCTGTATGTATGTTTATTTCTGAATCCAGTTCATCATATTTTTTTTTCTCTGTATCAAGTTCTCCCAGAAGTGTTGTGAGAAGTGAAAGGTATGGAACCAGTTCCCTGTTCAGAGAAGATGCATCGAACATAAGTTGTGGGTAAAGGAGACCTCCTGTAAAACTGTGATACTCAAGTTCTCTCTCATTTATAATTGCTGGTTTATAGAAATCCGGTTCTGATGGCAGATCCTTCAGTGAGAGCATGGGGATTTTTGCAAGATCCTCTTCTTTGTCCGGGGTGTTCTGATATTCAAGCAGATCTTTGTACTCCTGCTGAAGTTGTCTGGCTTCATCTTCTGTTACAGGAGGTGAAGATTTACTTATAATTTCAGCGTCAACAGAAGGAGCAAGAACTACATCGCAACGATGGTTGTTTTTAATAAGATACTTATCTATAAGTTCTTCAAAATATCTCTTCTCTTCTCTTATAGCAGCTATTCTTTCTGCAAACTCCAGACCTTCAAAAGGATTGTCAAAGTAGTACCACCCTGAGAGAACAGAGTAGCAGTACTCAATAGCTTTTGGAAAACTCCCGCTTTCCCCCTCTCTCAGATCAAATTCGTACCTGTTTATAACTCCTTCTACTGCAAGAGGATCAAAACCATTCTTAACAATATCTTCAAGGGTTTTCTGTATAGTATCTCTGAAGAGGGCGCTTTTTTCTTCAGAGCTGTTTTTCATGACAATGTTAACAACAGATTGTTTCAGATGTGAGAAAGATGTATATGTATCTTCTCCGCATCCGGCTTCAATAAGAGCTTTTCTGAGAGGTGAAGAGGGAAGATTGCTTAACAAAGTGGTAAGCATATCCAGCCCCATAACATCTTCAGGAGGGATATTACAGACCCAGGATGAAGAGAGGGTTGTCTTGTTAACCGGATTCTCTTCAGGGGATATCGGGTATTCCCCCTGAACTTCTACAGGAGTGCTTATTGGAGGTTCCAATGGAATCTCAACGGGATCTGTTACTATCTGTTTCTCAAATTTACTGAGATAGTTGGTGTGTATAAATTCCAGCTCCTGTTCGAGCTCCCCGTTTCCATACAGATAAATCATACTGTTGGAAGGATGGTAGTATCTTTTATGAAAGTTGAGAAAATCTTCCTCTTTTAGTTCAGTAATAGCTTCAGGATATCCACCTGATACTGTTCCGTATGTAGTTGTTGGAAACAGAGCTTTGTAAATGTAGCGGGAGTGAAGGGTAGCGGGGGATGAAAAGGCACCTTTCATTTCGCTGTAAACAACTCCATTATATTCCGGGGTGTTGTTCTGGTCAAAAGAGGTGTGCCAGCCTTCCTGCCTGAATATCATTGGGTTCTTATGTATCATAGGATTAAAAACCGCATCCAGATATACATCCATCAGATTAAAGAAGTCTTTTCTGTTTTTACTGGCAACAGGATACATAGTTCTGTCTTTCCCTGTTAAGGCATTGAGGAAAGTGTTGAGTGAACCCTGCATCAGAGTTGCAAAGGGGCTTTTTACCGGAAATTTTTCTGAACCATTTAATACTGAGTGTTCAAGAATGTGTGGGATTCCTGAATCATCCTGAGGGGTGGTCTTAAAAGTTATGCAGAAGGTGTTATTACTATCTTCTGTAACTACCTTAAAAAGTGTTGCACCGGATGCTGTATGTTTTAACAGAATTCCATCAGCATTTATTTCAGGAACTCTCTTCTGTTCTATAAATTCAAATCCATATCTATTGTATTCTTTTTTCACTTTATCTCCTGATATACATTTTAAATAATTTTATCATAATGAGTGTTTTTTTCTTCAGGTTTATATAGAATATTTCAATTGCAGGAGGGTAATAATGGATAAATTCGTAGAGATAGTTACTACAGGAGATTCAGAAGAGGAACTCAGAAAAATAGGATATGAACTGGTAGAATCTGGGATAGCAGCATGTGTCCAGATTTCAGGACCGTTAAAGAGTATCTATACATGGGAAGGTAAAGTTGAAGAGACTAATGAGTGGGAGTGCCGTATAAAGAGTTCAGCGGCTCTGGCAGATAAGGTAGGTATGAAAATACAGGAACTGCACTCTTATGAAGTTCCACAGATTATAGTACTTCCAGTACTTGGTGGGAGTGAAGAGTATATGAAGTGGGTTGAAGAATCTTTGAGTTAAGCTGTTTTTAAAAGAGCAGGAGGGCAGATGGATGATCTGCCCTTCAGGTTATTACTATTTTCTCAGATGTTTGTAGTTTTTCTTGATTAATCTCAGGAACCAGGTATATTTTCTCTGCATTCTGTCCAGTAGATTCTTCTTCTGCTGATCTGACATCTTCACAGGTTTACCTGCCGGAGCTGCGAAATCCAGAACTCCATCTGCTTCAGTATCACTTATTACATACTTTCCGCCTTTTGGAGTTTTTACCACCATGTCGATGTTGTTGAGAGGGATGTTTTTCATCTCCTGTTTGATTCTTGGATCATTCTCAATAGCTCTGGCTGCAGTATTGTAGTTAACAGTTACCCAGTAGTTTTTTTCATTCATTGGGAGTGAGTATGTGTCATAGAACATATCTGAACCCATAGCCTGAACATTGCCTGAGCCACCTGCATTTTTAAGTTTGCTGTATGGTGTATATCTTTTAGTTAGTTTGCCGTAATGTTTTATAACTTTGAATGCTTTAAAAATATTGGGATCTTTAGGAACATCTGGTCTGTAGGACTCAATCGCTGGTGGAGCTGCCGGTTTTGGTGCCGGTGCCGGTTCTGTTGCTGGTTTTTTGCTTCCGCCACAGTTTACCATGTTGAGAGCGATAACAAGTGCTGCTAAGGAAATTAAAAGTTTTTTCATTGGATCTCCTTGAATTTGCTGATTTCTTTATGGATGAATGATAGCAGAGGAGCTTATTAAAATCAATTATATGAACTTAATAAGTTTAAGGTTAATAAATAAAAATAGTGAAAAAAATTTTTTACATGGTAACATTAATTTGTAATGTAAATTTACAATCTGCATTTGGTTTAATTATGGAGGCTGACATGTTTGGCAAAATCTATTCGAAACAGAGGTTTGTGGGGAAATTTTTACTTGTGCTTATGCCTTTTCTGGTTTTATCGTTATTAATCAGTATGTTTGCCAGTATCTCTTTCTCATCAGATGTGATTGAGCAGGAGGTGCTTAAAAATCTTACTGCGATTAATCACTCTTTTGGAATACGGATTCAGGGGCTATTTAAGGAACTGGATCATTTAATGATGGCATTCATCAGTAGTGGTAATGCTGATAACCAGGAAGAACAGACTAAGTTTACTGGAATGTATGAGTTCATTAAGGGGATCAACGTGAGAGATGCTTCGGGCAATATAGCCATCTCTTCAGGTCATGGAATCAGTGCATCCTATTCACCGCCCTCTTCAGGGAGTACACTTTTTCATGGTGAACTTTTCAGAGGTGGAAGCGGGGAAATCTATCTTCCTGTTTACAAAAAAATGTCTGATGGCAGAATTCTGGAGTTTATTTTCAGCTGGGACTACTTTCTTGTAAACTATCTGGATAAGGTGGAGGTTGGTGAAACCGGATATGCCTATCTGTGTAATAACAGAGGTATTATTCAGGGGCATCCTGCGAGGGATAACATTCTTAAACTGGATATCAGCGGTTATGATTTCGGTAAAGAGATTCTTAACGGAGCTCAGAAGGGTTATGTTGACTATGTATGGAAAGGGGATCCTAAGTGGGCAATATATGAACCTGATAAGTTTACCGGCTGGTTCGTTGTAACCGGGGTTAATAAAGCTGAAGTTCTTGGCGGGTTGAGCAGGGTTAGAAATATGGGCTGGATTCTGGCCATAGGTTTCTCGCTGCTTTTTGTTGTTATTGTACTGCTTGTTACAAAATTTACACTTAAACCCCTTAAAATGTTTTCAGAGAAATTCAGTATTATAGGGCAGGGAGACCTTACAGAAAAGGTTAACTATAGTGCTGAAGATGAACTCGGAGATCTTGCAGGGGATTTTAATGACTTTATCGATAAGATAAAGGTGCTTGTTAATGTTGTTAAGAACAGTGCAGAGTCTGTTAGCGCTGCTTCTGTGGAGATCTCATCCTCTGCAGAAGAGCTGGCTGTAACATCTGATTCACAGAGTTCTCAGGCTCAGGCAGTAGCTGCTTCAGCAACTCAGCTGGCCTCTACTTCACAGGGAATTGCAGAATCTGTTGATCAGGCTCAGGAACTGGCAGGAACAGCAATGGAAGTAGTTAGCGAAGTTGAGGATTCTGTTAAGGGAGTTATCTCTTCTCTGGAAACAATTAAAAGCACTACTGACAGAGTCGGAGCTGGTATTGAGGAGTTGAGTAAGTCTGCAGATAAGATCGGGGATATAGTTAATGTTATTAACGATGTTTCAGATCAGACCAACCTTCTTGCTCTGAATGCTGCTATTGAGGCTGCAAGAGCCGGAGAAGCAGGAAGAGGCTTTGCAGTTGTTGCTGATGAAGTAAGAAAGCTTGCTGAAAAGACAGCATTTGCAACCAGGGAGATTCAGGGAATTGTTAATTCACTTCAGAATGAGGTCGTTGAGTCAAAATCCAGTATGGATGAGGCCCGTAAAGAGGTTGCCGGTGGAGTCGAAGAGGGACGCCGTTCAATAAAGGTTCTGAGTCGGATTGTTGATGCCAATACTGAGATTCAGGGGCACACTGAAGGCGTTGCGGATTCTATAAAAGAGGAGAATCATGCTATCGAAGAGATTGGCATGAATATTAATGGAGTGTCTGAAGGTTTGCAGGAATCTGTTGTTGCTGTGCGTGAAGTTGCACAGACAGCTGATAATCTGGCCAAAGATTCAGAAGATCTTAAAGATCAGATAGAAAAATTTAAAACCTGATATTTATAAGAGTATTGCCGGAGTGCTTCTTCATTGACAGAGAGGTAGCTCCGGTGTTAATATTTAATAGTTGAGTGCACCTGTAGCTCAGAGGATAGAGCACAGGATTCCTAATCCTGGTGTCGCATGTTCGAATCATGCCAGGTGCGCCATTATCACAGCGTTTCCGTAGTTTTCCACAAAAAGATCCTGGTGTCGTGTGCAAATTTTGTGCAACTGCTTCAATATTATTTCCCAGAAAACTAACGCCAATACGCGCGAATAAACAGGTAATACCTGACTGTCACTGACTAACACGGACCGGCACAGACTAACACTGTTTAATCAATTTAACCCGATCTGAACAGTTCGCAAGGTTAGATTTGTGTGTACGATATTTTTTAATAATATTCTAGCCAGCTTCAGCTAGTAGTAGAGATGCATAATTGCGTTTTTTAATTATTCATATTTGTCAGTGCTGGTTGGTGAGAGTCCGTGTTAGCCTGAGGGAATTGGTTTTGAAGGGGAGGGTTGCTTTTTTTGAGTAAAAAAAAGGCGCTCCGAAGAGCGCCTCTGTAAAATATTTAAGGTCTTAATTAGGTTTCTAATTAAAATTCAATTTTAGCACCGAATCTTACGGTTCTTGGACTCATGATGTCTCTAACTTCACCAAATTTGTATAGTCCGTTGTCAGTTGAACTGTCCCAAAGATTGATTGCAGTTGATGAATTCAGTACGTTGAAGATGTCAGCAAACACTTTGAAAGTGAACTTGTCAAGTCTGAAAGCTTTTTCCAGTCTCAGGTCAAGTTTTGCAACAGTAGGTTCGCGACGTGATCCTCTCTGTTCAGCATAGATTTCAGTTTTACCCTGGTTCAGGTCAAGATCAAGCTGATCTGATCTAACAGTTCTTGTGTATCTGTTACCTGAGTATACGATGAATTTTGCGCCAATATTAACTCCCCATGGACCTTTTACAAGACCGATAAGTTTGAAGTAGTGACGTCTTTCATTTTCCAGAGGACCAACAGCATTAACGTGAGCGTTTGGACCATCAAAGTAACCAGTGATACTGTTTGTTTCACTGAAACTTGTGCCTACGAGACCTTCGTTCTTTGAGTAAACGTATGAAGCAGACAGAGAGTATCCATCTGAGAATCTTTTGTTAATAGTCAGCTCAAATCCTTTGTAGTCTCTTTTAGCTGCATCAGGGTTAAGTGTGTAATATACACTCTCAACTGATGTGTCGATTTTGTTCCAGAAAGTAACTTCTTTACCTGTGTATGGGTCTACAACGCTAACCTGCTCGTAGTTTTTCCATTCCAGTTCACCTGTACTGAGAAACTTGTCCATGTTCAGAGCTGAAGCATTAACATCTTCCAGCATCTTTCTTGCCCATTTTCTGATGAAACGTGCACTTACTGACCAGTCTTCGAAAAGCTCTCTCTCAATTGAGATAGTCATTTCGTCAGTATATGGAGTTACCATTGAGGTGTTTCCATAGTTTGTTGCTGCAGGTGTTGGACGTGAACCACCTTTGTAGCTTGTAATAAGCCCTGTTGATGGATCAAATGCGCCGTAGTAGCTTGAACCTTTGTTTGGGTTCATTGAGCTGATGTTCTGCAGCATAAGTGAGCTGTAGTATCTGCCGAAAGTACCCTTTACAAGAGTTGTACCATCTGAGAAGATGTCATAGATAACACCGATTCTTGGTGAAATATCGTTCCATTTAACAACAGTCATATCTTTTTCAACTTCTACGTTGAAAGGTCTGTCCTGACCGTAGAACTGCTGGGCAAAGTACTGAGTACCTGTGCCGGTAGCCTGTTTAGGAATAATACCTCTCTGGAAATCAGCTCTGACACCAAGATTAAGAGTCAGGTTGTTTGATACATTCCATGTGTCCTGAACAAAGATACCAATTTTGGTCATCTCTCTCTTACTCTTATAGTCTCTTGCTGAATATGCTCTGTAAGGTTTCAGGTTATCATCAGTACCTGTATATCTGTACTGATAGATTTTGTAACCTGGGTTTGAAGGATCGTCCATTCCTGTGTATACAAGATCTCTGATCGCTTCGTTTGCTTCATAAGTTGCACCAAACTTCATTTCGTGCTGACCCATCAGATCGTCAATAAACAGTGTACCATCAACTTTGAAGTTAGCACGGTTTCTGTCATTGTAGTCTGAGTAGCCATAACTTCCACTGTAACGTCTCAGTGTGTAGTTGTAGATTCTTGGATCATTACTCTTTGTAACCATGTCAAAGCCTTTGCGAACAATACCGGCTTTAACATTCATGAAGAAGTTGCTTCCGAAAGTGTGTGACCACTGTGCGTTGAAAACGTGACCAGGAGTCTTCTGAACTCTTGTAAAGTCTTCAGTTGTAGTTGAACTGGCACCACGGTGGTTCAGTTTACGTTCTGTAAACTGGTAAGAAACATAAACCTTATCGTTCTGTGTTGGCTGATAAGTAAGTTTCAGATATGGATAGTACTTCTTTGTGTCATATGGAGTCTGAGAAGCTTCAGTTCCTTTTGGTCTCCATGGATAACCTGAAACATAGCTTTCACTTTCCTGATATGACATACTGGCAAAGAACCAGAGTTTGCTTTTGATAATAGCACCACCAAGTGTTGCACCGGCTTCAAGGTCATATTTGTTACCTGAAACACCTTCTGCTTCCAGTGGAGTACCCTTTGTGTTGTCTCCTCTGAATTTTTCATGCTCATAGTATGCACTAACAGAACCGCTTAGTCTGTCGCCACCTGATTTGGTAACAACATTAACAACAGCACCAGTAGCACTGCCATATTCAGCTGAGATACCACCAGCCTGAACTGAAACCTCTTCCATAATGTCAGAACTCATGAAAACACCCTGAGTACCAACAGTTGGGTCGTTGAGGTTAACGCCATCGATGTTATATGTATTTTCTCTTGTTGAGCTACCGTGAGCTTCAGAGCCTGATACACCTGGAGCCATAGCAAAGAAACTTGCAACACTTCTTCCACTTGGAACAGAGTTGATTGTTTCATTACTGATGTTTGAGGTTTTAGCTGTGCTCTGTCTGTCTACAGTTGGAGCCTGGCCTGTGATGATAATGTTTTCTTCGATCTTACCCATTGACATATTAATGTCAAGAGTAGATGTTTTACTAACATTTACAACGATGCCTTCTCTAACAACTGTCTGCATACCTTCCAGTGTATATTCTACTTTATATACACCAGGAGCAAGACCCAGAAAACGGTATTTACCATTTTCATTGGTTACAGATATCATCTCTTTAATAACCATTGAAGGTGAAGAGATTTTAACTGTTACGCCTGGTAGAAGTGATCCATCCGCTGTGGACACTTTACCATTAATCTGCCCTGTCTGACCAGTTTGCGCTGCAAGAAAACCGGTTAGAAGAAGGGCTAAGATAATAAACTTAAGTGCTTTGTTTTTCAAAAGCGACCTCCTTACAATTTTTTCGTTGATATGTACTTGCAATTTACGTGCCAACATTGGGAATCCTTGTTTTATGGGGGTGGAAGGGGATTTTGTCTGACAGGAAACCAATTTTTTGTAGCACAGAAATTTGAATGCTTAAGAAAATTTAAACGATAATTGATTATCGAAAAAACGTATAGTGCCTTTATATCTACTTATTCAAAAAAATGATTTGTTTCTGATTTATATTAATGATATTCAAAAAAACGGATAAGTCGAAAAAAGTCTGAAATTTTAGTTTCTAAATTTAATTTACTAAAAAATGTGGATTTACATGTTGTTTTTGTCTGTAGAGTCGAGTTGTCATTTAAAAATACATTTGTTTTCTTAAATTGTGAATCTGATTTGTTGATCTGCTTCAGGCTCTTTTCAGGGTTCGTAAACCTATGGATGTAAGTAGAGTGGCTACTGTTACTATTGCTATACTGATATAGAGTGCAACATCATAGGAACCTGTCTGATCTGCAATGAATCCACCAGCTCCTGGTCCTGTTATACCTGCTATGCCGTAAGCGAGAAAACACAAGGGGTATAATCTGGCAAAAGCTTCTACTCCAAAATAGCCTGAAATAGCTGATGCATATACTACGAAGTTTGCGCCAAATCCAAAACCCATTAAGGCAACGGAGATAAACATGAATACCTGAGGAAGAGGAAGTAGAAATAGTGTGCAGAATATTGCAAAACTACCAAGAGATAGTGGAATAGCTCTATTACCGAGTTTATCGTATATCTGACCCCATGTAACACGTCCGATAGCATTACCTATTGCAAAAACTGAGATCATAACCACAGCCTGAGCCTGGGATAGTCCTGCTTTGATAACTATTGGAGTCAGATTACCAATAATCAGAAGTCCTGCAAATGTTCCGGCAAACATACCCAGGGTATTGATTCCAAACGGAAGGTTGAATATTGATGTTTTTTCTTCTTTATCTTCCTGTTTCTCTTCTCCGTTTTCAGGTTCAGAGAGAAACATTGAAGCTACGATAAGAAGAATACCTGCAACAATGCTGAACCATCTGAAGAAGAGCATTACATCCATTCCAGATTGTATGAAGTGATCTGCAACAGATGAAAGAAGTACAGCTCCACCTCCAAAACCTGCTACAGCAACACCTGTAACCAGGCCTTTATTTTTCGGGAACCACTTCATTCCCACTGAGAGAGGGCAAACATAGCCAAAACCTATGCCTGAGCCGGCGATTACTCCGATGCTTAATAACATAAGAATAAATGATCCACCTGACATTGATGCAAGGAAATAACCTGCAAGAAAGAGTGCAGATCCAATTACAGCTGTGAGACGTGGTCCTTTTTTAGTAAGAAGTCTTCCGGCAAATGTCATTGCAAGAGTAAAAATACCTATGGTGAGGCCGAATATAAAGCCGCACTCACCTTTGGTAAGGTTGTAGTTTTGTATGAGGTGAGGAGTAAAGGTACTCCATGCATAGATACCACCGAAAATAATCTGGATCAGAATTCCTGCTCCTAAAACTACCCAGCGATTATTCATTATGCTCTCCTCCTGCAATATTTTAATGAATTGATAACTACCTTTCTTACTAAGTCGGTAGAAAAATACCGAAAAATTGGTTCGGAGTCAAGCTTTTTTTAAAAAATGATAAGAAATAGTCTGATTTGGTTTAGCTGGAGTGAAAGAGTCTTTCAAAACCGTCATATGACCTGAGTGGAATAAGCTCAAATTCAATTAGTCCTTCTCTTACAAAAGGAAGGGTTTTCAGTTTCTCTTCTGCTTCATTAACTGAGTTGCTTTCAAGAATAAGTACTGCAGATTTTATGTTTTCCCTGAAATAGAGCTCTCTGATAAATCCCTCTTTGTGCAGGTGCCATGCAATGCGGGCCTCTTCTCTGGAAAATGAACTGTAATCTGCTGATGATGTACCGGATAACTCTTTCTCAAGTGCAATAATCTTCATATTTATATCCTATATATAAGAAGAGACCAAAACAAGGAGCAGTTTGTTACAGGTACAAATTCTACTTAGCCAGTTTCCATACCCCTCTTAAAGTTAGTTCAGAAATTGCTCTTATAAGGTCCGGGTTAACCTGAAAAATTGTATCTGCTGAGCGATGGTAGTTCATGTGCGGACCTGTTCCGGTTATACAGACATAAGGAATACCTTTTTCAGCAAAAGCCTGATAATCTGATTTCCCTCCGGGTTTTTCTGAAAAGTGAACTTTAATGTCCTTCAGCTTATCTGAAGCTTCTATGAAACTCTTTCTCAGAAGTTTATGTTTACTACTACCGGCACATCTTATTCCGGTTCCTATTCCGCATAGTTCAAAGTTAACCATATAATCTATTTCTCTCATTCCTGTGGGCAGGTTGGCAGTAAGATGTTTTGCTCCTACCAGTCCTTTTTCTTCTCCGGCAAAAAAGACAAAGATCAGGGTTTTTTCAGGTTTTGTATCAGCCAGAGCTTTGGCAACTCCCATAGTTACAGCACAACCTGCTGCATTGTCATGAGCTCCAGGGAAAGTTAAACCTGCATGAGAACCACAGTGATCCAGGTGAGCTCCAATAACTATGCTGTTTTCTGATTTACCTTTAATAGTTCCTATTACATTTGAAGCTCTGGCATTGGGGTAGTGTCTGGATTCAACTGAAAGCTGGATCTTTGCGGATAGTTTGAAGGAGATGGGGGATTTATAAGTTTTAAGATCTTTTCTCAGTTTTACTGAATCTATACCGCGTTCTTTAAGAATAGTGTCAGCAACTTTTCTGCTGATAGTTATGTCTACTCCACCCTTTATAAATTTACCTCCAGGAGATGCATAAGGTTTATTGCCAATATGAATGATTCCTGCAACTCCTTTTTTAAGAGCATTTCTGAGTTTTGCTTCAGATGAGGCGTATTTACGGAATCTTTTATCCTTGCTGTCCGGTGATCCGCGGAAGCATATTATAAACTTATCCTTTACATCCATACCCGCAAAATCATCATATCCAAGTTCCGGAGCACTTATACCCCAGCCTGCAAAAACAAGTTCTCTGGTTCCTTTAAAACTATCTGAGTTTAGCCATGGAAGGAAATCTTTCTCAATAGTTAATTCCTTTATTTGTTCTTTTGAATCGTTTGCTTTATCAGTGATTATGCTCATTGAAGCTTTCTCTATCTCTGTATAGGGACATCTGTATGTCTGCATGTAACCTTTTAAACCGCTTACAGGCTTTAGTCCCCACTTCTTAAGGTTGGAGGCAACCCACTCTGCTGATTTCCTATAACCTTCAGAACCAGATAGTCTGCCTTCAAATTTATCTGATGCCATGATTTTGCAAAAATTGTACAGCTCAAAAGTATTTAGTTTTTTTGAATGCTTTCCAGCAGAATCAGCTAATGAAAATGCACTGAGTATAATAGTAAATATTAATATAGAAAAAGTCTTCATAATTCACCTCTGGTATAAACAGATAGTACGAATTGTTATGAGAAATGTTTTAATAATTAAAACTCTGGATAAACCTGGTGGCCGGAAACTTCTGGCATTAAACAGTGGTTAAGTTGTATACTCTGTTTTTCTTAACCGGAGTAGATTATGAAACTGATTAATATTATTCAGCTTATAGTGCTTGCTGCTATATGGGGAGCATCTTTTATATTTATGAGAATTCTTGCCCCCGCTATAGGGCCTGTGAAAACTGCAGATTTCAGAATTCTTATTGGAGGACTCGTACTGGTTCTCTATTTTGTTATTAAAAAAAGAGATCTGGAGTGGAAGAAGAACTGGAAGGTATATCTTATTATTGGTGTATTGAATGCAGCACTGCCTTTTCTCTTTTATGCATTTGCGGCTCTCTATATTCCTGCATCTTATTCAAGTATTCTTAATGCTATGTCGCCGGTATTTGGGGTTATGTTTGCTGCTATATGGCTAAAAGAGAAGGTAACACCTGCTAAGGTGGCAGGACTTGTAGCTGGTATATGTGGAGTGGCTTTTATAAGCTGGAAAGGACCTGTTGATATGACTGTTTCTGCAATGTTTGCAATGGCAGCATGTCTTGGGGCAGCAATGTGTTACGCTCTTTCAGGTGTATATATGAAACTAAAAGCAGGAGGAATAAATGCTTTCTATATAGCTGCCTGTAGCCAGTTGGTGGGTGGTATTGTTATTTTTCCTTTCAATTTTACAGAATCTGTAGATATGAACCTATCTCCATTCATTATAGGGAACATTCTTGTTTTTGCCCTGTTATGCACCTCTTTTGCATTTGTTGTCTATTTTAAGTTGCTGGAAGATGTTGGCCCTGCAAAATCATTAACAGTTACTTTTCTGATTCCGGTTTTCGGAATATTCTGGGGCTGGCTTTTTCTTAATGAGGTAATTACTCTTTCTGTTATTACAGGAACGGTTCTGATTATATCGGGTACTGTTTTTATTGTGAAACGTTAGGCTAGTCGGGACTACGTTCAACTATAGCACGAACAAGGGCAAATTTTCTGTAATTGGAAGTAAAGTCCTCGTCAAGTCTGTAGATTTCCCTGTAGAGGGAATTCAATTCAAAAGCTCTGGCTAAATCCCTGGCCACATCCTCTGCTTCAAAACCAAACTGAAATTTATAGCACGCTCTGTTGTAATATGCTCTACCGTAGTTTTTATCAAGTTCAGTCAGTACATTAAGAGTGAATATGGTTTTCTCCTGAAAAGTCAGTTTCATCTGCTCAAAGTAGCGTCGCTGCTGTTCATTTTGTGAGTGTTCTGGGAACTCAGACATTAGTGCATATAGTTCTGAGCAGTAGTGATATGTTTTAGCTTCCTGAATGTATGTGAGTTTATTGGCTTTGTCCTCTTCTTTGGCGCGACTGAATCTTGCAAGAGCAATTTTATAATGAAAGAGAGTTTTGTTGAAAAGTTTCTTTCTGAATTTCGGCGTCAGATTGAGCTCAGTTTTAAGAGTATAAAAATATGAAGCACCGTTTTTCACTCTTGCGGTTCCTCTCTTTATTGCATCATTTGCCTGATCGATTTTTCTGATATTTTCCAGAGTTAGTTCAATGTTTGAAACTTTCTGGTTAAGCATTTTCAGGGCAGTGTTCTTGCTGACAGTTATAAGACTTATACCCATAAATCCCGCAAGAAAGCTTATAGCTGCAATTTTCATGAAATCCGGTTCCTGCTTTTTTTTTTCAGCAGGGGGCTTTTTGTAAAAGAGAGGTTTAAGAAACAGAAGAGCTATAACCGCTGCAACTGAGCCTATGAAAATATCGTACAGAAGAGCTCTTATTGTAAGGTTCTCAATAAGGAGGAGGGTGTCTTTGTAGCAAAGATAATTGCCTCCTCTTGAGACCCATAGAATGAATCCTCCTACTGCTCCACAGAGAGGGACCATATAATACATTCTGTTCTTGTTCTTTACTACTTTGGTGTTGTTAGCCATTAATTTTTCCAATACTAAAAATTACTATATCTATTTAAAGGCTAATATTACCATAGTACGCAGCTGGAACCAAAACTTCTCTAGTGTCAGATTTGTACTGAACTGTCAATAAGTATTAGAAAAACAATGAACCCGTAGTACCCTATTATCTTTTATGTTTATATCCGGTTTTGATGAAGCCGGATTGTCTTATGAAAAAAATGAAAAAATAGTAAACTTTTAACCTCCTTCCTGCGTCTGAATATTATTGCAGATTGCAAAAAGAGGAGGTGAACAAGCTATGAGTCGCTCTTTGCTCTCAGTTGTTTCCACTGATTGTCAAAGTTCAGAAGAGTTTCTTCGAGTTTATCTTCGAGAGAATTAAAATCTTTAGCTGATAAAGTAATACTCTCAGATAAGCCCCTGTGAGACACTTTAAGCTCAAATTGAGCGGATGTCTGCTGTTTGGGAGCAACTCTGACTATTTCAGATATATCAAACATAGAATCATCATATAAATCAATTATTCTCATTTTTAGCCTGCTTACACTTTAATTCTAATATTATTTTTTCTTATTGACAATACAATTTTACCTTATAAAAAAAAACAATTCAAATTAATGAATAGTATGTGCGGAAAAGGTGTGCTCTGCTGATTATCCAAATAGCAGAGCAACTTAATTATGATATCAGAAGTTGCTTTCAACCTCTTTCTTCTTGGTTTCTTCTCTTCTGTTGAGCATGCTTTTGAGTTCCTTCATGATCTTTTTAAATTTTACTTTTGAAGCTTCATGAATCTCAAGAGGTCTGTAGCTCAGGTAAACTTCATGGATATTATCCAGAAGAAGAATTGCAGTGTTCCCTTTTTTCCAGAACTTTCTTTTTTTAAGCCCTGCTTTAAGTGCCTGAGCGGTTCCCTGGCCTCTTTTCTGTTTTTCTATTGAGAAAAAACCTGAGAAGTCATCGTCCTCAACAGCCATCAGAATAGCTTCAGGATTAGCTTTCATTATTTTTTCTGCATCAAGGAGAAAGGTGTAATCCAGAATATTTGTGGATTTACCATATTTTCTGTTCAGAAGCTCTGTAACCCTTCCCAGAAAAGTCATATCTTTTGTAGAGTATATAACATACTCCAGTCCTTCTGTTCCTAATCCAAATACTACTTCAGTTTTAGACTCAAGCAGAATCTCATCTTTATAAAGGGTATCAGTCAGGTTTTCTATCTTTCTTACCTCATCAAGAGGCATGCCCCATTTCAGTTTTCTTATGTCATACTCATCAGCTGTGATCAGGGTTGCAAACAGGCCTGTTGCAAGAATAAAAAGTATTGCCTTTTTCATTGTGTAACTCCCTCTGTGACAGATATTAAATCGTTTACTTATTCTTACTGTATAGCACTGACATTCAGAAAAATCAAGATGCCGGGGTTTGAAAAAAAACTCCGCTATGGTACAAAATAAATATTGTTAACAGGGAATAGTAACCGGGAATAAGGTGCAGACTATTTTAAGATGTATTGTTTTTATTGTTCTGATGATGATTACAGTTCACCCTGTAAGATCTGTTGAAAAAAGAGTAGAGCTTTCTACTTTTAGTAAGTATTCAGGAAATGATATAGAAGTGACTGAGCAGGCAAGCCGGTTGTGTAAACCTGTACTTATCTACTACTATGCTGACTGGAGCAGTAATTCTGAAGATTTTCTACATAAACTTGCAGGGTCAGACCTATATGAAAAGCTGAAGTCAGAATATATTCTGTTGAGAGTCAATGGAAGTGAATCCAAAGGAGCAGAATTGTGTCGTAAGGCTGAAATCAGAACCTTTCCATCAGTAGTAATAAAAGATTACAGAGGAGATATTCTGGGAAGTTGCAATCCTGTAAGAGGAGTTGAGGATCTCAGGAAATTTCTTGATTCAGTTATAACTCCGGCACTTGTAAAATTCATGACAGCTGCACTTGAAACCCAGCCTTATAACAGAAGACTGAACTTTGAACTTGCCAATCACCTGCCTGATACCAGTGTAGATAGAAAAATAGAGCTTCTCAAAATTGCAGCCGGAGTTGTGCCGGAATATTCTGATACTTTTACTAAAGAAATTTATGAAAAACTGGCTCTGGAAATAACCCACTGTTACAGCAGGAAGGATTCGCTTGCCCGGGAGCAGTTTGCACAACTCAATAAGCCGGTTCTTCTTAATCTTGTATCTGCATATTTTCCTGAATTTACTTATGATATGAAAGGTTGTGCACGTGTCGCAGGGCTAATAGAATGGTTCAATTCTATTAAAGATCACTCCACAGCTTACAGGCTTTTCAGGAAATATAGTGCAGGCAAAGAGTGGTATATGGAAGATGGTGCTGTTGAGTTTCTTAAAGAGGGTCTCTACTCTATAAGTAAAAAGGGAAATCTTGATTATATTGCCGGGGAGTTTACAAAGCTCAGGAACTATTACAGTGGGAAGCTTCCTGAAAGGGAATTTGTAAAGTCATATTTAAAGCTTATTGAAGGTTTTATATATTACAGTTGCAGAAGGGGAAAAGCAGAAAAGTCATCAGAATTTATAAAGATATATCTTGATGAAGCAGAGCGTTTTGGGGTACTTGTTAAAGCCAGAGACAGGATTATAAACTGGGCTGTAAAATCGGGGTTCTGTATTGGGGAAGCTCTTGATATCCTGAATGGGGAGCTTAATGGGAAATCAGAAAAAAGAAAACTGAAGGCAGCTCTCTATAAGATTACAATTCTTACTGGAAGAAAGAGGGATGCAGAGGCAATAACTTTTGTAAAAAGTTTTATGAAAGAGATGGCTCTTATTAAACTCCCTGAATCTGAGCGCAGATTGTTTTATAGAAAAATCACTACTATTATGGCTGATACAGGTTTTCCTGTAACAGAATCTTTGCGATGATATTTCTGCCTGTAGTATAATGGCAAAATAAAATTTACGAAGCATAATAATCTTATCTGTATCTGGTAACACATAAGGGATGTAACTGTGTTAAACTCATATGGATAATTTCTACAGGATTGATCAGATATGTGCAGCAAAAGAGACGACTTTAGTGTTGAAGAGCTTTACCGGAAATATGGTCCTATGGTCTTCAGGCGATGTGTGAAACTACTGAGGGATGAAGAGATAGCTATGGATGCAATGCAGGAAGTTTTTATGAAAGTCATAAAAAAGAAGGAACAACTCAATGTTGACTACCCTTCAAGCCTTCTTTACAGAATTGCCACCAATACCTGTCTGAATGTTATCCGGGATGATAAAAACAAAAAGATATCCGGTGATGATGATGCGCTTGTTAATATCGCATGTTACGATGAAGAGACAGAGAAGATTTTTTCAAGAAATCTGCTTGATCGTCTTTTCAGGGATGAGAGACCTTCTACAAGAGTTATGGCGGTACTTCATTATGTTGATGGTATGACGCTGCAGGAAGTTGCAGATGAAGTGCAGTTATCAGTTTCCGGTGTACGGAAGCGGCTCAGGGAGTTTAAAAGCCGGGTAAAAATATGGAGGTCAGAAGATGCCATATAATGAATGTAATGAGTTACTCCTGGAGAGATATGTTCTGGGTGAACTTAGTGAAGAAAAAATGGCTGAAATAGAAACTATGGAAAATAGAGATTCTCTGCTCAGAGGTAGAATTGAAAAGCTGCGGAATGAGAACAGGGAGTTTATTGAGAAGTATCCTCCGGAAACATTTGTTGCTGATCTGAATATTGAATCAAAAGAAACAAAAACAGAAAAGAAAACAGGAAGCAGGTATCTGATGAGATTTGCTGTGCCTGTATTTGCTGTTGCTTTGCTGGTAGTTCTTATGCCATGGGAAATGTTTCAGAAAAACAGAAGTGGTAATATCATGAATCCTCTTACTGGAGATATTACAAGAACCAAAGGTAATGTGAGTGCTCCGGCTATGAATAGTCAGGCTCTCATTGTTTATCGTAAAACCTCCAGTGGTACTGAAGAATTACAGAGTGGTGATTTTGCAGGAGAAGGAGATCGCCTCCAGATAGCTTATCAGGCTGGTGGAAGTAGTCATGGAATAATTGTTTCGGTTGACGGAAATGGAGTGCTTACTCATCACTATCCGAGTGAACTCTCAGGCGTTATGGTTCTTAAGAAGGGCAGAAGAACTCTTCTGGCCAGTTCATATGAACTTGATGATGCTCCTGATTTTGAGAGATTCTTCTTTATTACTTCAGATAGCAGGGAAAATCTTGAAAAACTGGTGAAAGAGATAGAGCAGTTAAAAATGAAGGCAGATAAAATAGACGATGTGGATCAGTTCTTTGTTGACAAAGGATGCAACTGTACCTCAATTACTATTATGAAAAGGTGAATGTGTAATGATAAATTTTAGGAAAACTGTACTGCTTATGTTGTTTATTGCTGTGGCATCCGGTCTTATGGCTACAGCAGGGGCAAAAAAAGGTGTATTGAAAAGATATGCTCTGATTGTCGGGTCCAATAATGGTGGTGAGTCAAGGACTGTGCTTAAATATGCAAGAGATGATGCAAGAGCTTTTATGGATGTACTGACAACTCTGGGAGGAGTTTCAAAATCTTCTGCCTATCTTATTGAAGAGCCGGAAACTGATGCTCTTCTGAAGGAATTCCACAGATTAAGGGCAACAGTAGTAAAGGATAAGAAAAGATATAAGAGAGTGGAATTAATTTTTTACTATTCAGGTCACTCAGATGAACAGAATATTCTTCTGGGAAACCAGCGACTCTCATACAAGAAATTGAGAGATGAAGTAAATAGTATCAATGCTGATGTTAAAATAGCTATTCTTGATTCATGTGCGTCCGGTGCATTTACCAGACTTAAAGGTGGTAAAAAGAAAGCAGCATTCCTTTTTGACGGAGTTAACGATATGAAGGGGTACGCCTTCATGAGTTCCAGTTCTTCCAATGAGGCGTCTCAGGAGTCAGACAGATTGAGAGGCTCATTTTTTACTCACAATCTGGTTGCAGGACTCAGGGGTGCAGCAGATTCAACATCTGATGGAAGAATAACCCTGAATGAAGCTTACAGATATGCTTTCGATCAGACTCTTAAGCAGACAGCAAAAACCCTGAGTGGACCTCAGCACCCAAATTACAATATTCAGATGTCAGGTACCGGCGGTGTTGTTATGACTGATCTGAGAAGGAGTTCAGCAAAGCTTATACTGGATCGCAGACTCGGAGGTAATATATTTATAAATGATGGTGCCGGAAACCTTGTTGCTGAAGTGCATAAGCCGGTTGGTAAAGAGGTATGGATTGGCCTTGAAGAGGGCAAATACAGAATAATTAATATATCCCGTGGGAAAACTTTTGAGACATTTGTCGAATTAAAGGAGCGTAAAAGCTTCAATCTCTATGCGAATCTCTTCAGAGCAGTTGATACAGAACAGACTGTTGCGAGAGGAGATGTTTCAGATAAAAAAGAGGGAACCAAATATTACGAGAATGTATCTTTTAAACTATCTTTACTGGATATTCCAAACAGAGACAGGAAAATGGTCTATCGTTTTTCACTGTTCCTGCTCTCTTCTCACACAGATATGCTGGATGGAGTCTCCCTTGGTACTGGGGTAAGTTATGTTAAAGAACGTATGATGGGAGCTCAGATTTCCGGTATAGGTAATACTGTAAAAGAGGATGCTAAATACTTCCAGACAGCCGGCGTATATAATACTGTTGGCGGTAATATGACTGGTTATCAGTCTGCTGCAGGTTTCAACTATGTAGGTAAAAAATTCAATGGGTTTCAGGTAGCAGGACTATTTAACCTGAGTAAAACGGTAACCGGGTTACAGGTAGCTGGTGGATTTAACTATGCAGGTAAGGATAGTAGTGGCATGCAGGTTGCAGGTGCTTTAAATATAGGTGATCATGTTGATGGTATCCAGATGGCTGGAGGATTCAACTGGGGTAATAGTGTTGATGGTATGCAGATTGGTGCTCTCAATCTTGTAAAGAAACAGATGAGAGGGGTGCAGCTTGGTGTCGTTAATATAGCAGGCGAATCCAAGGGTTTCCAGCTTGGTGTAGTTAATATAGCAAAGAAGATGGAAGGTGTTGCTTTTGGCCTTGCCAATTTTATGGGAAATGGTGAAACTTCACTTAATCTCTGGATTGATGAAACCGGTTTTTTCAATGCCGCTATAAGGCATGGTAATAAGAAATTTTATAATCTATATATATTAGGCTATGACAAATCCTTTGACAGAAGTTCCGTTGGTCTGGGATGGGGATTGATTTTTCATAATTCAGAAAGATTTGCTCTCAGTTGCGATATGATCGGAAAATCTATATTTAAAGGCAGCAAAATTTTCTCAGGAGATCAGGCTCTTTTAGCGTCAATGAGATTGATGGGGGAACTGAAACTCAACAAAATGCTTTCACTTTTTGGTGGAGTATCTTATAATTATTACCACGATTTCAGTGACTGGCTCTCTGAACCGCCTAAACCCTTTCACAAAAAGGCGTTTAGCTGGAGTAGTTATAATAATATACACTGGCCTGGTGTCTTTGGAGGTATTAAGCTGAGGTTATTCTGAGATCCGGAGGCTTATGAATAGACTTACTTTATTAGTTTTGACAGTTATGTTGTTTGTGTTGACATCCTGTGTCGATTTTGATCAGAATGTTGTCTACGGTTCCGGGGATATTGGTGATGACATACGTGACCCGGGACAGGTACTTGGAGTAACAGTTAACATAAACTGTCGTGTACTTATAAGATATGAAGATACAGTAAGTCTTAAACTTACAGGTGACAAGAATATACTTCCTCTCATTACAACTAAAACAGAGGGGGATAAGCTGGTAATAGATTCTACTGAAGCTATCAGTTTCAGTAAGCAGCTCCAGGTGGAAATCGGTATTCCGCAGTTAAGTCAGGTAATTGCAAAAGAGAATGCAGAGGTGCTTATTACTAAAGGTTCTTATGGAGATAATGTTGAACTCATAATGGATGGACATGGTTCCATAAGAATGAACGAAAGCTATTTCTATCTGATATCTACTGTTATCAATGGTTCGGGGCATATAGATATTATTGGTGACTGTTCAAGTTTAACCGGCGTAATAAACGGAATTGGTTATGTATATGCCAAAGGCAGATGCGATAAACTCAATATTACCGCCGCTTCAGCAGGTGAAGTGAAAATGGCTGAGCTCCAGAGTGCATTCTGCACAGTAGTAAGTACAGGTACAGGAAATTGTTATGTCAGAGTTTCTGAGAGTATAACTGCAATACTTCAGAATAGGGGAAACGTCTATCTTTATGGAAATCCTCCAACAGTAAACCTTACAAAAACAGGACAGGGCGACCTTATGAAAATGCCTGAGTAGAACGAGTAATTCATTAAAGAATATGTATATGAGAAACCTATTGACAATTCTTTTAACAGAAAGTAAAATTGACTGGTCGATCAGTTTTTGTGGAGAGAAGCGTGAACAAAATCAGAACAAACAATCCTGAAGCAACTAAAGGAGCGGTGCTTAAAGCTGCAGAGGAGCTCTTTATAAATAAAGGATTTCACGGCACTTCCATGAGCATGATTGCAAAAGAGGCAGGAGTTACCCAGAGCCTTATTCATCATCACTTTGGATCAAAGCAGGATTTGTGGAATGTTCTTAAGGAGAGTAAGGTTGGAGCATATTTTTCTAATATGGTAGGCAATCTCCGGGAGGAGGGAGCTTCACCTATGGAACTTCTAAGTAAGATGGTTACATCAAACTTCAGCTATCTGAGAGAACATCCGGATATGGTGAAACTTATTTTATGGGATCTCCTTGAAGAGCAGGAGGCTTCTCCATTTGAGGTGCCGGAAGTCAATATATTTGATGAGGTTCTTAAAAGATTTCAAACAGCACAACAGAATGGTGTTGTCAGGGATGATGTGGAGCCTGTTAATATGTTTGTTGCTCTTTCGGTGCTTGTTCAGGGTTGGTTCTGGACAAAGCTTGATAAGGCCCACCACCTTTCAGATGATATGGATAACAGATATCTTGAGGATGTAATAAAGATTTTTTCTAAAGGAATAAGTAGCTGACTTTTTTTTATAAATCAAAATAGACTGATCGATCAAACAAAAAACGGAGGTATTATGTTAAGATTGATATCACTATTAATTATCGGGCTTATCCAGATAAGCTATGCAACAGATGAGAACCTGAGAACTGGGAAGATATCCGGCTTTGTGAAAGAGGCTGGAACTATGAGAGTTGTCGTGGGGGCTGAAGTTAAGGTTGTAGAAACAGGTTTAATCACTATAACAGATGAAACAGGGAAATACTCTTTTCCTAATGTAAGGGTTGGGGTCTATACTCTTAAGTTTCAATATGGAGGAGTAAGAACTGATGTTGTTGTAAAATCCGGCAGAACTACAAGGCTTGATGAGGTTGTTAAAATCATGAAAGTTGTAGGTGAAACTGTTGAGGTTAGTGCAGGATATTTTGTTGAACCGGATATCTCTTCTCCCGTATCTACCAGCCTCAATAATGAAGAGATCAGGAGGGCACCAGGAGCTGCGGGGGATATTAGTCGTATTATGACTTCTCTTCCATCTGTAGCGACAGTTTCAGACAATAGTAATGATCTGGTTGTAAGAGGAGGTAGTCCTGTGGAAAATGGCTACTATATAGATAATATTGAAGTACCAAATATAAACCATTTTCCCAAATGGGGTTCAACCGGAGGAGCAGTAGGACTTCTGAATGTAGATCTTATTTCGGATGTTAACTTCTATGCTGGAGGTTTCTCTTCAATGTATGGTGGCAGATTGTCATCTGTTACAGATATAAGATTCAGAGAGGGAAATCGGGAGGAGTTTGACGGGCAGCTGGAAATGAGTATGGTTAATGCGGGAGCAGTTTTTGAGGGGCCGGTTTTTGGAAAAAAAGGTTCTGCTGTAATATCAGTAAGACAGAGTTATCTGGACCTTCTGATTAAGAATACATCTCTTACTGTAGTGCCGAAATATGGAGATTTTCAAGGGAAAATTACCTTCGATATTGATCCGAAAAACAGAGTAACTGTTCTGGGGATTGGAGGATATGATAAATCAGAATTCAATAGAGATCAGGCAATAGAAGATCACAATTTAAGTTTTGGTAAATACAGATCTACCGAGTATACTGCTGGTATCAACTGGACATACCTGTGGGGTGAAAAAGGTTATTCTGAGACTTCGGTATCAGGTTCAGGAGTTAAACATAAAACAGAGACCTGGAATGTTGCTACTGAGAAGAAGGATTTTATAAACAGATCCGGTAAAACAAGCTGGAGCTTCAGAAATTACAATAGTTATGCTGTCTCAGGAAAAAGTACAATAGAGTTTGGTATACAGTATAAACATATAGATGAAGATTTTGAGTATTTTATAGGTTCTCATATTGATGCAAATGGGCGGGAAGTTGATGAGATTGCAAGGAAGGGTAATATAAGAGTTGGTGAAACCGGATTATTCATAAACTATAAGTGGAGTCCTGGAAGAAAGTTTACCCTCTCTTTAGGAGGAAGAGGAGATCACTATTCTGTTAATAAAAAGCTTATGTTTTCTCCACGGTTTTCTATTAAGTACAGAGCTTCGGATAAGATTGCATTTCATCTTAGTACAGGTATTTTTACCCAGAACCACTCTCTAAGGTATATGAGCTTTAATGAAGACAACAGAAAACTAAAACCTATACAGGCATATCACTACATAGCGGGTCTGGAGTATCTGCTGGCACCGGATCTGAAATTTACCTGGGAGATGTATTACAAGATGTATAGAAATGTGGCCCGGTCAAAAGAGTATTCTGACCACTTTATTCCTGATATGGAGTACCTGCCTGAGAATAGTGTTTTTACTGATGATGGAAAGGCAAGAGCATACGGTATGGAGTTCACTCTTCATAAAAAACTCAGATCTGGTCTTTATGGTATGGTTAGTTTCAGCTATTTTAAGACTCAGTACAGAGATGGAACAGGAGAGTGGAAGAATAGAATTTACGATAACCGGTATCTGTTTACTATATCCGGTGGATACAAGCTGGGAAACAGATGGGAAATGAGTGCCAGGTGGACATTGGCTGGCGGTGCTCCATATACTCCATTCGATCCGATAAGATCTGTAGAAGCTGGAAAAGGTGTACCTGATACCGGCAGAATTAATGGTGAAAGGAAACCTCTTTATCACTCTCTGAATCTGAGAGTAGATCGTAGATTCAACTTCAGATCAACAAACCTTATAATCTATTTAAGTCTGTGGAATGTATATAACAGGAAGAATCTTCATGAGTACTACTGGCATGAAGTAGAAAACAGAATGGGTAGAGAGAATCAGTTTGGTATGCTGCCTGTGCTGGGTGTGGAGTTTGAATTCTGATGTAACTTTATCTTACTGGATTTTAGTGTTAAAATAGAGGCATGAGTTTCTTCTCAATTCTATCAATCTCTTTTGGTCTTGCAATGGATGCCTTTGCGGTATCAGTTTCCGGCGGGGCTGCTGTAAGTCGTGATAAGATAAAGAAACTTATGCTTCTGGCTCTTTCATTTGGAGTTTTTCAGGGACTTATGCCTCTACTTGGATGGTGGTGCGCCGGAAGCTTCAGGGTACATATTGAAAGTTATGACCACTGGATAGCCTTTGGATTACTGGCAATTATTGGTGGTAAGATGGTTTATGAAAGCTTTGGGGATAGTGATGATAATTCAGATTTTAAACTTAACCTCTGGAGTATTATTGTACTGTCAGTAGCTACCAGTATAGATGCCTTTGCAGCAGGGGCAGGACTGTCCTGTGTTGGAGCAGGTATCTTTGTACCTGTTATCGTCATCGGTCTGGTAACCTTCCTTCTTTCATCTGCAGGAGTTTTGATAGGTAAAAGAACTGGTAGATTACTTGAAAAAAAAGCAGTACTTATCGGTGGAATCGTGCTCATCGGCATAGGAATCAAAATCCTCATAGAACATAAGGCACTATTCTAAAAATAAATCACACAAAGAAAACCTTAAAAAATTAAGGACTGACACCCGGCTGCGCCTTGACTAACACGGACAAGCACAGGAGATTCTTATAAAGGCTTATTGGACTTACTATACCACCCCACCTGGAGTACCAGGCACCCCTCCTCCTGAATAAGTAGCCTTACAGCTTCTTTATTCATAGGAGGGGATTCTTGTTTGTCTTATGAAATGCTCGCTCTGTTTGTAATAACAATCATTTTTACATGTTTATTTCAAACATATTTAAGATTTAGTAGCAGAAATCCCCTCATATTTTAAATCTATCTTCGGAAGAAGAGATTTAAAAAAAGGAGGGGAGGCAGCAAGTTGCTTTAACGAGTTAAAGCAACGCAGATGATGGGGTGGTATTAGTAAGTCCAAGAAGCCCTGAGATATAGGGTAGCCTGTAATGGAATTGTCTGTGTCAGTCTTTGATCGTCCGTGTCCATTCGCGTTAATTGGCGTCTTTATTAGCGTACATTCGCGTTCTGGATTTTGGTATTGTAAAGTGTGATGGGGAACACGGACTAACAGGGACTTTCACTGACCAGCACAGTTGAGTTGTACAATTTGATCTGATATCACAAAAGGTGATTGTGTAGGGGCAAGGCATGCCTTGCCCTTTGGAATGTTTTATCTTAATTTTATACTGCTTTCAGTATGTAGTAGTTCTTTTTACCTTTCTGAGCAAGAATATATTTCTCTTTCAGTAGGTAAGATGCATCAACTTTCAGAGTTTCATCACTGATTTTACTTTTGTTGATACTGAAACCGTTTCCTTTAATCATCTTTCTGGCTTCTCCTTTTGAAGAGAATACATCAGATTTAACTGCAAGAAGTTCCAGAATATCTATTCCTTCTGCAAGTTCAGATTTTGCAACATCGATCTGTGGAACTCCCTCAAAAATAGCAAGAAAATCACCTTCTGATAATCTGCCAAGTGATTCAGTTGTTCCTTTGCCAAAAAGTATCTCAGAAGCTTCTACAGCTGTATTGTAGTCTTCTTCAGAGTGAACCATTACGGTAACCTCTTTTGCAAGTCTCTTCTGCAGGAGGCGCATGTGAGGAGCCTGACTGTGTTCTTCTACAAGTGCATCAACCTCCTCTTTTGAAAGAAGGGTGAATATTTTAATGTATCTTGCAGCGTCATCATCTGAGCTGTTCAGCCAGAACTGGTAGAACTTGTATGGAGATGTCATTTTTGGATCAAGCCATACATTACCCTGCTCTGATTTACCAAATTTACTTCCATCTGCTTTTGTTATGAGAGGGCAGGTGAGAGCAAAGGCTTCGCCACCACAGATTCTTCTGATAAGTTCTGAACCTGAGGTAATATTACCCCACTGATCTGAACCACCCATCTGTAGTCTGCATTTCTTGTTCTTATACAGGTGATAATAGTCGTAGCCCTGAACCAGCTGATAGGAGAACTCTGTAAATGAGATGCCTGTTTCCAGTCTCTTTTTTACTGAATCCTTAGCCATCATGTAGTTAACAGTAAGATGTTTTCCTACTTCTCTTAAGAAACCGAGGAAGGAGAACTCTTTCATCCAGTCATAGTTGTTAACCATTTCTGCGCAGTTTTCTTTTTCAGGTTCAAAATCCAGAAACTTTGCAAGCTGTTTCTTAATGCATTCCTGATTGTGTCTCAGAGTCTCTTCTGACAGAAGGTTTCTCTCTTCAGATTTACCTGAAGGGTCTCCAATCATACCTGTTGCTCCTCCAACAAGGGCAATGGGTTTGTGGCCTTTCAGCTGAAGGTGTTTCAGTAGCATTATTGATACAAGATTTCCAATGTGAAGTGAATCAGCTGTTGGGTCAAATCCAACATAACCAGTTGTCATCTCTTCTGCAAGTTTCTCTTCTGTACCGGGCATTACATCGTGGAGCATTCCACGCCATTTCAGTTCTTCAATTAAGTTCATAGTTGTTTTTTCCTGTATAAAAAAATAGGCAGGATTCTGAGAATCCTGCCTGAATTATATAAAAAAGTTTTCTATACTACAAATCAACCAATCAGGTTTCTGCCAACTTCAATAGCTTTCATGTTGGCATCTACAAGATCCTGACCTTTTGATTCAAATTTATGCTTGATAAAGTTAACCATATTATCGTAGTCAATAATTCCGGTTAGCTTCTGAGTCATTGCAAGGGTAACAACCGAGGTGAACATTATGTTACCAACAAGTCTCTTTGTTTCCGCAATCATTGGAATATGATAGAGTTGCCAGTTTTTGGTATCTCCAAGATCAGTAACCAGATTTTTGTCAAGAATAACGATTGCATCGTCTTTGATTCTCTGTTTGTAGAGATCATAAGGGGTCTGGTGTGTGCAGACACAAAAATCGATAGCACTGGCCTGTGGGAACATTACCTTCTGGTCTGAAACGATAACGTCAACTTTTGTAGGGCCGCCACGAACAGTCGCAGTATAAGTTGGACTCTCAAGAGCATATTTATCTTCGAGCTCTACTGCAATGTCAACAAGAAGAGCACCGGCAGTGATGATACCCTGACCACCTACAGCACCATATCTTATCTCATATCTGTTGTTCATTACTATTTCTCCTTTACCTGCGCTGTTGGAACGATATGTTTGTGATAAAGTTCAGAGTATTCAAGTCTGTTATCCTGATTAATGATACCTACAGGATATTTATGCTCTCTTTCTGCTTCTTCCATCTTATCGTACTGAGTTTTTGTTACAGTCTTATCTGCAATCCATTTTGACATAGCAATAGGATCTTTCATTTTATTTCTGCGACCAAGGTTGATGTGGCAGTTACTTACTGCTTCAACAACTGAGAAGCCACCGTGTTCAAATGATTTTTTGATTACATCTTTAAGCTGGCGTGGTCTGTTTACAGTTTCTCTTGCGATGAAAGAACATCTTGCACCACCAAGAAGGTCAGCAATGTTGAACTTTGGTTCAATATTACCGTAAGGAGTTGTTTCTGTAACAAACTTCTGAGGTGTAAGAGGTGATACCTGACCACCGGTCATACCATAAACACCGTTGTTAATAAGAATCATTTTGATTCCGATGTTTCTTCTGGCTGCATGGATCAGATGGTTACCACCAATAGCTGTAGCATCACCGTCACCAGAGATAACTACAACATGCTTTTCAGGTCTTGCAAGTTTAATACCTGTAGCAAAAGTCAGTGCTCTGCCGTGTGTAGTATGAAGAGTATTTGTGTTGAAGAAGGTAGGCATTCTACCTGAACAACCAATACCAGCAACAACTACTATATTATCCGGATCCCATCCCAGTTCTGAGAAAGACATTGCAATTGCTTTCAGAATTGAGCCATCACCACAACCCGGACACCATGGGGTTGGAAAAGTTCTATATCGTATATATTTTTCGTAATCTTTCTGCATCTCAAAACTCCTTAATGGCATTAAGTACTTCAAATGGAGTGAAAGGAATACCGTTAGCTCTGAGAAGTGCTTTCTTCTCTACATCATCCGGTGCAACTCTTTCCATCTCATATTTGATCTGGCCCATATTCATTTCTACTGTGAGAACTTTTTTGATGTTTTTGAATCTTGCCTGAAGCTCTCTTTTCGGGAATGGCCACAGAGTCAATGCCTGGAAAAGACCTACTTTGATACCCTGTTCTCTTGCCATTTCAACTGCAGGAAGTGCTGCTCTTGCAGAAACACCGAAACTGAAAACAACCATTTCAGCATCGTCCATATAGTACTCTTTGTAATCAATGATTTCATCAAGATAGTGGTAGATTTTCTGCATTCTGAGTTTCTGCATCTTATCTGCATTATCAGGATCTGAACTTGGCCATCCGTGTGCATCGTGTTCAAGACCATCTATGTGGATAGGATAACCCTGGAAGAAATCTACTCTTGGTGGGTTTTCACCAATAGTTCTGTCATATATATTGAGATCTTCAATTTTGTTCTGAGCTTTTTTAAATACGTGGATATCTTTCTTATCAGGAATGGCAATATCTTCATGAGCTTTTGCAATAACTTCATCATAAAGAACGATTACCGGAGTCCAGAATTTCTCAGCAAGGTTGAATGCTCTTACTGTTTCTGAAAATAGTTCATCTGCAGTTGCAGGAGTTAGTGCAATAATAGGGTGGTCGCCATGTGTACCCCATCTTACCTGCATTACATCAGCCTGTGAAGGCTTTGTAGGAAGACCTGTTGAAGGGCCGCCTCTCATAACATTGGCGATTACCAGAGGTATTTCAGCCATAACTGCCATACCAAGATGTTCCTGCATTAGTGAGTAACCAGGACCACTTGTAGCAGTAAGAACTTTTTTACCTGCCAGAGATGCACCAATACATGCACCAAGTGATGCTATTTCATCTTCCATCTGAATAAAATCGTGTCCAAGACGTGGAAATTCTCTGGACATGTGCTGTGCTACTTCAGATGAAGGAGTAATCGGATAACCAGCAAAGAAATTGCAGCCTGCAGCTATTGCAGCTTTAGCAACAATTATATTACCTTGCAATACTTCTCGCTTGCTCATTTTTCACCTTCTTTTTCGTAGTTGACAAATATTGCAAAATCGGGGCATCTCTGTTCGCACATGCTACAGCCAATACAGTAGTTTTCTGCATCAACTTTTACTGAAACGCCGAATTTACTTTCATTATCGTCCTGCAGCAGAAGAGTACCGGTTGGGCAAACGTCTACACACAGACCGCAGCCTTTGCAGTATTTTTTCTTTACTGTCAGGGAGTTTGATTTTTTTGAGGGTTCTCTTTTTGCACGTCTGGCAAGGGCCTCCTCATTAGCCTTGAGTTCAAACTTTTCCATATTTTTTCACCTCGAATGGGTTGTCTGTTGGTTTGTCTTTCATTGGATTAGTCTTCAGATTGAGACCTTAAGAAATAAATTTTTACAGGGGCTTTTTTGTGTGAGTTGCCCTGTATGTAGTTACTCATCATTCCTCCAAGGTGTGCATTCTATCATAAAGTCCTTAATAATTGAACGTTTTTTTAATTTTTTTTATAGTTTTTTTTAAGAGTGTTGGGAAACCGTATAAAACCTCTGAAAATCGGTGTTTTTGCGTTGTTAATTTTTAACGTTTTGAGAGTCTGATATATCAGATTGGTCTGCTGTTTTCATAAGAAACCAGAGCCTGCCTTTACGGTTCATATGACCGGCAATTAATATGCTCAATTCACTGTTACCAGTGAATATATCGCATCTGCCGGGAGTTTTGATTGCTCCTCCTGTATCCATATTGAATACAAATGTTCTTGCAGGTATCCAGGAAACAAGTTGGTTTTTCTCAAAAACCGGGATCTCTGTTTCAATGATACAGAGTGCTCCTCTGGGGAAAAGTCCTGAATCAGTAGCAATTGATCTCATGGGGGTGAGAGGAACACCGGCAGCACCTATTGGTCCTTCTTCAACCTGGCGGAAAAATACTACGCTGGGATTATAGTTTAAGATTTCATCTGTTGTGGAAGGATTATCTCTGAGATACTTTCTGATACTCTGCATTGAAATCTCTTCCCGCTTCATAAGGTTGTTCTGAAGCAGGTATCTTCCAATTGGTTTGTAAGGATGCCCGTTTGTTCCTGCATAATTGACTCTTATTTCTCTACCATCTTCAAGAGAGACGATACCAGACCCCTGAATCTGAAGAAAGAACTGCTCTATTCTGTCATCAACCCAGAGCAGTTCAAGAGCCTTGCCTGATAGTGCTTTTTTTATATCTATCTCTTCTCTGCTGTAGTAAGGGGATATGGTGTTATTTTCAACTCTTGCTTTTATAACAGGAGGTCTTACACCTTTTTTAAGATATCTCCTAAGGCCGGAAAATTTTGAGAGATCTATATTTACTATATCTTCCGGGAGTTTATATAGAGGGTATCGGTATTTACTATCCCTTGTCAGAGAACCTCTGAGTCTTGATTCATAATATCCGGTAAAGAGAACTTCTTTTGCACTTTCATAGAATATATAGTCTTTCTTTAATTCTCTGTAGAAAGCTTCAGTCATACCATGTTCTTTAAGAAGAGTGGTGAAATTGTCAACAGAGTCTTTTAACTCTTTTACTGTATATTTTGTATCTCCGAAAGTTAACTGTCTTTCTGCTGGTAATCTGTTAAGGTATCTCTGGTTCTGCTGAATTGCTTCCAGAAGAGTTGTGGTGTCAGTGTTGGTATCCCTGATATCTGGGGGGGTATTAAGCTGCATTGCATTTTGCCTTGTCCAGACTGGTTCAGGAGATAGTGGAGGAAAAACTTTTTTGTAGATTATTGATGCAGAAACTGCCAGAGCAATTGTAAAGGTTATGAAAGTGATAAGTTTAACTGTTTTCTTCATAACTCAGATTCAGAATCTGAAAAAGGGGTCAGCTCTCTTTATTCAGGAAAAATACCATTTCAAGAGATGTACCGACATTCTTCTCAGAGAGAATAACAAGTTTATCGGCAAATTTATTCATGTTTGGAATTCCCATACCAGCACCAAAGCCATATTCCCTCACATAATCTGAAGCGGTTGAAAAGCCTTCGATCATAGCTTTATCAAGATCTTCAATACCTATTCCATTATCTATGACTCTTATAATAACGCTGTCATCTTTTACAAAGCAGTAGATGTTTCCTTTGCTTTTACTGTGTATAACGACATTTGTTTCGGCTTCATAAGTAGCAATACCTGCTCTTCTGCAGATATCCTGATCAATATTACACTCTTTTTTCAGGAACTGTTTGAGCATTGCAGCACCAGTGCCTGCAAGAGTGATATCGGAATTGTCAATGGAGTAGTTGAAGCCGGCATCATCATTATCCATTCTTTCTCCATTCAGCTGGGACAGTTCAATACCCAGAGTATTTGTTCTGTTCTGATCGTGAATATATATGAGTTTAAAGCGATCCAGAATCCCATGGAGAATATCCACACGGGATATAACGCCAATTATTCTGTTATCGTTGTCAACTACGGGAAAGCGTCCAAGTTTAAATGACTTGAACTTTTCCACTATTGAAGTAAGTGAATCATCTTCACTTAATGTTATTATATCGGTGGTCATCATTGAAGATATCGGTTTATCGATGCTCCCTTCTTCCAGAGCCACGATTATATCTTCTATACTGATGATTCCTTTGAGAATCGAATTGTTATCAACAATTGGAATCCCTGAGACCTTTTTGATTCTCATCATCTCCTTTGCCTGAGACATTTTTTTATCCGGCGTGAGAGTTGCTATGGACTTTGTCATTATGTCTACAGCTTTGAGATGGCGGAAAATATCTACGAATCTCCCAAGGTCGTCTTTTTTATTCATCTACTCATCTATTCCTTTAAAACCTTTTTCGTAAAGCTTTCCACAGGCACTGAACATGTAACTCTCTGTTTTGATTAGCAGAAAATCGTTCTCTTTTGCCATTTTTATTGTCTGAGGTGGAATGTTTTTGCCCGCAACAATAACCAACCCGAGAATTTCAGTAACAAGCCCTGTTCTAACAGCCTGAGGAGATGTGTGGCTCGACAGAATGATCATTTCCGGCTGTGCCAGTGCCAGTACATCACTCATCATATCGCCTGCTCCAATACTTGCTACTTCTTTATCTAATTTATCCTCACCGCTTAGAACTTCAGCGTTAAGGACATTTATGAGATCTCTGACTTTCATCTATAAATACCTCGCTCATTTTCTTTCACTATTGTATGATAGAAGCAGTTTTCTGTCAAACAGTAAAACCATCTGTTTATCTGCATTTTGGCCCCTCTTTTTTTATCTGATTTTTCCTGTTGGAAAAAAGTTTTCCAATAAGGTATTATTATTCTGTATGAGGTTCAGAGCTGACTTGCATATTCATTCGGTACTCTCACCCTGCGGGTCTCTCGAAATGTCTCCTTCGTCTATAGTTCGGAAAGCTCTGGTTGAAGGACTGGATGTTATTGCTGTTGCAGATCATAATAGTGTGGAAAATTGTTTCTACACTGCGTCTGTTGCAAAAGGGGAAAAGGTGACAGTAATTTATGGAATAGAGGTTCAGACTGTTGAAGAGGTTCATCTGCTCTGCTACTTTGACAGGGAAAAACAACTGGAAAAGTTTTATCTGCATATTTACAAAGCTTTGCCGGACATGGAGAATAACCCCGATTTCTTTGGTGATCAGGTAGTGGTTGATGAGAACGATAATATTGTCAGAATGGAGAACCGTCTGCTTCTTAATTCCATTAATTTATCCGTTGAAGAGGTTATGGAACTTGCTGTTTCAAATGGTGGGATAGTTGTGCCGGCTCATGTGGAGAGTGATAAGTTTGGTCTTATGATGAATCTTGGTTTCATTCCTGCGTGCTTCATGAATGGTCTTTTTGAGCTTTCCTACAACTCTGAACCTGATGATAGCAGCGCAAAATATCCCCAGCTGGAAGGTCGCAGATTTATAACTGGATCTGATGCACACTATCTGAAAGATATAGGTCGGGGATGGTTTGAGGCTGTTCTGCCTGAATTTAGTGTGGCTGATTTAAGGGATGCTGAAGCTTACAGGCTGCAAAGGAGGATTCGGATATGATGGCTGAGCTCTGTTTTCATGTTCTTGATATTATCCAGAACTCCTATAGAGCTGAATCTTCTTTTATAGATGTTCATATAAAGGAATCGGTAAAAGAAGATGTCGTGGAGTTCAGGTTCAGTGATAACGGGCGGGGAATGGATCAGGCAACTTTAGAGTCTGTGCAGGAACCATTTTTTACAACAAAGTCGGGTAAGAAAGTTGGCCTTGGAATACCTCTGCTTAAAGAGACTGCGGAGCGTTGTGAAGGGCACTTTTATATAAAAAGTCAAAAAGGTGAGGGAACAGAGGTTGTCGCCTCTTTCAGAAAGAGCCATATTGACAGACCTCCTGTAGGTGATCTGGCGGGAACTGTTCTTTCTGTTGTATCGGGAATAGAAAACGCTGATGTTAAGTT
The DNA here is from genome assembly GCA_965225955.1 of Candidatus Aminicenantia bacterium. GTDB lineage: Bacteria > Acidobacteriota > Aminicenantia > UBA2199 > UBA2199 > CBDDBX01. The sequence continues at coordinate 73,360 of CBDDBX010000007.1, forward strand.
TGTGTGTAGGAATGATGAAAAGAGCTTTGAGATTTCAATTAATGAAATTAAGGCCCAGGCAGGTGATATATCACTGTCTTCGCCAGAGGTGTTCAGCTTCCTCAGAGCTTACATTTCGGAAGGATTGGAGTTTTTTGATGTACAGTGAAAAAACGGCCTTCCTTTTTTTTGTAGGACTACCCAGCTATGTTGTGGTATTTCTCAAATCTTTGTCATATGTGTTCATTGAGGGTGTGAAAAGGTGCTTTTTTTCAAAAAATTCACTTGATTTTTCACTTTTCTTCAATTATTATCTTAGCTTATGCAGGTAAAAAACTTAATAAATGAACTGGGTTACAAAGTGCTTGTGCAGGGTGAGGACGTGGATGTCAGAGAAGGATATTCATCAGATCTTCTCTCGGACGTTATGGCTAACTGTCCGGAAGAGGGTGTCTGGCTGACTGTTCAGAGACATATGAACGTTATCGCTGTTGCTCAGCTTAAAAGGATTGCTGTAATCGTGCTGGTTAATGGTCTTGAACCTGATGCAACAGTACTGGAACGGGCAGGAGAGGAAGGTATTACAATTCTCTCTACACCGGAAAATGCGTTTACAGCTTCCGGCAGAATATTCTCTCTTCTACATTCTGCAGGCTGAATTCAGAAGTTACTTTTCCACCTCAGTTAAAAGTTTTGAGTAAAAATTTAAGCTATTAATATATGCAATTTATTTAGGAGGTAATGCAAGTGTCAGAGCTTCACATTCCCGATAATGAACACTACAGGGAGTTAAAGCAGTTCATTGAAGAAAACAGAAATACTCCGGGGCCCCTGATTCAGGTGCTACACAAAGCCCAGGAAATTTTCGGTTATCTTCCAAAAGAGGTCCAGCAGTTTGTTGCCAATGAAATGGACGTTCCATATTCAAGAGTCTACGGTGTTGTGACTTTTTACAATTTTTTCAGAACTGAACCAGTGGGTAAACATCTGATCAGTTTTTGTCTCGGCACAGCATGTCATGTTAAAGGTGCCCAGGGTGTACTTGAAAAACTGGCAGACAGAATGGGTATTGAAATTGGCGGTACTACAGAAGATCGTCTGTTCACCCTTTCAACAGCAAGATGTTTCGGTGCCTGTGGTCTGGCTCCAGCCATGATGATTGATGAAGAAGTTTATGGTCGCTTAACTGCGGATACAGCTTACAAGGCAGTACAGGAATTTCAGGAAAATTTCTGTAAATAGTTTCTGTAATAATCAAACTTTAATAAGGAGGACCTTATGAAACTTGAAGATCTCAAAAAAATAAGAGAGGCAAGACAGAATGACATGATTCTCAGAGATGGGAATGCAAGAGTCAAAATAGTTGTAGGTATGGGTACAAGCGGTATTGCTGCAGGTGCAAGAGAAAGCCTGAGAGTAATGCTGGAAGAGATTGAAAAAAGAAATATTCAGGATGTAGTTGTTACTCAGGCTGGCGAAAGAGGACTCAGTTCACACGAGCCGGTTGTTACTGTCTTTGAGGAAGGTAAGCCACAGATTGTATATGGCAAGGTCTCTTCAGAAATTGCCAGACAGATTATTGCAGAACATATTGTGAACGGTAATCCTGTATCTGAATATGTTCTGGAAGTAACTGAATAAGGACGGAGTATATGAAAAAAAGATTGGATGTACTTGTCTGTGGAGGTGCAGCATGTCTTGCTACCCACAGTCAGGTAATTAAAGAAAAATTAATCAGCGTCATTGAGGAGAAAGGTCTCACTGATGAAATTAATATAGTGGAAACCGGCTGTATGGGACCATGTGAACTTGGTCCGGTTATGGTTGTTTACCCTGATGGCGCATTTTACATAAGGCTTAAGGCTGACGATGTAAATGAAATAGTGGAAGAGCATTTCCTCAAAGGTCGTCCTGTTTCAAGGCTACTTTGGGAAACTCCTGAATCAAGAAAGATTGTTGAAGAAAAAAGACAGCTTCCTTTCTTTGCAAAACAGGAAAAAATAGCTCTTGCCAACTGTGGTAAAATCGACCCTGAAAGCCTTGAAGAGTACATTGGTGAAAGAGGTTATGAAGCCCTCGGCATGGCTCTTACAACAATGAAACCTGAAGATGTGGTTGCTGAAATGGTTAAATCAGGTCTTCGTGGTCGTGGCGGTGGTGGATTCCCTACTGGTTTAAAGTGGAAATTTACTGCAGCAGCTGAAGGTGATGAAAAGTATGTAATCTGTAATGCTGATGAAGGTGACCCTGGTGCATTCATGGACAGAGCGCTGCTGGAAGGCGATCCGCACTGTGTTCTTGAAGGTATGATCCTTGCTGGTTATGCAATTGGAGCTACAAAAGGTTATCTCTACTGCAGAGCTGAGTACCCTCTGGCGGTTAAACGTTTCGATAATGCTATCAAACAGGCAAAGGAAATGGGACTGCTTGGTGAAAATATTTTTGAAACAGGTTTCAATTTTGATATGGAAATCAGAATGGGAGCCGGTGCTTTTGTATGTGGTGAAGAAACAGCTCTTATCGCTTCTATTGAAGGTGAAAGAGGTATGCCGCGTCCAAAACCTCCATTCCCTGCAAATAAAGGTCTGTGGGGCAAACCTACCCTCATTAACAATGTTGAGACTTTTGGTAATATCAGACATATCATTCTGAATGGTTCAGACTGGTTTACTTCAATCGGTACTAAAGAGAGTGCCGGTACAAAAGTTTTTGCTCTTTCAGGTAATTGTCACAATACCGGTCTTGTTGAAGTTCCAATGGGTATCACTCTGAGAGAACTCGTAGACGATATTGGTGGCGGTATTACCGGTGGTAAAACTTTTAAAGCAGTTCAGACCGGTGGTCCTTCAGGTGGATGTATTCCTGCACAGTATCTGGATACTCCGATTACCTATGAATCACTGAGAGAACTGGGTTCAATGATGGGGTCAGGTGGTCTTATTATTCTTGACGAAGATACCTGTATGGTTAACCTGTCAAAATTCTTCCTGGAATTTACTGTTGAAGAGTCCTGCGGTCAGTGTACACCCTGCCGTGTTGGCCTTAAACAGATGCTTATTCTCATGGAGAAAATCTGTGATGGAAAAGGTGAAGAGGGAGATATCGAAAAACTTGAAAGTATGGCTGAAACAATTAAGGCAACATCACTTTGTGGTCTTGGTCAGTCTGCTCCAAACCCGATTATTTCAACACTTCAGTATTTCAGAGAAGAGTATGAAGAGCACGTGAAAGAGAAAACATGCCGTGCAAAAGTATGTGCATCTCTCCTTAAGTACGATATCGACAGTGAAAAATGTGTCGGTTGTACTGCTTGTGCGAGAAAATGTCCTGTTGATGCAATTTCCGGTAAAGTTAAGGAAGTTCATGTTATCGATCAGGAAAAATGTGTTAAATGTGGTGCCTGTTATGATGTCTGCCGTTTTGATGCAGTCATCCGGAAATAAAAACTAAAAAAGAAACAGAAACTAAGATGAGGTGAGAGATGAACAGACAAGAAATATTTGATAAGTATGAGAACGCATCTGAAAACCTGATTAGTATTCTTCACGACCTGCAAAATCGCACTGACGAAAACTACCTCTCCAAAGAAGATCTCGAATCTGCTGCAGCACACCTGAATCTGCCGTTCAGTTACGTCCACGGAGTAGCAACATTCTATACTATGTACAGCCTGAAACCACGCGGGAAGAATGTAATCAGAATTTGCCAGTCCCCTCCATGCCAGTTAATGGGAGCTTCAACTATTACAAATGAGTTGAAGGAACTCCTGGGAGTTGATATGGGAGAAACTACTGAAGACAAGCTGTTTACCCTGGAGATGACTTCATGTCTCGGGGTCTGCGGTGTTGCTCCGGCAATGATGATTAACGACGAAGTGTATGGTAATCTGACTAAAGAGAAGATTGCTGAAGTAATTGAAGATTTGAGGGGGAAGAAATGAGTTTATTTCGTACTCACATTCTGGTACCTGTTGATGATGAGTCAATCCAGGCGGGTGTTTTTGATGTTAAAAGAGCGCTTGAAAGTGAAATTGCTGAAAAAGGCCTTGACAATGAAGTAAAAGTAATTGAAACAGGCACAATCGGTGTTTCCGGACGGGGAGTTGTTTTAACTGTCTATCCTGACAGAGTCTATTATTACAATGTTGGAAAAGACGACATCTCTACAATTGTGGATGAACACATTATTAAAGGAAGAGTTGCCAAATCAGTTGACAATGACGAAGGAGATGCTATTTCTCCGGGAGTTAAGGAAAACCACACAATCGGTCTTACAAGAAAACAGAAAAGAGTTGTTCTTGACAAATGCTCTGTAGTTAATACAGGGGATATTGAAGAGGTAATTGCTCATGGTGGTTACAGAGGTCTTGAAAAGATTGTTACCGAAAAGATTGATCCCGGTGACATTGTTGATGAAATCAAAAAATCAGGACTTCGTGGTCGTGGTGGTGCAGGATTCCCTACAGGTTTAAAATGGGGATTTACCAGATCAGCAGAAGGAGATCAGAAATATATGATCTGTAATGCCGATGAAGGTGAACCCGGTACTTTTAAAGACCGTCTTATTCTTGAGGGAGATCCACATAAGCTGGTTGAGGCGATGATTATTGCCGGATATGCTATAGGTGCGACAAAAGGCTACGTATATATTCGTGGAGAATATGAACTTTCAATAGAGCGGACTCAGAAAGCGATTGATGATGCTCTCAAATATAACTTGCTGGGTAAGGATATCCTTGGGTCAGGTTTCGATTTTGATCTGGAGATAAAAAAAGGTGCAGGCGCTTACGTTTGTGGTGAGGAAACTGCACTGATTGAATCTCTTGAAGGTGGAAGGGGTAATCCCCGTGTAAAACCTCCATTCCCTGCAAATAAAGGGCTCTGGCAGAAACCAACCTGTGTTAATAATGTAGAAACCCTTGCAAATGTACCGGATATTGTATATTTCGGTTCAGACTGGTTCCGTTCCATGGGTACAGAAAAGTGTCCCGGAACCAAGGTGTTCACTATTCTGGGTAATGTTGAATATCCCGGCCTTATTGAGGTTGAGATGGGTACAACACTCAGAGATATTATTAACTACTATGGTGGTGGAGTTAAGGGAGGCAAAAAGTTCAAAGCTGCTCTTGTTGGTGGTGCGGCAGGTGTATTCCTGTCAGACAAACTGCTTGATGTGGAAATGGACTACGAAAGCCTTAAAGAGAATGCTGCTGCACTGGGTTCCGGTGCAATACTGGTAATGGATGAAGACGCTTCAGTTGTTGAGATACTTCACTCTGTACTTGAGTTCTTTGCTCATGAATCATGTGGTCAGTGTGCTCCCTGCAGAATTGGGACTAAACAGCTACTTAACATGATTGAAGGCTTTAGAAAAGATGAAGGCTCAACTGAGGAACTTGATGAGATGATAAGTATATCAAATGTTATGCTTAATACTTCTCTCTGTCCTCTTGGTCAGTCTCTTATAATGCCGGTAAAAAGCGCAATTGAAAACTTCAGGGAAGAATTTAAAACCCAATTCGATACCAAACCAAAATCATCTAAGAACAGGAGGATTGTATAATGTCTGATATGGTTAAACTATATATCGACGGCAATGAAATTGAAGTTCCTGCAGGAACTACAATTCTTGATGCTGCCAAAAAACTTGAAATCAACATTCCAACACTTTGCTACCATCCGGATCTGAAACCAACTGCAGCCTGCGGAATCTGTGTTGTAGAACTGGAAGGATCACCGGTACCAAAGAGATCATGCTGTACTCCGGTAGCAGCAGATATGAAAGTCAGAACCAATTCAAAGGCTCTGAGAACTATGAGAAAAGAGCTTGTTGAGCTTACTCTTTCAGATCATGAAGTTGTATGCCCGACTTGTGTTTCAAATAAAAACTGTGAACTCCAGGATCTTGCTAATAATCTTGGTGTTGATATGGAAAAATTCCCTGCAATCTATGAAGATACTCCTCTTGATGAGCAGAGTCCTTCGATTGTAAGAGATCCTAAAAAATGTATTGCCTGCGGAAGATGTATCACTGTTTGTAACGATGTTCAGACAGTATATGCTATCGATTTTGCAGACAGAGGCTTTGAAGTAAATGTAAATACTTTCTTTAAAGATGGCCTTAATAACAGCTCCTGTGTTAAGTGTGGTCAGTGTACTACAGTTTGTCCTACAGGCGCTCTGAGAGAAAAATCTGAAATAGACGAAGTCTGGGATGCTCTTATGGATCCTGAAAAAATCGTTGTTGTTCAGGAAGCTCCTGCTATCAGAGTTTCTCTTGCTGAAGAGTTTGGTCTCGAACCTGGTACAGCTACACCAGGTAAAATGTATGCCTGTTTGAAAAGAATGGGATTTGATCATATCTTTGATACAAACTTCTCTGCTGACCTTACAATTCTTGAAGAAGGAACTGAACTGGTTAACAGAGTTGCTGAATTCATTGGTGCTGCTCAGAAAGGTGAAATCAAGAAGAACCTTCTGCCTCTGATTACATCATGTTCACCAGGATGGGTTAAGTTTATGGAAACATACTTCCCTGATTTTGCTGAAAATACATCAACATGTAAATCTCCTCAGCAGATGTTTGGTGCTCTTGTTAAAACATATTTTGCAAAAGAGTACGATATTGATCCTTCAAAAATTGTAAGTGTATCAGTAATGCCTTGTACTGCTAAGAAGTTTGAAGCAAGAAGACCTGAAATGAATGATTCAGGTTATCGTGATGTTGATTACGTTCTTA